>JAYSVN010000010.1:0-24235 GCA_043718505.1 Minisyncoccota bacterium | reverse complement strand
ATGACTTTACCTCAAGCGTTGAATAAAAAAATTCATAAGAGAGCAGGGTTTACCATCATTGAACTTCTGGTGACTGTAGTTGTTGTTCTTGTGCTTTCAGGAATAGCTGCTAATCAGCTTGCTAATTTTACCAACAGAAATGCTTTTGATGTCACCCAGCGTCAACTTATCGCGGCATTCAGAAAAGCACAAATGTATGCCATGACAAGTAGAAATAATGATAGTTGGGGTCTTTACATCTATATTAATCAAGTGACCCTATTCAAAGGAAGTACATGGCCACCAGCAGATCCGTCGTACAATGAAAAGATCTCAATACCAGAAAATGTTATATTAAATGATGTAAGTCAGTCACCGGTTTTCACAATCTTTTTCACGCAGGCAGATGGATACGCATGGACACCTGATAATTTTTTACCTACGGAGACAATTTCTCTTGTCGATCAACAAACAAATGTATCAACTCCGATATTAACTATAACTGGTCCAGGAGCAGTTTATAAAAATTAGTATGTACCATACAAAAATGAAAGCACAAAAAGGTTTCTCCATTCTTGAATTGGTAATTGCGGCAGCGGCCTTTATTTTATTTGCTACGGCCGCAGTTGGTATTTTTGCCCAAAGTCTGTCGGTGAGTCGTTTGAGCGGAGAACAAATCATAGCCACAAGCTACGTTGCAGAAGGACTCGACGCTCTCAGTTCAATTGCTGCCAGAGATTTTAACCATTTTTTCTTTATCCCTGAAGACTACCCTGCAAGTCTCCAAACCGTTGGCAGCAACTGGGAATTAAATCAAGGAGTACCCGAAAATCTTGCTAATAATGGAAAGACATATACGAGGACAGTAAATATTTATGAAGTTTACCGTGATTCGAATAACAACAATCAAATCGACCATGTCAGAACCATGGATGGCTTCATCGAAGCATCTGTAGATGGAGTATATTTAGACCCAGATACATGGAAAGTTACTGTAACAGTGACATGGCCTATAAGTAGTGGCCATACGGGAACACATACTGCATTTACTTACGTAACAAATAACAAAAAAACAATATTATCAGCGAATACTGATAACTGCAATCCGACACCGATGTCTGGTATTGCCCAGTCATACAATATGACCGGTACGCAGGCAGGCTACAAAATTGCATTAGGCGATCGATCAAAAGGAATGGCCTATGTTGCACGCAGACAGGTAGTGGATGCTGACCTCGATTTTCAGATGCTAAGTGCCCAGTATCCTAGTGCTATTTCCCCCCTGGCGTACGGTGTGACTTCGGTCTCAGTAGCTGGTACCATAAACAATCTTTTTGCTAGAGACACTCGTATATACTTTGCAACAAACGATGCTACCAAAGAATTCCAAATCTACACCATTCATGGTGGCAACTTCAATGATTTTATTTCATCATCACCAACTGGCTATGTGAATTTACCAACAGCCGCAAATGATGTTTGGGTAGATTTCTATGGGGGTTATGCATATGTAGTTACTGATGACCTCGGTATCGGTAACAATAATTTTTTCAAAATTAATGTCTCGGTACCTTCGGCACCGACTATTGTTGGCCAAACAAGAGTTCAGGGTAACTTAAAAAGTGTTATAGTCAAAAATAGATGGGCCTATGTTGCAAGCAGTAATACGTCTAATGAAGTAGTGGCAGTTGATACACTAAGTCCGCATACACAAAATCCATACAATATCCCAACTGCATTTGCTGCTGTTTCCCTGGCGGTTTCAAGCCATTTCCTTATTGTCGGCAATAGTGCTGGAGAGATCTATTTCCTTAATATTAGTTCGCCATCAAACATTTCACCTAGCAAGAATGTTGTTGTCTCAGATTCGCCAGTCAACGATCTTGTTGTTGATCCCACTAAGTTTTGTGTATATAGCGTATCAGCCAAGCCGCTAAATCAACTCAGTGTCGTAAATTTCTCAAATATTGATGACCAAAGTAGACAGCCAACCATAGATGGCACTGTGAATATGAGCACCTACCAAACGGGAGTGGACTACAGTCTCTACGATGGCACTGGTGGTCTCTATACTGTAGGTCCGGATTTTAGCGGCACAGTCCATGAATTGAATGGCATTTTCCAATAGCATGAAAGAGCAAATGTATCAAAAAGGGTTTACACTTGTTGAACTACTGATCTATGTAGCAGTTTTGATGATGCTAGTCGGTGCCACTATCCCATTTCTTCTGAATATGAGCTCTCTCCGCGCCAAGCACTTTGCCCAGGCTGACCTCTACTCCCAAATGCGATTTGTCACCGAAAGAATTAAGCATGATATCAGACGGGCAAGTATTGCAGGTGTAGGCGCGTCTGTATCTTATGTAGATTTGGCTACAACGTCCAATGTCTATTCTCTAATGAGATCAGATTATTATGGGTCACTCAACCCGAACAATCTAGTTACTTTTAGTGTTTCGAACGGTATTTTACAAGAGACATACGAAGGCTTCACATATAACCTAACAGGTCCTGATGTTACGGTTACAAGTTTGATTTTCTATAATAATTTTGATTATGCAACATACAAATCGTATAATGTTGGGTTTAAAATTACCATGGTCGTAAATGCCGGTAGCGCCAAGTCCAATCTTATACATACCATGACTGTTAACAGCAGTGCTCTTACCAGAAATAACATAACTAATTAATATGAAGTCCTGTAAGCAAGAAAGAAATAATGATGGTTATGTAGCGCTCATTACTATTTTAATACTCTCATTTGTTTCAATAGTGCTTGCTACTACATTTACTGAACTTTCAATCGGCGAAGGACAAGCTTCACGAAGTCAGTTAGTCGGCGAAGATTCTGCTGGTCTAGTTGAAAGTTGCGCCAATGAAATACTCTATCAAGTATCACAGCCAAATGGTGATTTATACCAGGGTACGAATATGCCGGTTATACTCCCAGAGGGCACATGTCTGGCGACAGTCACTAGGGCTCCTAATGGGACTCAACTCAATAATTATTGGTCATTCATAGTAATAAGTCCTTCAACAGGCTATGTCCAGCGCTTGGTTGAAGGCGTCTTTATAAGAGGTACTGAAATTTACATTTTAAACTGGATCCTTCATTAGGGGAGTTATGAACAGTTTCGCCTTGCACTACGGTACCCCCCAATTTACAATAGAGTGAGTAAGCGTGTCTTGTTCGAATATTATTAATAATTAAAAGACATAGTATTGTTTTCATTATGAAAAAATTGTTTAACAAAAAAGGTTTTACCCTCATCGAACTCTTAGTCGTTATTGCTATTATTGCCGCTCTTGCGGTTGTTGTGTTCGCAGCCATTAACCCTGGTAAGCGTCTGCGTGAAGCTCGTAACTCACGCCGCACTGTAGATGCGACAACAATCTTGGATTCTCTCCACACAGCTATCGTTGATCTCGGAGGTGTAAATCCAGGTATTATTTCTGCCAACTTGGTTGGTGGTGTCTTGGCTGAAACTCAAATTGGTACTGGTACAACAGGTATTAGCGGTACATGTGCAGGAACGGCTGCTCTCGCCAATACTGCTACTCTAACCGGCCATGGCTGTGCATTCACTGCATCTCGCGCCTGTATTGACCTTGCTGGTGCTATTGTCGGCCCCGTTGCTACTGGCGTTGGTATTAGTGCATACATGTCATCAAATCCTATTGACCCTAATACGACATTGTGGAATGCTACTAGAACAGGCTATACAATCACTACTGACGGAAGCGGTATCATTACGATCAAGAACTGCAACACAGAAACTGCAACTGCAAATACAATGACCCAATTCTCTGTCTCTCGCTAAATAAGGTAGGTTTTATCAAAAATAGTCGGAAGGTTACCCCTTTCGGCTATTTTTGTACGTGCTTATTAACAAATTACGGTTGTTGCAGCCATGCATATACATTAGAATTAGATCGTATATGAAAAAAATAAGAGGTTTTACCCTCATCGAACTCCTGGTCGTTATTGCTATTATTAGCTCACTTGCTGTTGTCGTCTTTACCTCTGTCAATCCGGGCAGGCGTATTCGTGAAGCTCGTAACTCACGCCGCGCAGTTGACACCGCAACAATTCTTAATGCTGTCCATGCTTTCATTGTCGACAGTAAAGGCACATTACCGGTAGGAATTACTACAAGTATGACTGAAGTCCAAATAGGTACAGGCGGCTCAAGCTGCACGATTACTTCAGGTGTTGGCGGCACGAACGAAGGTTCAACTTGCAGTTCCGGCGCAGCTTGTTTCAATGTTTCAGCCGCTGTTCCTGTTTTCTTGAAATCAAATCCAGTTGATCCGAGCGGTGAGAGTTCAAATGTTTCCTATGATGCGACCAGGCCTACCCAGTGGAGAACTGGCTATACTATTTCATCAAGCGCAAGCGGCGTTATTACGATCAAAAACTGCTTCAAAGAAACACCGGCAGCAAATATCTATGTACCGCTCTCTGTTTCTCGGTAATATAAGTTATAAAGTCCGCATACTATGAAAAGAACAACAAACCGCAAAGCCTTTAGTCTTGTCGAACTCCTTGTTGTTGTTGGTATTATTATGGCGGTTGCGATTACTTCATTTTTATATCTCAAGCCCGATAAACGCGGACGTGACGCCAGAAATGCTCGTCGCGTTAAGGACGCAACAACAATTGCAGACGCTATCGGTTTAGCTATTGCGGCCAATTTAGAAAGTGCCCACGGCACTGGGCAAATTGGAAATCTAACATATAATTCTGGCTACCCTGGGATTATTTACTATAACTTGAGTACGCAGGAAAACGTGAATACAAATGATTATGTCGGTCCAATATTTAAGCCGCCAATGACTGAAACCCAAATTGGAACTGCCAATATCGGCGTGTGTGGCTCTGTTCAACCGCCAACTGGTTCTGGATGTACAATAGATGCGGGTAGAGCATGCATAGATTTGGCTAACGGTACAATGGGTCCATCTACTTTAACTAATACGTCGCTCACTGCCAATGGTCTCAGTGGATACCTAAAATCTAATCCTATTGACCCTGCATCTCGATGGGATACTACGAGGACAGGATATACAATTGCTATTGATGCAAACGATGTTATTACTATTAGAAACTGTAATATGGAAACGGGGGGCGATCCGCCTAATGCTTACAAACCATATTCAATTTCTCGTTAAATGCAAAATTAATTTTCAACTGGTACAATACTGTAATAACATGGAAAAATACAAGAGTAAAAAAGGCTTCTCACTAGTTGAATTGTTAGTTGCAATTGCGATTATGTCTATCCTTGCCAGTATGGTATACCTCGGCATTAACCCGAATAAACGACTCAAAGAAGCCCGGGATAATCGTCGCAGATCTGATGTTGAAAGTATACTTATTGCTATACATGCAGCCATGAACGAAAATAATGGCCAACTCCCATCAGCATTGTCATATGGTATGTCTGAACAGATGATCGGCAATAACAATACTACATGTATAAATAAAGGTTACCCATGGAATACAAATGGATATGATGGCTGTCAAGTTGGTGCTACCACGTGCGCAAACCTTATGACAGGCACTATTAATCTTTCAAAATACATAACTGCTATACCATTTGATCCGCTTGGCTGGAAGATTGGATCAACAATGGTTTTTAATGCGAATAATAATGGCTATAGTGTGAAAGTTGCGACAAATGGTATTGTTACCGTCCGCTCTTGCGGGGTTGAAGGGACTACACCCATTGTCATTTCTAGATAGTACAAACAATGTGCAGTTGCTATAATATATTCACTTTATGAAAAAACTAAACAATAAAGGCTTTACAATCATCGAACTCCTCATTACAATTTCAATCATTGCAGCACTGGCTATTGTTGTCTTTGCAACACTTAGTCCAGGAAAACAATTACAAAAAACAAGAAATACTCGTCGGGCTTCTGACGTGGGTACTATTTTAGCAGCTATTAATCAAAGCATAAATGATAACGGTGGTGTTTTGCCAACAAACCTAACTGCTAACGGGCTTGATAAACAACTTGGCACTGGCAATGCCGCTACATGCAGTCCGGTGTCTATAGGTGGTTGCACCGTTGCAGCTAGTACGGCTTGTGCAGATCTTATGACCGGTGCCAGTAATTTGTCAAAATACATTAAATCAATGCCAATTGATCCTACTGGCGGCACTACCTATGACGCTACCAAAACTGGCTACGTTTTTAACGTCGGTACTTATGGCATCGTAACCGTCAAAGCCTGTGGGGCAGAAAGCGGAGCTATTATCAACCTTGCCCGCTAATATATTTCTCGTAAATAAAGATAGGAGGTATAATATATGGCATGCGATTGCCAACTTACGCTCTTTTCGTCTTACCGACTGAACTCACTGCGATTAATATCGCAACTGAAGAGAAAGTCACAATTCCGTTCAAACCAAACGTAGTTACATACGGTGAAATTATTGATGCTGCTGCGTATGAATTAGCTTTGGCTGAACACCTCAAATCATTTTTTGCTACTTCAGGTTCGTGCACTATTTTTCTGCACGAATCTTTTGCTTTTCTTGAAGTTGCTCCGAAGCCGCTTCGCAATTTTCTGCGCCTTGAGCTTTTTAACCTTGCCGCGTATGCGCCGATTTCAGAAGATAAACTGGCCTTTACCGGCTATACCGATATTGATGCCAAAGTTCGTCGCATAGTTTTTTTGAGTACGACAGTTATTTTGCCGCTTGTCGGTATATTGAAAAAAGCCAGATGCGAAGTCGAAGCAGTTCTACCGCTCGACTTTCTGCAGCTTTCATCGGGCAACTTAAAAGGAGCACTGGTGGCGCTTTCATATAAAATTGATGACGGTGATAATGCTATTAGATTTGCCCACAATGTTGAAAGTGAGCTCATTATTGTTCCGCTTGATCCGAAAGTAGCAAAAGTCGAAAAGAGAAAATATGTTCTCCTCATCAGTGTTGCTGTTGTCTTTATTTTGGCTGCAGTACTCTATGCAGTTCTTGCGGGGAAGGGTAAAGGAATATCTCCCGACGTTAAATCAGTACAGGATACCGCTGGTTCCTAAAATGCCTGCCACTTCAAAATTCTGGCCAGGGATTCAATTTGTCCGGCCTGGACAAATGTCGGTATACCTAAATAACAATTATCATTTTGATTAATAGCAGCACCGCCTGAATTGCCGTGCTCAACTTTTGCTGAAGTAATATAGTATGAACCTTCGTAGCCGGAAATAATACCTTCTGTTGCTGTGACATTGGCTCCGCCAATACTCGGATAACCCAATATTACAATTTCATCTCCTGTGTCAGGTACTTTGCTGCAGTAATTTCTCTTGCTTTTAGCCAGATTTGTTAATGTTTTACTCAGTGTTGGAATAGCAATAGTAGCCACATCTGAACCTTTAGTAGAAAGAGTAATGTCATTAAGTTTTACAATGTAAGAACTGGCAGTATTAGGGAATTTCACCGCACAACTAGTTGGTCCGTAGCCTGAATTATCAGACACAACGTGTTTGTTGGTGACGAGGTTTACCTTGCCGTCGGGAGCTGCGATAAGCGTACCGGAGCCCGATTGGCGCGCATACAGTACGCCATTTGTATATCTAAATTCACAAATAATCTGGGCAACAACAGGGTTCCAGTTTTTGACGACTTCAGTGACTGTAGGAGGGAAGACGACTGGTTTCTGACTCGTGGCAATCTTCTCGAGTGCGGCATTGTCTTCGGCACTTTTAATTTTAAATTTAGCTAATTCATCTTTGACTGAGCCGATATTTTGATTTGCTTCGCTATTTATAGCTACTGCCTTTTGCTCTGCTGCCAGAGCCAGGACACGAATTTCATCATTAATTTTTTCCTGGCGGACAAAAAGAATACCAGTAACGACAAAGAGCAGAGCTGTTATCACTGCGAGCATTTGATGAGCACTAAAACGTTTTTCAGGCATGTTGTCAGGCATGTATGTACTTTACGGATACTCCCGGATTATAGCATTTTGACAAAATACGGCGCTGGCGTAGTATTGAAGGAAATCTTTAAAATTCAAAACTATGGCACCAAAAAAGATATATCACAGACCAGAAAGAACAAGAGAGGTAAAGGCAGGGGACATTCTGATTGCTAAGCCCTCCTGGCATGAAAAGGAGTATGAAGAGACAATCATCTTAATTTGTGAACATGATTACGATGTCGGAACAATGGGATTCATCCTCAATATGCAAAGTACGCTGACCGTTCGTGATGCATTAGAGGAAATGAATATTTTTGAACCACTGTATTATGGTGGACCAAGCGAAGAAACAGTTATTTCCTTCATTCATAACAATGCTGGAATACCCGGATCTATTAATTTGGGCAATGGGATTTTCTTTGGCGGCGACTATGAACTTGTGAAGCAAATGTTCAGAGAGCAGATATTAAATCTGTCACAATTTAGATTTCTCGCCGGACATGTCAAATGGTCTCCCGATCAACTTGAAGATGAAATAGGACAAGGGCTATGGCTGCTTGGCAACATCAATCTCCCCGAGCTTTTTCTAACCAGACCTTCTAATCTATGGTCCTATAAACTTTTATTTAGTAATCCTGGCTATGAAATGTTCAGTCATTTACCGGATCCCTGCTTGAATTAATATATTTTTCAACATCCCGACTTAGTCGGGATTTTTTATTACCGCTTGCTTTTTTTAGCCTCGAAGCGTATACCATGAGTATTATGAATACTGAAACCAGAAATATAGTGATTGGGGCCATATTGGTTATTTTAGTAGTCCTGGCGGTCATTTTTATAGGTAAAAACAGGGCTAATGCACCGACCGACACAACTGACGGCGCAAATGTGCCTGAAGACTGGCAAGACTTTGAAAGCGGTACATATAACAGCACCGAAGACATGAGTACGGTCTATACAGTCTCGTACCCGAAAGATTTTGTTTTATCAAAGAAGGCGACAGCCCGCGGAGGATTCCTCGGCAATCCGCTCGTAACTATGGCATTTCCTGATGGTTCATTTGCTACACCGAAGAGTAATTTCAGTGAAGGCTATGCAACTGTTTCGTCGAATAAGAGTAAAAATACCGAATCAAAATGTTTTGCCAAGCCGGCCGAAGCGACAGGGGAATTTGTTGATGTTGATACTAACACTACAATGAAGCGTATCGACGCAAGTGATGCTGGCGCAGGGAACTTATATACATCGCGTATTTACCGAACCCTATACGATAATGTCTGCTACGAAGTTGCGCTTACTGTTCACACAACAAACGTAGATAATTATGATCCTGGTACTGTGGTTGAATTCGACAAAGAACAGGCCTTTGCTATTCTCGAAACAATCAGAAATTCATTTAAGCTCCGCACTGAAGCCGGTCCGCTGAAATAATTTACGCTTAATTCATAATTCCGCATAATCTGATCTGCGTAATCCAAAATTCGGTGATATACTAGTCGCATGATTATCGACAAGCTATTACTATTTCTTCGCAAACCAAGAGTTCTGGCGCTTATTCTTGCCACACTTTTTTCTCTGCTCATCTATGCAACTACTCAGCAAGTTTACAGGCAGAGTGCCAATGACCCGCAAATTCAAATAGCCGAGGATACAGCAGCAGGTCTTGCCGCCGGCATGCCCGCTAATTCTCTTAGTCCGGCGCCGGGAAGAACTATTGACCAAGGCCTTGCTCCTTTTGTTGTTATCTATGATGAATCAGGTAGCCCTATTGCCGGCTCAGCACTATACAAAGGTGAATTACCAAAACCGCCAAAAGGAGTTTTTGAGCATGCAGGGAAAGGGCAAAATCGTATTACCTGGCAGCCTGAAAAGGGACAACGCTACGCAGCAGTCATTACACATTACAAAGGTCCAAATGATTCAGGTTTTGTCATGTCGGCCCGTAGCTTGAACGAAACAGAAGACAGAATTATGGAGCTCGGTAGCCTGGTATTTTTTGGATGGATTGCGGCAGTACTTCTCATTATAATTACATCTAGTAGAGGAATTCATCACTTGCGAAAAATTGTCGGAAGGAAAAATAAGTAATTAAAATTCTCTAACATATAATAATTTCCCAACATACAATATGGACAGCATCATGAAATCAGATATTTTTTTCTTTGTGGCGACAATTGCCACAATTGTTCTTGTTGTTCTTCTTTGTGTAGCAATTGTGTATCTCATAAAATTTTTAAGGAAAGCAAATAAAATTTCAGATACAGTTCAGGACGATATTCATAAAATTGAAGAACGCATCAAAGACCAACCATGGCTCAATTTTCTTTTTAAGAAACGCAACAAGAAAAAAACTAAGTCAACACTGGATAAATAAAATAAATAGGTGTAAGCTGAATATAGGTCGGACACATGTATTAATCGTTATTAATTAACGGTGCTTGCGCACAATTAGCTTATGCTTACAACAATTGCTATTGTCTTGCTTGTCCTTTGGCTTCTCGGTGTCGTCGGTGTTTATACTATTGGTAGCTTTATTCATATTCTCCTCGTTGCTGCAGTAATTCTCTTTTTGATTCGCGTTATTCGCGGACAAAATCCGATTAAAGGCTAAAAAATTATATGGACAATAATTACAACAATGGTGGAGGAAGTGCTGCGAGCGGTGCAAATACAGTACTTCTCGTCGTCATAATCATTCTGTTGGTTGCCGGGGGATTGTGGTGGTACTATCGCGGACGCGGCAATAGCGGCGGAAACGATAAAACACTTGAAGTCCAGGTAGATTTGAATGGTGCCTCCAATGAAACACCAAGCCAATAAAACTTAAACAAAAATCTCTCGCTAAGCCGGGAGATTTTTGTTTTAAGACTGGTTTGTGTCGAACCTTGACATAAACAGTTTTAGGCATAGTATTGGGTTAGAAGTCCCGAAAATCGCTTCGGGAGAGTCTATTAACAGACATAATCATTATTTAGCTTATGAAAATCAAGCATTTTTTGCGTATTGGTATACAAGGCGTTTTTACAGCACTGATGGTAACAGGGCTTATTTTGGCCTCTTCGGCGGGGATTCTAAACCCTGGTATTGCCTATGCAACCAATAGTGGTTATCCCGATTATCAGGATGGTGATGACAACGACGGCGGTTACGGCGGAAACGGCGGCGGCCAAAACCCAATCGGCAGCATTCGCGTCTGCAAAGTAGTTTTTGATACTGCAGGTAACATTGCAGATGTCGATGCAGTTAGCGGCGACACGTTTACTATTCCTGGCCTCAACACTACAACTAGTTATGGTGGACCAACAGGGGATATATTGGAGACTACAAATATCACAACTCAACTCGAATTCAATACTCGTCTTTTTGAAAGTTCAACACAAAATGATGCAGAGTGCGTGACCTATGAAGGTCTCGATTTTGGCAATTACTATTACGGCCAGGAAATCATGACCAATCCAGTTGTTTGGGAAGCTCCAATTTATCACGATAAAGTTGAAGGCTTTGTCTACACTATTGATTACTTTAAGACATACAGTGACGAGCTCTTTGACCAGGATGCCTCAAATGACAGTGAGGCATACCATAGCTCAGACGGACACATCTCAATCAATGAGCAACTTCCAAATCCAACATTGGTTATTATCAATAAAATAAAATCAACAACGACAGCACCGACAACCGGTACTCTTGAGATTTCAAAATATTCCTGCCCATCAGGTACAACAATGACGCGCGAAGCTAATGGCCCAAATACTAGTGGCGTATTTACCGTACCAAGCGGCTGCACCGTACTTTCAGGTATTGATTTTGGTTATATTTACGAAGCAAGTAGAGCGGCAAATGATCAGAGCGAACCATATCCAGGACTTGCTGACAGTACAGCTTGGACAAAAATTGGTACAACAGATGCAAACGGTAAACTTTCAACCAGCACTCTTCAAAGTACCGGTCGCTACAATATTGCTGAACTAAATACTGATGGTACCCGTGTCAGCGACACTCCGGATACAACACTCGGTTTTTATTGTTACGGAAATACCGGTACTGCAGGTGATAACTATGATTCAGTATTTATTCCAAACAGTGGTACTACCTACTGTATTGTTTACAACCTAGCTGTCGGTGGAACGGGTGGTGATGGTACGGGCGGATCAGGTGGATCAGGTGGAGGCAGCGGTGGTGGTAGTGGAGGTGGCGGTGGCAGTGGCGGTGGCACAACTTTTGTGCCTGCAGGCGGTGGTGGAGGCGGGGGAATAATTGGTGGTGGTGTTAACACTACAGCACCAGGACAAGTTCTCGGCGAAACAGCAGCTTGCGGTATTTATCTCAACGATTACCTTCGCCATGGCTACAAAAACAATCCGGAAGAAGTCAAAAAACTCCAGACATTCCTGAATAAAGAACTTGGCATCACTTTGACGGTGAGCGGCAAATTTGATGAAACTACCGAAGCATCAGTCCATCTTTTACAGCGCAGATATTTCATCAAAATTCTCGAGCCTTGGAATATCACTAATTCAACAGGTATCGTCTATCTTACGACCAAAAATCAGATTAATAACCTGGAATGCCCAAGCCTTAATCTTTCGATTCCAAGCCCTCTCATAAACTGGAGTGAAAACCCGGTAACAGCGTCTATTCCTCGCGAATAACTTCTATTGTACAATTGCATAGTTATATGAGACGTCGTATTAAATACGTTTTTATCCCGCACCATGGCAATAATTATAAGCCGGCGCTCTTTGAATATGCCGGTCTTTCTGTAGTTCTGGCTATAGGTATTATTTTCTTTATTTCATCAGCTGTTTCCAATCGCTTTATCGTAGGAACAAGTCAGGGCGCAGCAGTGTATTCTTCTGTGCTTATCGATCTTGCGAACCAAGCCCGAATTGCTGACGATGGACCGGCGCTGGTAGTAAGTGAGACGCTCACGAAAGCAGCACAGCTCAAAGCTGAAGATATGGCTGCGCGCCAGTATTTTTCACATACGAGTCCTGACGGTACAACACCATGGTATTGGTTTCAAAAAGCCGGCTATAATTTTGTCTATGCCGGTGAAAATCTAGCAGTAGATTTTACTGAATCAGCCGACATTCAAAATGCCTGGCTGGCTTCGCCGAAACATAAAGAAAATATTATTGACCCGCGCTTTCGCGAAATTGGCGTAGCAACCAAGACTGCTACCTGGCAGGGCAGGCAAACGACGTTTGTAGTTCAACTTTTTGGTACACCGTCGGACTTTGCAGATTCAGGCCAAGATAATAGTGACGGTATTCCGATTGCAAGTGCAGCAGCCTCAAGTCCGGAAGTACTTGGTACAAAAGTTGCCAGCGCCACTCCTGAAGAAAATACATCGCCAACTCCGAAGAAACAGGTCCGTATTATTTCTGAAAATCCTTCAGTCATTGTTGCCCAAAATATTTCACCTACTCCGTCTAATTCAAATACTTCAGTTTCCCAGGATAGTAACGCTCAAAATGAAATGTCCTCTGGGTTGACTACTGACTTAAGAACACAGGCTATGGTGTCGCCAGAAAAGACAAATCAGCTTTCAACATTTTTGCAAAAAGCCCTTGTGCGCATGCCCCATATTTCAAATTATGCTTTAGTCGGTTTGGCGTTGATGCTTCTCCTTGGATTGATTTTGTTTATATTTGTTGAAATCCGCCGCCAGCATCCATGGCAGGTAGTACTGGGAGTTTTCACTTTTGTAGCTTTATCATCTCTGGCATATATGAGCAAGGCTTTTGTATTGCCGATGTAATTAGAGGAATAAAGATGATAAATGAATTTATGAAATGTATATATGAAAAATATCAGTTCAAAAATTACCAACAAAAATCTTGAAAATTTTAAGAATACAGTTTGGAATCACTATAAAAAAACAAAGAAAGAAGGTAAGCGTGATTTTCCCTGGCGAAATACCAAAAACCCGTACCATATTCTGGTTTCCGAAATTATGCTCCAGCAGACACAGGCTGAGAGGGTAGTTTCAAAATATATTTCATTTTTAAAAAAATGGCCCACGCTCAAAAAGCTCGCACAGGCTGAGCTACGCGAAGTTCTCGCCGAATGGTCAGGCCTCGGTTACAATCGCAGAGGAAAAAGCCTCTGGCTTCTCGCCAAGATCGTACAAAAAGAATTTGCAGGCGAAATTCCTCAGACTCCGGAAGAGCTCGTTAAACTTCCCGGCATTGGTCCGTATACAGCCAGAGCCATTCTGGCTTTTGCATATAACAAACCATACGTTTGCATTGAAACAAACATTCGAAGCGTTTTTATCTATTCATTTTTTTCTGATAATAATTTTCGCAAAATAAAGAACATTACTCACAGAAAAATTGATACCAAAATTAAAACCGTACGCAAAATTGCTGACAGTGAACTCTTTCCACTCATTGAACAAACTCTCGACAAGAAAAATCCCCGTGAATGGTATTACGCTCTTATGGATTATGGTTCGTACCTCAAAAAAATCGGCACAGCCACAAACGACCGCCATAAAAGTTACACCAAACAATCGAAATTCAAAGGATCCCTCCGTGAAGCTCGCGGCGCTATTTTGCGCAATCTCATTCAATCACAAAGCACATTAAGAGAACTTCAAGAAAAGTTAAAAAATAAAGAAAATTTAAATATTCCGAGCGAGCGCCTGTCGCAAGCTCTCACAGCAATGCAAAAAGAAGGAATTATTATAAAGCAGGGCCGCCAATTTACTATTGGCAGATAAGTAATAAAACCTAGGCCAAAATGCTCAGAAAAGCAGAGCTGTAAAAAGTACACATAGTTGAAAATAGTTGCATGAAAATATGAAATTCATTACAATTTTGATATGGAAAATACAGAAAATAACCAAGATAATAAGACAATGATTACCCCAAGCGAGCACGATAAGTTAGAAATATATAAGGCTGAAATGGCAAAACACCACAGAAAGACAGTCATGGTGGCTGCCAGCAGCGCTTTCCTGGTTCTCATAATTGCAGCCGGCCTGGTCTATACTTTCCGTTCAAGAGTGTTCTCAGCTTTTGCCAGAAATTATATTTCCCAAAATATGGGAGCCAATGCTGTCGGTGCTAATTCAGGCGAAGCTCTTTTTTCAACTGAAAGCATTGTGACCAATGCAGTTAAGAAAGCTAATCCGGCAGTTGTTGCTATTACGATCAGCAAAAATGTTCCAAAATACGAAACATACTACAATACGCCGTTCAATGATCCGTTTGGTTTTTTCTTTCCAACTCCACAACAAAGACAAAATGGTACACAAAAACAAGATGTCGGTAGCGGTTCAGGCTTTTTGGTCTCAACTAATGGCTATATTGTGACTAATCGTCATGTTGCCGAAGATAAAACTGCTGAATACACTGTTAACTTAAATGACGGCCGCAAAAAAATTGCCAAGGTAATTGCAGTTGATCAGGTCTATGATATTGCCATTATTAAAATTGAAGGCAATGATTACCCGTACCTCAATCTTAGCGACTCTGATACGCTTGAGCTTGGTTCATCTGTCATTGCTATCGGCAATGCTCTTGGTGAATTCAAAAATACTGTTTCTCTCGGTGTCGTTTCCGGTCTTTCGCGTTCTATTATTGCCGGCGACGGTTATGGTCAAAGCGAACAATTGGAAAAAGTTATTCAAACTGATGCCGCCATCAATCCGGGCAATTCCGGTGGTCCGCTTCTCAACTTAAACGGGGAAGTGATCGGTGTGAATGTGGCAGTTGCCCAGGGATCACAAAATATTGGTTTTGCTTTGCCGATTAATTCAGTCAAAGGCATTATTGATTCAGTCAAAACAACAGGCAAAATCGTACGACCATATGTTGGTATACGTTATATAAAAGTAACACCCGAACTTGCTGCACAAAATAAACTTTCTGTTGATTACGGCGTGCTTGTAAAAAGAAGTAGTACGAATGATCCGGCTATCAACAAAGGTTCACCTGCAGAAAAGGCTGGCATACAGGAAGATGATGTCATTATCGAAGTTGATGGCAAAAAACTGGATGAAGATCAAAGCCTTTCCATTCTTATTCGTGAGCATAAAGTGGGGGACAAACTAACGTTTAAGCTGCTTCGTAAAGGTGTAGAAAAAACTGTTGCAGTCACACTTGTAGCGGCGCCAGAAGAGTAGACTACTTAAATTTGTTTAATATTTTACCAAAATGGCCTGTACGATAAGGGCTATTTTGTTAATTGACAAAAAACAAAAAAAAGAGTATAATACAGGAAAATTGAAAACATGAAAAAGAACATAAATGCTGTAGTAGGAAACTTATTAATGCTGGGAATAATATTAGGAATAGTTATCCTTATTTACGATAAATATGATGGCCTGGGTGCACTTTCAATCTCCTGCGCATTCGTAGTCGCATTACTCATGCTGATGAATATTTCACTATTGGATGGAAGAGGAAGACCAGCCACTTTCAGTAAAGTAAAAGCCGGAATCTCCTTTAAGCTGACGAAAATATGTCAGAGAAAAGATAAAAATGATGATGACGGAAATCTCCTCTACACATATTTTGTCGAAGTTATAAACGGGGAATATGCACTTATTGAAGACAAGACTCTGTTTCTTGACGGAAAATATGTTAAAAGTTCCGACGGTAAAATTATGATCGATGAAGGTGAAGTTGAGGCGTTGGAAGGATTTAAACGCTGGATGCAACGGCCTAAAGAAGAAGCCAAAGAAGAAAAAGTTCACTAAGAACAATAAAGCCTGAACCAATTACGGTTCAGGCTTATTTTTTTACCCAATTATTATTTGCACTTCGCGCCTTACATCTTGACCTCTCTCCATTCACCAGGCTTCAATTTGCCGAGCATAAATTTACCGATACGGACCCGCATAAGGGTAAAAACTTTATAGCCAAGGGCTTCGCACATGCGGCGGATTTGGCGATTTTTGCCTTCGGTCAGAATAATAGAAAATGTTTTATCGCCGGTAATAGTAACTTTGCACGGCTTGGTTTTATATTTTTCCATTTTCAAATCACCGCCGATGACAACACCATTCTCCATTTTATTTTTAAAATCAGCTGAAACTTTTTTATCAATACCAACAACGTATTCTTTTTCATGATCTCGGTCAGGGGAGAGCAGATCTTCAGTAATTCGGCCGTCATTTGTCATAATAATAAGTCCGCTTGAATCTTTGTCGAGCCGACCGATGGGAAAAACTTTGGTCGGAAATTTTGCGCTTGAAACAATATCTTTTTCACCGGCTTGCGGCTGTGTAGTCACAATACCAGTCGGTTTGTTGTATATAAAATAGCGGTGAGCTTTACTCTTGCCGCGAATTTCAACTTTGTCAGTCGGAGCGACTCGCATACCGACTACTGCCTTCACGCCATTAACAAAAACTTTGCCGGCGGCAATTAATTCATCGGCCTCGCGACGGGTCGCTTTCCCAGTATTTCGCAGGTGGACATTAATACGCTCACCACTAATTATTCCACCAGCAATTGTCCCGCCAGTAATTTTTTTTGGTTCGCCAGCCTGCACAGCGGGCTTTTTGGGCTGGTATTTTACGTACTGTTTAGCAGACGTTACTTTTCTCTTTTGCATACAAGCATCCTACGTTAAAACCAACATTTTAGCGAGTATCCTTAATTTTTGTAGCCGGAATAATAGCCAGCAAACAAAGTACACCGAGCGCTGAGAAAAGTGTTCCATAACTGAAAATCTCAATTATGGCAGCCGCGAGAAGCGGCACAATAACACCGGCCAGCGGGGATATTGAACGATACAGACTGACGAGTCCGGTATCGTTTTCGTCAATGTGCTTGAAGAAATAACTGTCTGACATTATTTCAACAGTTGCGGCTCCGACACGTGTAGCAAAAAGCATTGTCGCCCAAAGCCAAATGGAAGGAGTACTAATAGTTGTGAGCATGAGTGTTGCCAGGCCCATAACAATAAGTCCAAATATTAAAATTTCTTTTTCTCCAAAACGCATATCAGCAATTCGGCCCAGCGGATATTGAAGCAGAACAAACGGTGAAAGCATAACAAAGAAAATGATACTTATTTCTTTCCAGCCAAAACCCATAATCGTCGTGAGGTAGAGCGGCGTAAATATAACCATGATGTAAAAGAAAGTCTGGAGCGTAAAATTAACAAGGTAAATCGAGGACAGATTTTTATTGCGAATCAGTCTATGAAAATCTGCGCGTAGCTGTACCGGAGTTAGACGACTGGAATTGAGCATGAATCCGCCTTTATATAAAGCCAGAAGTGAAAGGAAAACTAATGCTGCACCGATAAGGTAGAGTAATCGAAAGCCGCCGAAGTCAATAATTGTACCGGTGCCGATGAGTGCCACCATCCAGGCCAAATTGAGAACGGTGAGATATATGCCGCGGATTTTGCCGGTCTCAGAATTTTTGGTGGCATGCTCGACAATCATGTCGAAGCCATAGAGAACTATTGAGTTAATGGCAAGATAGAGAATAAAAACTAAAGCGTAACCAATATTGAAAGTAGCGCCGGAGAGTCCGGTTAGTACAACGATAGAGAGGAGAAGCATGAGCGCAACAAAAAGTAGCGTACCGTTACGGGCAATCTTTTTTGGTGCCCAAAAAAGAAGTGTCATGAGAGCTATGAATGCGGCGAGACTAAATAATGGCCCGACTGCGTCCTCACCAAAAAGATTGGCGGCAAAGGTAGAGTTGGCATAACTAACAAGCGCCAGATGAAGGGAGAAAAGAAAACCTGTTATGAGCGCATACCGAAGCGCCCGCACTTTTACAATGCGCATATGAAGACATTATAAAATATTTATAAAGAAAAAGTAGATTTTACTGGGGGAAAGATTAACTCTCCAAGTCTAAATATGTTTCGAAGAGTCTATCAAAAAAAGCACGCTTCTGTTTAGAAAATACCGCATACGGTTCCTGCCTATATTTAATTTTTAATTGATTATATTCTTCGAGTAACTGGCTGTCTTTAATCAATAGATCACGGACTCTAAAAAATGTGTCATATGCACTGTCTACAACGTTGAGCATTATATCTATCTGAAGGTCAGGTTTTTTTAATACAAATACAGCAAAATTTTTATTCCATAATTCTGCGTGCTTAGGACTGAATTTTTCACCCAAGCCTTTTATCGCATTCTCCATTTCATTTAGCTGAACTCGAACTTGTATATCTAAGTCACCTTTTGTAATTGCACCAGGTATGGCCGAGCCGCCAACATGCTGAATATTAGCAGAAGGGACGGCTATTTGTATGACTGCTTTGTATTCTTCAAAAATTTTTTTAAGATCCATTTTTACACCGACAAAACAACCGGAATAACAAGCGGTCTCTTCGCAGTTTTCTGAAAGAGAAACTTTGAAATATTATCGCCAAGCTGAGTTTTGACGAAGTCGAAGTTAACCGGATTCTGTCCGGCGATACCGTCTTCAACTGTTTTTTTGATGATGTGACGAGCGGCACGCAGAAGTTCCTGATTTTCTTTGAGGTAAATGAAGCCGCGGGAAATAAGGTCAGGAGATTTCTTGAGTTTGCCGGTAGCCGGATCAACGGTCGCGATTACGACGAACATACCGTCTTGTGCGAGCATTTGGCGATCACGAATGACAACATCCTGGACATCACCGATAGAGAAACCATCAACCATGACAGGGAAGTGCGGAGCGCGTTCCTTGAGAATGCCGATTTTTTTGCCGCCTTCACTAATTTCAATAATAGCGCCATTTTCCGGCACCACGATGTGGTCCTTTGGCATACCAAGAGATTCAGCCAGTTCTGCATGTAAGCGAAGACGATAGTGATTACCGTGGAGCGGCATAAAGAACTTCGGTTTAATTTTTTTGTGCAGCCATTCAATTTCACCCTTGTTGGCATGACCGGTTGAGTGAACATACACTTCACTTGTTCGGTAATGAACGATCTTGCAACCTTGTCGGGCCAAATTATCCTTGAGTTTTTCAACTGCCTTTTCGTTGCCGGGAATAATAGACGATGACAATAGGACTGTATCGCCCTCATGAAGCTTCACGTTTTTGTGTGTCTTGTTCGACATACGCATGAGTGCGGCAAATTCATCACCCTGAGCACCAGTCGCCAGAATAACAATTTTTGATTCAGGATATTTATCCATTTCTTCAGCAGCAATGAATGTATCTTTCTTAACAACAAGACGGCCGACAAATTTCAAAATTTCAACATTGTTTTTCATTGAGCGGCCTTCAACGACTACTTTTTTGCCGAGTTTTTCACAGACACGGATAATATGTTCCATGCGTTCCATCTGCGAAGCGAATGTACCGATAATAAGGCGGCCGTGAATTTCAGTAATAATTTTCTCGAGGCCTTCGTGAACGAGTCTTTCCGGTGTAGAAAATCCAGGATTTTCAATGTTCGTTGATTCGCCAAGGAGCATGAGTGTTTCCATTTTGTCGAAAATTCTGTACGATTCTTCTTCACGCTCGGAAACAACTTCATCTGTGTGTTCAAGCTTGAAGTCACCAGGTGTAACAATATTGCCAAATGGTGTTTCAATAATGACACCCATTGAATCCGGGATAGTGTGCGTCACGCCGAAGAATCGAACACGTAGACCGCCAAATGTCAGGACCTCATCTTTTTCAACAGTAACAATATTGAGTGCTTTGAGGTGAGTAAATTCTTCCTGACGCTTTTTGATCATGACAGTAGTGAGGTAGCGAGAGTAAAGAGTCGGATAACCAATACGATCGATGATGTAAGGAATACCGCCGGTATGATCGAGGTGACCGTGGGTAATAATGACAGCGCGAATTTTGTCTTTGTGATCTTCGAGATATTTTGTATTTGGAATAATGTAGTCAATGCCAGGTGTGTCTTCAGTTTTGAGCTGGAAACCCATATCGATCACGATAATGTCGTCTTTATATTCGACAATCGTCATATTGCGGCCGATTTCTTCCGTACCACCAAGCGGAATAATACGAACATTGTCGCCGGAAGAGGGAATAGTTGTTTTGGTTTTTTCATCACGAATAACCGTCGCGCGAGGAGATTCAGTTTGACCTGGTCGTCGAGATTTGCCAAATTTGCCGCCGTACTGAAATGTTTTGGTACGGGCGGTTTTTTTTGGAGCACGACCGCGACCTGTACTGCTTGCCTGATTGGTACTGTGAATCATGCTGCCACCCTGGCCACTACCGTGGCCAGAGCCTTGACCACCAGCGTTGCTACCTGCGTGACTACTGGAATGATTACCAGTAGTATGGCCGTCACTATTTGTATTTGAGCGAAACGTTCTCGTTCCGCTGTGACTGCCAGACGGCCTGCTATCAGTTCCGCGGTTACCACCTATTCTCTTTTTCGGATAATTTGTTTCCATGTTCTTATTATATTTTTAGCTGTTAAATTATTAATTAATTTTTTATTTTGTAAATACTTTCCAAACTTTTTCTGTTTCCAAATTCCAGCTAGTGACGTCGCGGAAACGGTCAGAAGGTAAAATAAGATCATTATCCTGATCGCGTTCACTGGTCGGTCCTTTACGGGCTTCAAGGTAAAGAGGGGAATAAATAAATGCTACCGGTGCGTTTTTTTCGATGTCAGCTTCAATTTTCTGCAAGGCTGTTAATTTGGCATCACTTTCTGTTGCCGCAAAGAGATCACTCAAACCTTTATCTACAATTGCACTTTTATATTGAGCAACGTTCAGTCCCGGATCAGCAGTTTGGCTTGAATGCCAGAAAGCATGCAGACTGCCGGTGTCGGTAACAAATTCGCCGAACAAAAGGGCATCATAGTTTCGCGGACGAATAATATTTTGGTTAAGATCGCCCAGACTAAATATTTTTACCTCAACAGAAAAACCGATAGCTTCAAGATTTTCTTTGATAATGTCGGCAGTCGCGACTAACTCAGGCGTATCAGCGGTCAAAATTGAAAAGGTGAGAAGTGTTGTAGTTTTAGCCTTAACATCAGTTTTTACTCTCTTCCCATCATCACCAATCTTCCAGCCGGCGTTGTCGAGCGCGCTAACACTATCACCATCATTTGCGTCGGTATCATTTCCTTCACCGTGTAAAAATACGTGCGGAATTGGTCCGCGTATAGCTGTACCATAACCATAAAGAACTTTATCAATTATTTCTTTTTTATTTATATTATTTTTAACTGCCGCAACAACGGCCGGATCATTAAAAATCGCATTCTGATTCTTATTCATAAAAAGACCGAAGACCCGGGGCAAACGCAGACTGCTGATTTTAGCTCCTTTGGCAGCCAGTGCTTGTGCGCGTTCAGGTGAAAGACCGGATGCAACGTCGATATTGCCGCTAGTAAGTGCATTACCGAGCTCTCTCTCATTGGCAAATGAAGCAATATATATTTTTGCCAAAAATGATTTACCAAGATTTGATTTTCTAAACGGAGTAAGGACAAATTCATCGGCAATGCCGGAAGCGTTTCTGTTTACTGAAGAAATTTTATACGGACCTGAACCGACGGCATTAATATTGAGTGAACTAAAAGCAAATTCTTCAGCTGAAAGTTCTCCCCAGAGATGATTTGGCATGATACCTACGGTTGCCAGCTCAATAAAAGGTGAGAAAGGCTGCTTGAGGTCAAAAGCTACAGTCAGTTCATCAATTTTTCTGACAGCAATACCTTGCCAGTTAGCCTTTTTCGGACTGTCGATCAGAGGATTCATTATTTGATTGATCGTATAAACGACATCATTGGCAGTAACTCTGGTATTGTCATGAAAGAAAATATCGTTGCGGAGAATAAAAGTATAAGTTCGGCCGTCAGGTGACACGCTATATGATTCAGCCAAATCAAGTTTGGGTATACCGTTTTCATCGAGTCGCATGAGTCCGGAATATACGAGCGCTGAAAGGTCTTTGTCAGCGTCAGAAACAGCCAGCACAGGATTAACAAATCTCGGTGTGCCAATAATACCTTCATGCAAAGTACCGCCTTTAACCGCTATGTCTGTGCTGCCGCGTGCATTCAAAATGCCGAGCATCCAGATGAAAGTGACAAGCGCGACAAAAAAAAGAGAAAGGAAGGTCGCCAATTCTTTTCTTGAGAAAGATCGTATAGAGTTTTGTCCTTTCCGCCGCAACCTGGTTAGAGAGACGGGGAGAGAGAAATTGCGCGAACCGCGCGCTTTTTGGTTAGGCATGTTCATGGGATATGTACTATTTTGGCAGAAAAAAATGAAGAAAAGATGAAGCAATAATAAAGCTCACATGAAGCAAAATTAATCCCACACTTTTCTTGCTGATATTACCGAAGCACGATTGAGACTACTGCGGCCGCAGCGAAAAGAATCGCGACGACAATCGTGAAGTAAAACAGAAACTTCTCAAACCCTCTCCGTGTATGGTAGTTAGCAACGCTGTCGCCACCGCCCAAAGAAGCACCGACACCGGCGCTTGATACTTGGAGGAGAATTCCCGCGATGAGGAGAATTGAGAGCACAATCTGAATGGTAGGAAGATATGATTGCATATTCGGTATGGATTGATACTAGCACATAATGTCAAAAACGCAAGAAATGCTTTCGTTTGACAATCATTTCGTTATCTATAAAATGATGGTACGTATGAAGAAAACTACTAAACTAAAACAAAAAAAGAAGCCGAAAAAAGCAACCAAAAAAGCCCAAAAATCAAAGGCAAAACCTGTCTCAAAATCAGCGCAAAAGACCAAATCAGAAATTCGCCTTGCGCCTCTTGACGATAGGGTTGTTGTCAGGCCGCAGTCATTAGAAGAGAAGAAAACGAGCTTCGGTCTCATTATTCCAGACAGTGCCAGCAAAGAAAAACCAGAAACCGGCAAAGTTCTCGCAGTTGGTCCCGGGAAGCATGACGAAGATGGTAACCGCATAAAAATGAGTGTCAAAGTCGGCGATATGGTTCTTTTTTCCAAATACGCGCCGGACGAAATCAAACTTGATGGCGAAGACCTCATTATTCTCCGGGAAGATCAGATTTTAGGAATAATCAGTTAATTTTCAGGAAAGATTTATTATTTCTTAATTTTTATTTCATAACACTTTGTTACAGTAATTTATGGCCAAGAAAATTTTAAGCGGAAATGAAGCAAAAGAAGCTCTCAAACGCGGCATTGATGCCGTGTCCGATGCTGTTCGAGTAACTCTTGGTCCGCGCGGACAAAATGTTGCTTATGAAAAAGGCTACGGCGCGCCGAGTATTACAAATGACGGTGTCTCAATTGCCAAAGAAATTACTTTGCCTGATAAGTTTGAAAATATGGGTGCTGAACTTGCCAAAGAAGTGGCGAGCAAAACGAACGATGCAGCGGGGGATGGGACAACAACTTCACTTGTTCTCTT
>JAYSVN010000009.1:0-7445 GCA_043718505.1 Minisyncoccota bacterium | reverse complement strand
GGTAAATGTGCATGCGGGAAAGTTCTTCGATCAAGTTTATCACAAGCGACTCGCTATTGGGTTCCATGACATATTCACTTGAACTTTTCTTGATATCGCCTTCATTTTTCTGTGCTTCCAATACGGCCCTTTCAATATCCTTCTTCGAAACCGGTAATATCTGACGGACTTCGGGAGTCTGACTCAAAGCTGAAACATAGTTGGTGTAAATGACTTTGACGCGATCATATGTGCTTTTTTCGTATTCAGTAATGGCGATGTTAGCTATTGGCATGGTTTCGCGCAGGCTTGGGGTATCTTGGAGGTCTGGAAATGTGGCAATAATATTGACGCCAAGACGTCGCAGCCAGGCCTCACCTTTTTTGCCGATGGTAATAAATGAATACTCTCGATCAGATTTGGTTTTGAGTAAATCTAGCACGGCGCGGAAAACCTGGGCATTGTATGCACCGCACAGGCCTTTGTTTGAGGAAACGACGATTACTAGAATTTTCTTGTGACCTCTATCTGACAGAAATGGATGTGAAGAATTTTTAATCGAATCAGCTACGCGAGCCAAAACTTCCTGAGAATATTTTGCATAGTGGCGAGACGAAAGTGTTTGATTGACAGCCTTTTTCATTTTTGAAGCAGCCACAAGCTCCATCGCTTTCGTGATTTTCTTTGTGTTCTTGATGGACTTTATTCGTCGTTTGATTTCTTTAGTGGAGGCCATAATTAATCGTAAAATGCTTTACTTGAATCATGATCAAGTTCAGTCTGGGAAATAATTGACTTAATTGTCTTGGGTGCAAGTACTTTTGTATGGAAAGGCACGACAACTCTTAAATACGCTTTCTTTTCATGCCGCAAATGAATATGGCTTCCCTTTTGGTGATGCTCATAAAATCCCATAGTCAATAAAATACGGAGCACTTGTTTTGCATTCAGACGCTTGAGACGTGGCATAGTTTATATCGCCACAGAAAGGCGCATGCTGGCAATGTCTTTTTCGATAGGAAGCTTCTTTTTATCGGCAACAAGACCCTCTAAATAACACTGAATGGCTTCAGTTGCCATTTTACGGGCATCATCAAGATTCTTGCCTTCTGTGACAAGACCAGGGAGTGTAGGTACAGTAACTGTATATCCTCCGTGCTCGTTTTCCTCAAAAACGGCTGTATAGTTATGAATTGCCTTTTTCATATGCGCACTATAGCAAAATTATGGACGAAATTCAAGAATTTAGTATATTATATATAGTGTTTGTAGGGTTCGCCCTCTCACGGCTTTCAAGCCGTAGCCAAACACCATGACAATGTCTATTCTCCAGCCGAACTGGATCGTAGACTGGGGTCAGCCGGCTTATGATACTTGATGGTGCCTGATGACCGAAGCTTTGCTTCACTGCATCGCCCCCATGTATCAAGCCACTCGACCATGTTCGGACTAATCGATCTGGTGGGTAATAATGATTAAAAAAACTCTCCATTTTGTGGAGGGTTTTTTTTGTTTGGTCTTTTTGGTTGAACCTATAGCTGGCTAAAAATTATTACCAAGAAAAGTTTTTCCGTTGTATTGACATGCATCCTGAACTCTTGTTTCATTTTTATTAGTTTTGCCTCCGGCTTCAACACACTCTGTATAATTTGTTGGTTGTTTAAAACCAAAAGGTTTTAGTAGATAGATTATCAACCCTAGTAAAACCAAAACCACAATCACAATAATTTTTTTCATATTACATTATACTATATTTATTAACTTTACTTTCAGGAAAATTACTATAAACCGTCACACACTCTTTCAAATCCGCTTCAACAAAATCATTTAGCGGAAGTTCTTTACCTGGTGCTCTTTCATTTCCGCCAAGGTTGTATAATTCAATACCATTCTTGTCATACATAATTCTTGGACCATCACTTGGATTTGAATTGCCAATGAAAACGAGGTTTCCTTTGTAGCTACATTCTTGAATGTAGGCTGAAGTTTGTTCGCTATGAATTTGAGCGACGATTACAGCGTTTAGGGAAGTGCCTTGTTGATTTGAAGATGGCGACTGCTCATGCTCACTTGCCGTTTCTGTTGGGATGTCAGTGCAATCTGTAATTTTAGACTCATCTATTGTCGCCTCGATGGGACTACCAAAGCCACTTGTCACATAACCAATTTCTTTGCCAGACAAGGCATAGATAACGAGCGGTCCATCGACAGGGCGTGAGTCTGCTTTAATAACGAGCTGTCCTTCGTATTTGCATTGGTAAAGCGGCATTGATGTAGTTGTACGTATTTGTTGGATAGCTGCAGGAGAAATTGTTTGGTTGTCGACGTGCTTAGAATTCTGTTTGGACATGGCGAAATAAGCGGCGAAGCCGAGAGCTAGAAGTATGAGAATTGTGAGTGCTATGTTTTTCATATAGTTTTTTGTGATCTCTTTAGTAGAGTGCATAATACGTTAAATATGGAAATCTTTATGAAAAATCGCGAATATAGTTATTTACCATGCCTTGAGCTAATTCATAGCCAACCTCGAGCATTTTTTCAGCACTTTTTAATCGTCTTGCTTTGAGAAACTCATCATTAGTATTTTTTATCTCAATAAGCTCCTTTTTATAAATATTTTCAGCATTAACTCTTATCTTTTCTGCAATTTCCTGCATATCTTTTAATCCATTTTCAAATGAATCTTTCTTTTGTTCTTGTAAAACAGATCTATACTGCTCGAGCTTACTATCTAGGTGCTCTTTATATAGCCGGTTTCGTTCCTCTAAAATTTTTTCGTACTGATTTAATTGTTCTTTGTAATTCTCCATGCTCATAGGATTTTATTATTTCTTAAACACCCCTTTATACTCCTCAATCACCTTCTTAATTTCCGCTTCTCCATCATCACTCCACATTCCTTTCTCGCGAACTTCAGCCAAAAACTTTTTGGCATGCGATAGCGCATACTCTGCAAGGCCGGCTTCGAATTCGCGGATTTTATCGAGCGCTACATCATCCATCATGCCACGAGTTAATGCGTAGAGCGAGATGACTTGGTTTAAAACCCCAACCGGAGAATATTGCGGCTGTTTCAAAAGTTCAACAGCGCGGCGACCACGTTCGAGTTGTCTCTTGGTGGCTTCATCAAGATCTGATCCGAATTGCGAAAAAGCTTCGAGTTCGCGGAATTGAGCCAGGTCGAGCTTGAGAGTACCAGCCACTTTTTTCATGGCTTTAATCTGCGCCGACGAACCGACACGCGACACCGAGTTACCGACATTAACTGCCGGACGAATACCTTTGTAGAAGAGATCGGTTTCGAGGAAAATCTGACCGTCCGTGATCGAAATAACATTGGTCGGAATGTATGCCGAAATGTCACCTGCTTGGGTTTCAATGATTGGCAGTGCAGTGATCGAACCGCCACCATATTCTGCATTGCGGCGACAAGCACGCTCGAGCAAGCGTGAGTGCAAATAGAAAACATCACCGGGATAAGCTTCGCGGCCAGGCGGACGACGCAGAAGAAGCGAAATTTCGCGGTATGCCACGGCGTGCTTTGAGAGGTCGTCGTAAATGATGAGCACGTCTTTGCCTTGATCCATGAAAAATTCAGCAATAGAAACACCAGCGTATGGCGCAATGTATTGAAGTGCAGCCGGATCAGAAGCACCGGCAGATACAATAATAGTGTAATCCATGGCGCCTCCTTCGCGCAGACGTGTTTCGATTTTGCGGACTTTGGAATCTTTTTGGCCGATGGCGACGTACACACAGATCATGTCTTGGCCTTTTTGGTTTAAAATAGTATCGACTGCAATGGCGGTTTTGCCAGTCTGGCGGTCACCGATGATAAGCTCGCGCTGTCCGCGGCCGATTGGAATGAGGGCGTCGATAGCTTTGATACCGGTTTGCACTGGCTGGTCGACTGATTGGCGAGTAATGACGCCCGGAGCCACGCGTTCGATCGGATAGTTTTTGGTGGTTTGAGCGACACCGCGGCCATCGATTGGCTTGGCGAGTGCATTGACCACGCGGCCGATGAGACCTTCGCCAACAGAGAGTTCAAGAATGGCGCCGGTTGATTTTACTTCATCACCTTCGCGGATGTTGACATAGTCACCGAGGACAATAACACCAACTGATTCTTCTTCGAGGTTAAGCGCCACACCCTGCACACCATTTGGAAATGTCACCATTTCGCTGGCTTTGAGGTCTGAAAGTCCTGACACGCGAACGACGCCGTCAAAGACTTCGATGACATTGCCGACTTTCTCGCGTTTGTTCTCGGCTTTGAAATTGCCGATTTCTTCTTTTAATTGTTCTAAAATGGTATTTTTACTCATGTTTTGATTCTGTTGCATTAGCACTTACATTTTTTGGTGAAAAATAATTCTTTGCTTCTTTTGAAAATAAGTAGATGAGAAATGCGATGTTTATAATGAATGTAGATAGCACGAATATCGTAGAATTCAATTCACCTGTTCCATACCCAGAAGTACCTGCTGGTACTTTTAAAACCATAAGTACAATATTCGCAATAACGATAAATTTTAACACACTAAGCGAACGCGAGTTTACAACCTTCCAAAGTCTACCTGCCCAAAACTTATACACTACGATCAAACCTAATACAGCAAATATTATTGAAAAGTGTAATGGGTAATTGTCTATTGTAAGTACCTTATAGGCGGTTCTAGAAAGTGAGGTAAATACAAGCGCAAGTGATTCAGGCACTTTTGTATTCAAAGAGAGTAGCGCGGCAACAATTAGTGGCGGTAGTACACTTTTTATGACATACACTACTGCAAATATTTTAAATCCTATTGGTGGTGGGTTTCTCATTTGTTTTTCCATTATTACTTAGTAAGAAGTATTTGCAAGTGATTCAGTCGACCTTTAAGCGTTCCGTCTATTATTGTATCTCCAACTTTCAATTTCATTCCTCCAAGCAGACTTTCTTCTAATTTGTGATGAATCTCAACTTCCTTCGCTCCAAACTCTTCCTTTACAAATTTCTTAATGTTTTCTTCAGCTTCAGGTGCCAGAGGATGTGAGGTTGTGACTTCGGCTTCAACGATCCCCTTTTCACCAAGCGTTAGTTTTCTATAGGCTTCGATTACATCCTCGCTCTTGCTAATCATTCGTTTTTTAACAAGCAAATTTACAAAGCCTTTTACAGTTTGGGCGCTTTCGGTTGCCGACTGACCTTTTGTGGCTTCGTGAAGAGCACTGGCTAAAATTTTAGGGCTAAGTTTTTGCATGTGATTAAAATAATTTTGCGGAGTAGTTAGACTTTAGCTAGTGCGTCTTCAACTAACTTCTGATCAATATGATGTGTCGCAGTTCCGACCAAAACCTTTTCTGTCGCTGAAACAACGAGACCAGCCAATTCCTTCTTGGCATCATGAATCATTTTGTTTTTCTCAGCTTCCAAATCTTTCTTCGCAGCCATAGTCACTGCTTTGGCTTCAGACTGGGCGGCCTCGAGAAGTTCAACTCGTTTTATCTCTGCATCTTTCTTCACATCGTGCATGATTTTTTCAGCTTCAATACGGGCAAGAGCCAGCATCTTATCGTGCTCCTGTTTTGAAATGACGAGAAGCTCGGCATTCTCTTTTGCATCGGAAAGACCTTTCTCGATAGTTGTCTTGCGCTCGTCCAGATTTTTCCTGAGTGGCTTGATAGCGAATTTGTACAAGACAAAAACAACCAGGGCAAAGTTAATTGCCTGAGCGATAATTATTTTCCAGTCAATGTGGAATGTCGAAACGAATGAATCCATTACAAGACAAATTTAGTTGAATAAAACCTTTAGTAAAACTAGATTGAGAACGCAATAACGAGCGCGTAAATAGCGATAGCTTCAGCGAAAGCGGCGATGATGAGCATCGGCACGAATACTTTGTTTGAAGCTTCTGGGTTGCGGCCTATAGCTTCCATCGCTGCACGCCCGATCATACCGATACCGATACCAGGACCGATTGCACCGAGGCCGATTGCTAATGCTTTTGCGATTGGGCTGTAATCTACTGTTTCCATATGTTTAAATATTTATAAAATATAACTTAATTTATAATTTCGACTTACTACTAATTTGATAATTAATTAATCCAGCTGTGCTAAGCGTGTGCCTCTGCGTGTTTTTCATGCTTCTCTTCGTGCTCCTGCGCTGCAATCGTGAAGTACACAACCGTCAGCATTGAGAAAATGAGTGCCTGAATGAGACCCACCACAACCTCCAAAAACAAAAACGGCACCGGCAAGACGTATGCCAAGATGGCCGCCATAGCTCCAAGGAGCACTTCACCGGCAAAAACATTGCCGAACAATCGAAACGAAAGTGAAGCAATCTTGGCCGCTTCACCAACGAGCTCGAGAGTGCCGACAAAAAACGTAATCGGTGCAGTGAGGAGAACCATTGGATCCTTGCGAACTTTGGTCACCATGCTCCCAAGCGCCTTCAGATTAACATATTTATTAAAGGTTTTCCATGCCCCAATTGAGATAATACCGAACAAATTTGAACCAACAACGGCGATCACTGCGAGAGCAATGGTTGTGTTGATGTCGGCTGTTCCAGAGCGGAGGAATGGCAGAAAAGATGAATGGGCATCTGCACCAGTACCGCTTGTTTCAACAATGCCAAAACCACCAAGTGGCATAATGCCAAGCCAGTTATTGAGGAGCACAAAGAAAAAAATGCCGATTGCGAGTGGGAAAACTTTTTGCGAAATGGCACGACTGCCTGTCACTTGGTCGCAAAGATCATATGCGCCGTCGAGTAAGAGCTCAAAAGCACTTTGCAATTTACCAGGGACTTTTTTTATCGAGAAACGAATGATGAGAGAAATTGCAACAATAATTGCAACAGCTACCCAGCTCGTGAGAAGCGCATTAGTAATTGGAAAACTACCAATATGCCCGACTTCTTCGGCGTATAAAGTGATTTCATGTGATGCTTCGGCATGAGTTGTCTCAGTGCCATGTTCGGCTGTTTCGTTTGTATTAGTCGTTGCCATTTATATTTTCTTTATTATTTGTTTCCATTTTCTTCATCTCTCGTATGCTTGTTCTGTATATACCTACGATCGAAACCGCAAAACCAATTCCCATGGAAGCCAGAAATAGCCAAGGTTTTGTCTCAAACCTTTCATCTAAAGCCTTGCCGGCAAATAGTGCAATCAAAACTGGAATCGCGATCCAGGTAGAGACCTTAAAAAAAATGAACAAAGATTCTTTCATGTTTTGGTGCGTTATTGGAAAATCGAACTCTCACTCTGCATAAAATTTCTATTCATTTGTGCGTGTGGAAGGAATCGGACCTTCGACCTCTGTCTTATCAGGACAGCGTTCTACCACTGAACTACACACGCATTCTAATTGTTGTATCTCCACAATACGGGTTTATCCTGGGCATCGCCACTGAACTACACACGCAAGTGCCAAATTTATACCAAAAAAAGCCTGTTTTAGCAATGTTT
>JAYSVN010000008.1:0-7462 GCA_043718505.1 Minisyncoccota bacterium | reverse complement strand
GGTGAACATCAGAAGTTCGGCTTTGGTAAGCAAAATCTACAAGCAATTCAACGAACTTAATGATGGAAATTCCTTCAGGACCTTTCTTCAATTCGGCCTCAATACTGTTCTTGAGAGCCTCAATTTTTTCCATGCTCTTTAGTATACCAAAAAATGAGGCAAATAGGCCGATTTTTGTGAATAAAACCGGTTTGTAAAAAACGTTTTATGCTATAATTTTGAGAGCTTTATGCAAAGAAAAGAAAAAAAGATTCTTGAATTACTACTTGGTACAGTTGCGGCCGTTATTCTGGCTAGTATTGTGGTAATTGCCGTGAGTCCGGAAAGGAAACTTTCAGCTACAAAAAATAGTGAGCGGGTAAGTCATATCAACATGCTTGCCAGCGCCATTGAGAGTTATGCGGCATACAATAATGGCGCTTTGCCAGTGACTGTTCCTTCTGAACCGACTGAAATTTGCCAATCAGCTGCAGCTGATTGCGAAGGCTATGTTGACTTGAGTATGCTTACTGACTACGGAACATACCTTACAATGTTGCCAAATGATCCGGCCACGATATCTGATAAAGGAACTGGTTATCAAATAGCAAGAGATACAGACGGCCACGTGGTAATAACTGCACCGCTGGCTGAAAATGGTGAAATGATCATTGCGAAAAAATAAAACTAAAAAATAAAACCGCGGGAAAATACATAAAAAAACTAAATGCAAACCAGCTCTTTTTTCAAAAAAATATTAAATCATATCCGCTTATTTCCGGTAACCTTTATTTTCTTACTCGTTATGCTGGCCGGCACATTTTTATTTTTTTCTATTGTCAAAAAAATTGTGTATAGAGAAGGGTATGAGCGTTTCAATACATTAAGCCAGGATTTAGAAACAATCGTCACAAATCGGATTAATCGTACAATTGACTTACCCATACTACTTGCTAAAGGGTTGCGTCTTGATGCCACCAAAGGCGAACTCGATGACTATATTTCATCACTCAGTCTTGAAACACGTTACCCGAGCGTGCGTGAAGTAGGGATCTATGCCACGTCGCTTGACGGGAAAGACCTCAGGCGTCTGTATTCGCATGAGATCAATGGAAACAAAGCTATTGAGAGTGTGCCGCAGGAAAGTTCAAGTGGCATTACAGAAACTGATTTGAAAAATGCAGTTCTTGCCCAAAAAGGCAATCAAAGTAATCAGCCCGTATTGATTAAACTTTATGAAGGCAAAGCTGATTATCTCACTGTTGTCCCGCAGGGGAATGAAAGCTACCTCTTTGTGATGTTTAATGCCAGCGTCGCACTTAATCATTTATATCCGGCAAACAGTGTATTCCAGAGGCTTGATTTTACGATGTATGACTCTATTGATCAGGCGAATCCACTTTTCCAATCCAGAAGTAATTCATTTGAGAGTCATAGGAAAAGTTATACTGCATTAAGACAAGTAAATGTCGGAACATCTCCATGGCTACTGATTACTCAGTCGAATCAGAAATATATCGTCAGAAAATTAACCAGTGCTGCGCCAACTTTTACACTAATCTTCGGTAGTAGTATTTCATTAATTATTTTTTCACTATTACTTAACTTGAGTCGCCGTCGCAGGAACGAACTCCATCTTTCAGCCGAAATTAGCAGAAATGTAAAAATAATTGAAGAAAAGTATCAAAAAATTATCAAGGAAATTGAAGCTGAAATCGGCGAGAGTAAGGATAAAAATAATGCACTCAGAGAACAAATAAAAGAACTTGAACGTTTGCATAAAATTATGGTCGGCAGGGAATTGCGCATGATTGAACTTAAAGGTCATATTGCAAAAATAAATGGCCCAAAATCCAATGGAAAACGATAAAAAAAACGACAATACAAATAACAATATTTCTGACAGCATAGCGCTCCACTCAAAATGCGCTGAGCTTGAAAAAACCCATCAAGCCATGCTTAATATCCTTGAAGATTTAAAGGAAAATGAAAAAAAAGATGAAATCATTTTCAATTCAATTCCTGAGGCCGTATTAGCTGTTAATGAAAAAATGGTAATCGTTTTTGCCAATCAAGCCGCACTTGACCTTTTTCATATTTCTCAGGTAGATACTTTGGCTAAAAATAGTAATGACATATGCATTTTCTACCGCCGAGAAAATAAAATTGCCGAAAAAGATTCACCGCTTAAGAAAGCCATATCGGGCAAAAAAACTATTGATCTGAATATAAATGACGATTTGTATATCAGAGGACAGGGCGAAACTTTTACACCGATTGCCTGCACGGCAAGTTTTGTAGCAAATAATCCGCACATCCGGGCTGTCATGGTTCTGCGCGATATTACCAAAGAAAGAGAAATTGATACAAGTCAAAATGAATTAATTTCTCTTGCTTCGCACCAACTTCGTACACCGCTCACGGCTGTTAAATGGAACTCCGAAATGCTTCTGGCCGGTGATGCCGGTGCAATAACTGAAGAACAAAAAGCTTGCCTCAATGATATTCATGAAAGTAATAAGCGCATGATCGAGCTCGTCAATGCGCTACTCAATGTTTCGCGCGTTGATCTCGGCACACTTATTGTTGAACCGGAAGAAATGTCTATTAAAGATCTGAGCGACAGCGTCGTTACTGACCTCACTGGTATTATCAAAGCCAAAAATTTAATTATCAAAAAAACAGTTGCTCAAAAAGCTACTAAATATCAGGGCGATAAAAAAATCCTGACTGTCATTTTCCAAAATCTGATTTCAAATGCGGTTAAATATACGCCAAAAGACGGTACCGTTAAAATTACTATTGAACAAAAACCAAAAGGCGAATCTGTCAGCGGGAAAACGTTGCAGCAGGAATCTTTGGTTGTAACTGTCTCCGATAATGGCTATGGCATACCGGAAAAAGACAAAGATAAAATTTTTACCAAGCTCTATCGAGCAGGCAATGTCAGAGAAATAGATGATGCCGGCAATGGTCTCGGATTATATCTGGTGAAATCCATGATTGAAAGAGTCGGCGGATCTGTCTGGTTTAGCTCAGAAGAAAAGAAAGGCACAACATTTTGTGCCGCCCTGCCTGCCAAAGGAATGGTCAAACGCGGCGGCCATGTTAAGACTGAAAGTAAATGATATACTAGTTCCAAATGGATGATCAAGAAAGAGTTACATATTTTGCCTTAACCGACTTCCGGAATAAAAAGGCGCAATTCGGCATAAAAGCCAAGGATCGCACCCGTCACGTCTATGTGATCGGTAAAACAGGCATGGGTAAATCTACTTTGCTTGAAAATATGGCAGCTCAGGATATTATGAACGGGGAAGGCATGGCCTTTATGGATCCGCACGGCGCTTCAGCAGATAAACTACTCGATTATATTCCAGAGAATCGGATCAAGGATGTCGTTTACTTTGCGCCATTTGATACGGATTTTCCAATTTCATTTAATATTCTCGAAAATGTCAGTGCCGACAAGCGCCACCTGGTTTCTTCCGGCCTCATGAGTGTTTTCAAAAAGATTTGGGTAGATGCCTGGAGCGCTCGTATGGAATATATTCTCAATAATATCCTCCTTGCACTTCTTGAATATCCAAATGCTACTTTGCTTGGTGTTAACCGCATGTTAGCTGACAAAGAGTATCGCAAAGCTGTTGTCGAAAATGTCAAAGATCCATCGGTAAAATCATTCTGGATTGATGAATTCGCCAAGTATGGGGATCGTTACATGCAAGAAGCTGGAGCTGCTATTCAAAATAAAATCGGTCAATTTGCCACCAATCCGATCATTCGTAACATCATTGGACAACCGACATCCTCGTTTGATATCCGTAAAATGATGGATGAAAAGAAAATTCTCATTATTAACCTGTCAAAAGGGCGCGTCGGCGAGCAGAATGCCAATTTACTCGGCGGTATTTTAATTACCAAAATTTACCTGGCGGCTATGTCTCGTGCCGATGTGTCAAATGAAGGTATGAAGCGCCTGCCGTATTTTTATCTATATGTCGATGAATTTCAGTCTTTTGCCTCCGACTCTTTTGCGGACATTCTTTCTGAAGCTCGTAAGTACCATCTCAGTCTGAACATCGCTCATCAATATGTCGAACAAATGTCGGAAGAAGTTCAATCAGCTGTTTTTGGCAACGTTGGCACCATGATTGTATTTAGAGTCGGCGCAACCGATGCTGAAATTTTTGAAAAAGAATTCGCCCCGCAATTCACAGGCGAAGATATTGTTAACCTCGGCCTTTTTCAATGCTATATGCGTCTTATGATTGACGGTGTCGGGTCAAAGCCATTTTCAGCTGTGAGTATGGCACCTATTCCAATTCCTCATAAATCATTTATCGAAGAAATAATGAATAGTTCACGTACTACTTATGCTTTACCTCGTACTGAAGTTGAAGTTGCTATTCAAAAGTGGCATGAACCAATACACGTAGAAAAGAAAGAACGTATCGTTCGTGACGGTGAAGGATTTATGACGTCGGGCGATGGGGTAACAGATCGTCCTCCAAAAGCATTTTCGCCGAGACCTGCTCAAAATAACTACTCACCCAATAATCATTTACCAAATAACCATTCAACAAACGGCCAGCAAGGTTCTGCTCCTCGACCAAGTTATACAGCGCCACGGCCGGCAGTAACTTCTAGACTACAGACAGATAGCCCAGCATATTCTCGTAATGAGCGACCAGCAGCTCCGCGACCACATACAACTCATTCACCAAACATAACTCATGCGCCGCAGGCTTTTGTAAAAAAAGAAGAAAAACCATATCAGTCAACGGAGACAACGCAGTCAAAGCGCGAATATGTTGAACCAGTCCGACCAAAAGAAAATTTGCGCAGCCTACTTGAGAAACTATCCATTGAGCCTGAGCGTCCAAAGACTGAAGTGACAAAAGAAACAAAGCATGTTGCCAGTAATAATAGAACAGAACATAGAACCGAAGCAGAGCAGCCACAGCCTCCGCAGCATGCTTCTCTTTCAATTTTAAAAAAATCAAAAACTCCTGATGCTCAGAAAGTAGCAGATTTGCGCGCACTTTTGCAAAAAGTTGTTCCATCCCAGGGCCAACAACATGTCCATGCGCAACCTGCCCCAAATCAAAATCACCAAAATACGTTGCACCATAAGGCTCATTTGCCAAAACCCGACTTAGAAAATCCTAAAGAAGTTCCTGAAGATGTCTTAAGGAGTATTTTAGGTAGTTAGTGTAATACTCATGATTGCCGCTAATGGCAATCATTATGAAAAATATATTCACCTGCATTTTTGTTCTTGCATTCTTTTTACTAACAGCTCACATCGCCTCAGCTGCAGTCAGAATCAGCGAAATAATGTACGATCCGTCGGGAACGGATTCTAACCACGAATGGATTGAAATAGAAAACGACGGAGATACCTCTATCGATATTTCCGGCTGGAAATTTTTTGAAAATAATTCTAATCACACACTGACGTCTGTCGCCGGCGGTACAACTATTGCTGCACACGGCTTTGCTATCATTGCTGAAAATGCCGCAGTATTTCAGACTGACTACCCGCAATTTGGTGGTGTTCTATTCGATTCAGTTTTTTCGCTTTCAAATATAGGGGAAACTCTTACGCTCAAAGATAGTACAGGTGTTGTTATTAATGAGGCGATCTATACCTCGTCACCTGGTGCCAATGGAGACAGTAATAGTCTGTATGGTAGTCAAAGTACCTGGTCTGCCGGCCTGGCGACGCCTGGCGCGCCCGTACAAACTAATACAAATGAAGGAAATGGAGAAGGAGAAAATGATTCGAATTCAGACGGAAACGGAGATACTACGGGAACAGGAAATGACCAAACAGAAAACCAAAATATCGCAGGCGGAGGGCTGGCAACTCCGGCGAACACTACAACAAAAACAAGCGCCGAAAAAGCAAAAGCTCAAAAGAAAATTATTGCCAAAATTGTTCTGCCGATTGAAACAATTCTTTTTGATGCCAACGCTATTTTTACTGCCAAAATTACCGGCACTGACGGCAATCCTTTATTGCGAGGAAATATATTTTGGAATTTCGGAGATAGCGAAAGTATTTTTACCAAAAACGTTGATCCGGTAACGCATGTTTTTTCTTATCCGGGCAGGTATGTTGTCACACTACAGTATTTTGAAAATTACTATGATAGGGAACCAAAATCTATCGATCGGGCAACGGTTATTGCCAATGTTCCTAAAATGGAATTTCTTGATGACGGTTTAACTTTATCGCTCAAAAATACCGGTAAAACCGAAGTAGATATTTCCGGTTGGATAGTAGACGATGGAACAGGGAACTTCATTTTTCCGAAAAGTACAATTCTTTTGGCTGGCAGTATGCTTATACTTGAAAAGAAAAAACTCAATCTCCAAAATGCCGAAATGTATAATCTTTCATATTCAAATGGAAATCCTATTACAACGACTGCTGCGGAGGTCGCTTCCGTGGAGATTTCTGAGTCAAAAAATATAAAGCCAAAGAAGCCTGAGATAATTGCACAATTACCTAAACAAATACTTGCTGTGTCTATGGATGCAAAAGTAGAAGAAATAGCAATAGAAGAAAACGCAACCATTTTGGTGAAGTCGCCTGAGGAAACACCTATCACTCCACCAACGGTTGTTGATGGTTCTCGACTCGATCAAAAGCAAACTACAGACCAATTACCAGCAACGAATCTTGGCCGCACCAAAATAATTTTAACCGGTGCGATTGCAGCCATAATTTTCCTTAGCATTTTGCTGGCCAGGGGTACTAAAAGTAAAAGCGAGACCGATGATGATCTCGCAAATACTGAGGATATTGAAAATGAGTAATTACATAATTAGTGTAATTATCTTTTGATTGGAGGCATCGGGGAAATGACAGGCAATACCTGCGCAGAAATATCAGTCTTGGTTTCTACATCTGTTTTTTCCGTGCCCGTTGTCTTTTCGGCAGGAGTATCATTTATTTTTGTATCAGTTTTTACGCCTGTTTTTGTGTCAGTCTGAACATTATCTGTTTGAGCACCTTTTACTTCTCCAAGAGGGGTGTCAGCCTTACTTTCTACTTTAGAATTTTCTTGTGACTTAATTTTGTTACCGATCTTAGCCTGCAATTTGAGAGCTACAATGTCCTTGTATGCATCCTGAGCGAGAGTAAGAGCTTCCTTGTATTCACCCTTTTCTCTAAGTACCTTAGCCTGCTTAAGCTTAGCCTTAGCATTTGCCAAAACTTCTTGTGGCTTTGGACTTGGAGCGATAACTGACATTGTGGCAGCCATCGGAGCAACATCAAGAGCGATATCACTTCGAAGAGGAGTAATATCAGACACGGCTTCTTTAGCGGCTTCCTTTTTTGTTTCGTCCGGAGCAATGTCAACTTTCAACTTTGCTTCACCAGCGGCAATATTCTTTTCTGTCTGATCACCTGGAATTTCGTCTGACTTTTCAGTTGTCTGACTTTCGTCGGTCTTGTCTGTAGCAATTG
>JAYSVN010000007.1:0-25315 GCA_043718505.1 Minisyncoccota bacterium | reverse complement strand
TCGACGACAGATTTGATTTAAAGTCCAAGAAAAATGAAGTTAAGTTTACGACGAAGGTGAACACTCCTGATGGTAAGACGATGGACTTCTCGGCAATTAGTAGACTCATTAGCGGTGCATTTTATGTGAAGTTGCCGGAAAGTGCGGCAATTTTTGATGAGACAATTGCAAATCAGGGAGCCAATTGGGTTCGCTTTGATGAAGAAATGGCCGTACCAACTTATGCGTATGGCTTCTGGGGCGGAGCAGGTCTATATGCCAATGGTTTCGCAAGAGAACTTGCACCGTACTTGAGCCAGGTTATTGTCAGCAAAGAAACCAGCCAGCCAACAGGTGAGACAGTAATGACTGTCCGTTTTCCTGATTCACTTGTGACATATTTCAGCACACTTCTTCTCACTGGCGATAAGCTTGGCATTTCAGGAAATATCGGTCCAAAATATACGATTACTTCTTTCACTGAAATACCAACAGGGGAATTAACTTTTAGCCAAACGGGCATAATTAAGAAAGCTGTTATTTTATTTGGATTCAAGACCAAAGAGTATACGGTGCCGGTCCATGCTACCTTCACATTATCTTTTGATAGATTTGATACACCTCCATCAATTAATATTCCGTCACTTGTCATTCCATACGCCGATCTTGAGAAGAAAAATAGTGCCTCTGATTTGCCGCTTACACTGCGAGGTTTTTTCTCTGATATTCGAACAATTACCAGTGTTTACAAAGGCGTCAATGACAATTCATACAAAGGAGTATGTTTGAAATCAGACAATGATAATGACGCAAGCACAGAACTTAACATTCCAAATGTCTCAGCGAAAGTTATTGATTCTGGATACGAGGCGCCTGTCTGCAGAGACACAGATACGGCCTGGAGTTTTTACACCCATAACGATATGGGCTACTATTGTACCGACAGCCGGGGCTTCTCCGGCAAAGCAGCCAGACAGCCGCTCGGAGATAAGTGCAATTAGGCGACATGCAAGTCACCTGAATTATTCATTAATTTTTTCTAAAATATGACTTACGATTTACTGAACAAGAAGTGTCAAGCATGCGAAAGCGGTGGCAAGCCGTTTGAAAGGGCAGAAGCCGAAAGCTACGTGGCAGATGTGCCAGAATGGGTACTTTCCGAAGATGCCAAAAAAATCTCAAAAAAATTCCAATTCAAAGATTTTTTGAAAGCGATGGCTTTTGTCGAAGGCGTGGCTGATATTGCCGAAAAGGAAGGACACCATCCAGATATTTATATTTCATACAATAAAGTTACGCTTGAGCTCTACACGCATTCGATGAAAGGGCTCTCTGAAAATGATTTTATCGTGGCGGCGAAAGTGGATCAGATACCGAGTTTTTAGTTGTAGATAGATATGGCACAAATCTGATAAGGCTGGCAAAAATAAGGTTTTTTTGCTATAAATCAGTACCGGGTGTAAGCCGGTAAATATATGGTGCCCATAGTTTAGTGGTAAAACTCCGGTTTGTGGAACCGGTATCGAGAGTTCAATTCTCTCTGGGCACCCAATTCAGTCTCTAATGTTCGGAGCCTTTATCTTTTCTTAATAATTCTTTCATCTCAATCTGGCATGATTTCTTAATGCCAGAATTACACGAATTCAAAAAACGCTTCGATCCGCTTTTCATTAATTTTCTGAAAAAGTGTATTGATCGCACACTCGTCTACTATCCGCAATTCGCGTCGGTTGGTGAGCACCTTGTCAAACTTGCGACTGGTGGCAAAAGACTGCGGCCGTTTGTTACGACGCTCACATACAATTCCGGGACCTGCATGTTTGAAAATGGTGATGAAAGTATTAAAAGGGACACCTGTGACTGGGAGGCGCTACTACCAGCTCTATTTTCCCTCGAGCTTTATCAGACATTTGCGCTCATACATGATGACATTATGGATAACGCCAAAACGCGGCATGGCGTAGAAACAATCCATACTCATTTCGACATGAAGCAGGCATTGCTTACAGGCGACCAATGTCTTGTTTGGGCGATGAGAGCTATCACTGACTGCGAAAAAACTACCAAAAAAGAGTTGGCTATTTTTTTGCAACTTGCCGAAGAGACTAATATTGGGCAAATGATCGATACATCTTTAAACAAAAGACGAGATATTAGTGAGAAGCTGCTTGATACGTCGATAGAATTAAAAACTGCTCGTTATACATTTATTTATCCAGCTTTACTCGGTTTATCACTAGGATCAGGAACCAAATCAGAAGATAAAAATATTATAGATAAATACCAGAGGCTAGGTTATTATCTGGGCCTAGCTTTTCAGCGACTGGATGACTTGTCAGACATACTAGCTGATGAGGCGGAATTAGGTAAAAAGTCCGGTTCAGATATAACAGAAGATACGCCAACTCACTTATCACATTACTTCGACCAGCATGCCACACTGGGTCAAAAAGAAATATTTGCAGTTTATCGTGGTCAGCCACTGGACCGTCATGACATTATTCGTGTCAGAGAACTTTTTACGACTGTCGGGGCTATTGCTAAAGAGCAAAAAGTAATTTATGAAAGCCTCACAGAAGCTGAAAAAGTTTTGGCTTCAATAATAATGACTCCGGTGAGTAGATATGGCTGGCAGTCTATTATTGATTTTTTGCAAAATAAACTTAATAAGCTTTCAGAAAGTCTTGCATAATGGCTCGGTTCTTCTCTGTAAACTCGACTGAAGTTTTTAACTTAGCTAATAATTGTAAAAAGTAATCAGCATTGCTAAAGGGAATGGTTTTAAGAATTTCAGCAGCCCTCCGAATATCAGTTAACATATCTGTATAAAGGGTCGGGAAAACATCATCCCAAAAAATAGAGAGAAGTTCGTCTTTGTCGCCTTGAGTTTTACTATTGCTTACTTCATATGCGTTGCGCTTCGGGTATTTCTTCTTAAATTGTGAAATTACCTGAGCTCCAATATTCGTGATGTGGCCGCGACTGAGATCATCTATGAGATCCTCGGCATCGTCATTATCCTGTTTTGCCTTTAGATATAAGTGAAAGAAATCGACCAGGGCTTTTTGGATTGGCGAATTTTCATCCGACAAGAGATGGTGTTCATTTAAAAAATCAATCGTACCAAGACCGGAAATAATATAGCCGAGAGATTTCTGGGCCGTTTGGGTATTAAAATCCGTAATGCTGAAACTGGTCAGATTAAAGCCGTTGCCAATTTTAGGAATCCTTAATTTCTGTTCATCAAAATAGGCTGTGTCAGTTTCATCGAGAATATGAGAAATATGAGTAAAACTTTTTTCACTTATACAATTCTTGTAACTAATGTTCATTTCTCTCAAGCAGAAATTGGCAAAAGGTATTAGTGATGTATTTTCATCGTCATCCATAACATCGTCGAGAAGCGAGTAGCCTATCCAGCCCGCAAGACCGGCATACGATAATTTGAGCAATGCCCGGTGACTTTCAGGTGACTTTGCCAGCCGGTCATACTTTGCCGGTTCAATAAGAGCCAGGACAATATGAAAGGGAAGCAGGACACCGTCTCTAGTCCAGGGATGTAAAAAGATTTTTTCTGTCCAACTGCGGGCAATCATACCAAAGTCTTTTGAAACGGCTTGTGCACGATCGATAAAATCACATCCCAGACATTCGATTTCTTTTTGAAAAGTGAAATGTTTTTCTGTTGACACCCCTGATTTATTTGTTTTTCCTGCACCAAGCAAGCTGACCATAGCCTCGAGACATATACTTGTCGTTAGCACATCAGCGCCGTGATACCACATATCGTTTGTGTCTCCACGCTCGAAATAAAATGACTCTTTTTTCCAGTAACCGTTTGCCTGTGATGAAAGTAAGAAATTAACCACTCTTTCTTCTTGAGGGATACTTTCACTAAGCCGGTATAAACTGGTCACAGCCATAGCGCTCTGAAGGGGCGTACCCCATGTACCATCTGCACTTTGGTATTTGAGAATAATTTTTGCAAAAAGTTTTTTCTTATCTCCCTCATATGAACGGGATATAAAATAGAGAATAATAAGAGGCGAGAAATAGTATTTTGAATCAAGAGCATTTTTTTCTAAAGCATCTTCAAAATATTTTGTCAGGTTTGGCAGCCTGACGCCGAGAAGTGAAAGCATGTAAGCAATATTGGCGTTAACGCCAATGTCGCAATCATCCCACCTCTTGTCTTTTTTAAAATCCGTAAGCCAGGTATTGTAAGGTCCTCCGGCTTTTCTTTCTGTAGCGATCAATGTATGCATGAGACGCGCTAGATCCTTACCGCAAATAGTCTCGGGTCGATAAAGTTGAATTGCTCCAAAAGCCAAAGCAGTATCATCCATATCGGGTGGTAATGTTTTTCGAAGCGGTTCACTTTTCTCCCAATAATTCCAGGCCACATATTTTTCTTCCTGCTCTGAAATAAGATAATCAGCACAGCGCTCGGACAGCTGCTTGAAACTCTCCCGATGCGTTGAGCTTTCATGTAAAGAGCTGTTCTTAAAAAAATCAGAATTAAAATAACTTCCAAGTGATGATATGGCATGACAAATAAGCGCAGTCGTAAACGGCGTTCTTGAAACAATTTCTTTACCGTCTTTGGTAAAAGACAAGCCGACAAAGTTACCTTTAGGTTTCTGTTCAGTTACCAGGAACTGCCACCCCAGTTGTATGCTCTTCTGTATTTTCTTTTTTAGTTTGTGGTTCATCATGTCTGTTTGGAAGAGTTATTGTAAAACAGGTGCCTTCGTCTATTTCACTCTGACAAATAAGAGTGCCGCCAAAATGTTCCTCAATAATATCTTTGGTTGTTGAGAGTCCAAGTCCTAAACCTTTTTCCTTAGTTGTGAAAAATGGTGTGAAAATTTTATTTTTTGTTTCTTCGCTCATTCCACGGCCATGATCGGTAACTGAACATGTAATGTATTCTTCATTACTATCAAGTTTAATAAAAACCATCCTTTTGCCGTTAATCCGTTCTTCTGTATTTCCAGTATCTTTATCATAGGCATCAATAGCGTTTGCGATCAGGTTGGTTATCACCTGATTGAATTTAAGCGGATTACCTGAGAAAGATATTTTCTCCTCAGTCTCAAAATTAATCGTAACTCCCATGGTGCCGGCTTTGTAAGCCATAATTGCTATGGCATCATTGATTTCTTCATTGAGCAGAAAATGTCGGCGAATATCTTCTGATTTAATTTGTTTTCTAATACTGCCCATGAATTGTTCCATGCGCTTGGTAGCCTGAACAGCCGTTTGGATTGATTTTGCGACTTCATCTTTATTACCAAGCAAGGTGTCGACTGCCGATAATTTTGATACTGAAAGTGATACAGCAGTTAGGGGGTTGAGAAGGTCGTGAAAGATACCGCCTGACAATTTGCCAAATTCGGCAAAACGGTACAGTTCCCGCATTCTCTCGCGCTCTAATTCGCGAAGAGCCTTAGTTCGTGTCTCTACTAAAGTTTCCAGGTTGTCGCGCTCTTCTTTAAGCGCCAGCTCCGAAGTTCTTGCACGGTGGAGTGATTTTTCCATTTCTCTGTTTGATAGCCTCGAAAGGAGAGCAGTGATACCGATCATGACACTGTAGCCGATAACATCACTTGTCTTAATGGCATGTAGTTTCCAGTCGGGCAATGTCGTCGCGGCGTGTTCCCTGAGACCAATTACAATAATTACAGCGCACGCGACAACTGCCACAATAAAACCGAACCGACTACTGACCACAATACTTGCCATAGTTACGATAAGTCCGTATGCCAAAAGTCCCATAGGCATACTGGCGCCCCACATATAACTACTGTAAAAAGCTCCGGCAAAGAATATAGTTATAAATATATAACTTGCAATTACGTAATAACCCTTTCGGGTTGCAATATAGAGGCCTGTGTAAACTGCGAGAAATATAGTGAAGATAGGTACCGGAACGCCGCGATAGTTTTCACCGAGTGTGAAGTGCTGAATGATTAATCCTACTTCAAAAGCAATAGTCATTAAGAGAATGACAAAAAGAATAAGTGTCAGGATTCGCTCTCTGCGTTTATCGTCTTCTCTCAGTGAACGGGGCTCCAGAAAACGGGAATAAAAATAATGAGTACTTTTCTTATACCACGCTTGGCAGGCATTGATTATGCGTTTAGTTCGCAAAGATAAAGTACTCATTATTTTTTTATGTTAGCCCCACCACGGCTCGAATTCTCCGGCCTCGAGGGAAATGTCCCTCACTGTTTCCAGGGATCGAGCGTCTTTATCCGTAAGTATTTTTTCTAAAATCGTAGCCATAAGTGTATGTGACAGTTGGTAAGTGAAGCAAATCTATTCGACCACTAAAGTCTGCTTCAAAAAGAGTATCGCAGACTGACATGAAGCCATGATAAATTTTTTCTAAATGTATATTTATTTTGCATCAAGCATATAGCCACGTCCGGGGATAGTTCTAATGAGTTCGGTCTTGCCGCGCTTAATTTTCTTTCGCAGATTAAAAATGTGAGCTTCGATAGTATTTGAAAAAGGATCGCTCTCCATATCCCAAACATGCTCCATAATGGTCCCGCGCGAAACAACATGTCCTTCATGGCGTGCAAGGTATTCGAGCAAAGAATATTCCTTTCTTGTTAAATAAATTTCCTTATTACCTCTTACAACACGTTGGCGGTTGGCATCAATAATAATATCAGCCACCTGCATAACAGGCGATTCAATGCGTCTTGGCCTGCGTATGAGGGCATTAATCCGAGCCATAATCTCGTCAAATGAAAATGGTTTTGTAACATAGTCATCGACGCCACGATTGAGGAGCTCAACCTTATCAGCAATTTCATTACGAACTGTAATCATCAAGATAGGCATGACTTTACCGCTCTCACGTATTTCATGGCAAATACGCAAACCATCTTTTCCGGGAAGCATATAGTCGAGCAGCACAATGTCGTAGTCATTAGTTCGTGCTAAATACGATCCTTCAATCCCGTCCCCGGTACTATCAACTGCAAAACAAGCCGACTCAAGGTACGATGCCAGCATTTGGCGAATATCCTGGTCATCTTCAATAATTAATATTCTCATATTTTGCATTATATGATGAGATTAAATAAAAAAAATTAAGGATGGGGAAAAGATTTTAAGAAAACTTAATAATTATTTTATCTAGCGAATGTTTGCTTCCTGGAGTTTCTTGAGGAGTTCAATGTTTTGTTCAGCTGTTCCGATATAATTTTCTATACCATACTGTTTGGCTAATTCAGCACGCGAAGCAAAGTCGATAGCTCGTCGTAGAGAATCAAGAAAGTCTACAACTGAATTTTCGTCGAAATCAGAATCTGGATCGGTTGGGATTGGTAGTGGGTCAGGTTCTGGTACAGGTGTTGGTTTTGGAGCTGGCTTCGGCTCAGGTTTAGGCTTTGGTGTTGGAACTGGGTCTGGAACGACCGGTTCTTTTACTGGTGGCGTTTTCTCTGGTTCAGGTTTTGTTGCATTTGGATTTTCTCCGAGAATTGTAGTAATCGGTACGCTTACGTTTGGTGTAGTCACAACTACAGGTGTATTCCAATCACTAAATAAAGAGTTAATTGATATTTGAGCAAGACTTGTCGCGTCTTCGCCTTCTTGGCTGGCAAAAGTTAATGCAAGTTTGTAGGGGAGGGAATCAGTTTTTCCAATCCAGGCTTCACCTTTAAAGTCTCTGATTTTTGAAATATCGTTACTGATTGATTCAGTGCTGTACGATAAAAGTACAGGATCTTCTTTGGCTATACTGTGTACGTAGGCTTCAAGTTCTGAGAGAAAAGCATAAATACCCCCCTGATCAAGAGTAAATTCAAAATGATATACCGGAACACCCTCCATTTCTGTTTCGCCGTGGCGCTTGGTTACTGAGACAAGGTGAGCATTTTGGGCCAGGTCAGCTGCATATGTTTTTTGTTCATCAGACAATTTTTTGAAGACAGGTGAATCTGCGGCTGTTTTTCCCAAAAATGGCAATGAATCTTGGAGTTTAGAATCTTTACTCCAAGGGAAAGAAACCCATTTATTTTTCAAACCTTTGAGATCAACAAGAGGAATAGCCGGAATTTCTGAAGCATTGAGGTACATCGTTTTATTGACGAGTCTTGTTTCAGCCCCGATTGCGAATGAACCTGCTCTCAAAGAAAGTAGTGATGAAAAGAGGGGACTGTCTTTTTTATTCCGATCGAATGCGCCACTAACTTCAAAAGATATATTTGGTGAAAATCCCGGTAACGTGTCCAAAATGTCAGCTTGCTTTTTGACACCACTCATATCAATACTAACCGTAGTTTCAAATGCGCCACTAGCGGCCTCTCGTACAGATTGGTATGCCTGGGCACTGACTTTTGTCATTGAAACAAAGTAGCCGGTATAGTAGGCGTAGCCAACACCACCGCTCAATAAAATAAGAAAAATAATAGTAATAATAAGCGGTAGCTTTAATTTTCGTTTAATTTTTGGTGTTGGGGTGTAAATTTGTTCAACCGGAATCTTTTCTTCAGGCTTAACTTCCTGTTTTGTGACTTTAGGTTGAGGTGGTACAGGTTTTTCGGCAGGTGGTAGCCGGGATGAACTTTGCTGTTCGATAAATGGCGATGGATTTGGCTTTCCAACTTTTGTTTGAATTACCTGCTCTCCTTTGCCTGCACCTGCTACAAAAGTACTTTCTTCAAATTTTTCAAGCGCTTTTTTGAGAACTGGAGCGGTTGAAGGTTTTTGAACAATAGTTTGAGCAGTTTGCTCCACGATCGGTGTTACAGGCTCTGCAACTTTTTTTACGACTTGCTGAACTTGAGGTTTTGCAACTGGCTGAACAGCAGGCTTGAATGATTCAAGGGCTTTTCTGAGGGCGTCTACAACTACTACTGAATCACCAGTCGGTATAAATTGCCCGACTTTTTTTGATTGGATAGTTGGTTTTACGGCAGGTTGTTCAGCTTGTTGTACGGGTGGTGTTACTACTGGTTTTGTATCCGTAGGTTTTATTTCTATAGGTTTAATTTCTACAGGCTTTATCTCAGCAGGTTTTACAATTGGTTCTACTTTTACAACAGGAGGTTCCGTTTTTATTACCGGCTGTACTATTGGTTTAATAACCGGTTCTACTTTTGCGATTGGCTCTACTTTGACGACGGGTTCTACGATTGGTTTTGTAATCGGTTGAGTTTGCGGCCTCTCAATTGGCTTTGATTGCTCGGTAGGTTTAAATGATTTAAGTTTAAGAGCTTCAAGAATTGGTACTACCGGCTTATGCTCAATTGGTTTTACTTGCTCAACAGGTTTTGCAACCGATTCTGTTTTTGCGGTTGGCTGAATTATCGGCTGAACAATAGGTTTTATAATAGGTTGAACAAGCGGAGTAATAGGTTTCGGCGCAACAATTTCCGGAGTTGATGAAAGCACATGTTCGGCCTCATCAACATCCTTAACCTCCCAGCCATTTTGAATGAGAAGACTCCTTATTGTTGTTTGCGGAACGCCACGTTTGGATTCCGAACGTATGTAATCGAGTAATTCTTTGTTAACCATACAAAATCATTGAAGAGTAATGGATGTATTATAACACCCTCTTGTGTCTTTACAGGTACCAAGGGGGGTATATACTAACAAAAAAGACATAAGTCATAATCCTCTAATCCCCAAGCTGATGGATATCTATAAAGTAGCAATTATCTTTTCTAATAAGGCTCATTGCTACCTTGCCCTCAAACAAGATCCAAATTACGGCAAAACGTTTAAAGTCGTTTGCGCGATCACTGACAACCTCAACGCTGATGCCAGCGAAAGTTTCAAAGAAGACAGTGTCGTGGTCTGTAATATTGACTTCAACCAGGATACTGATCAAAAACAGAAGCAATTCTGCAGTAACCTCAAGAAAATTTTTAGTTCTTTTCAACCCAATGCCGTTTTAGCTTCCGAGTATACGATTAGTATTACTCCGGAATTTCATGGACCCTGGGTTAAAGCTTCTTTGCGAAATACAAAGGACGCTTACGAAGTCTATGAAATTTGTGAGGTGAATGACGGTAGTGAACTTATTGCGACTGCCAGTGATCCTGATGCTGCCTGGCGTATAGCGGTATCAAAAATGGCAGACGGTATTTACAAGGATCATTGCAAGAAAGCATTGTAAAAACAAAAACCCGCTCAGAACGGGTTTTTATCTTGTCTTTATGTTTACTTAATTTCTTTTTTAATCGTGTCTGCGATGGTTTGCATTTCGCCGTCGGCATAGCTGCCCGTTCGCCAGCCATGAAGCTTGTCGTTATAGAAGCGGGGGATAAGATGAATGTGAAAATGCGGCACATCTTTGCCAACTACAGATACCTGAACGTAATCACAGTTCAAACCTTTTTCCATCGCGACCATTATTTTTTTAGCTTTGATAAACATTTTTCCCAGTAAGTCGTCTGGTACGTCCACCATCCAAACATACTGTTGCTTAGGAATGAGCAGTAAGTGTCCATTAACTACTGGTGCAATATCTATAAATGCCAACGCTTCCTCATCTTCGTAGACAATAGTTGCCGGGATCTCTTTATTAATAATCTTCATAAAGACTGTATTTTCAGGGTTTTTGTGTTCGCTCATATGTAACCAGTATATGGTAAAATTGCTCTGTGAAAAAGGCGGAAAATGAATCAAAGGCAAAATCCCAGCCAAAGTGGCAGCTCGCCCCGGATGTACCGGGGCATTTGCTTCAAACCTACAGCGAAACCGTTCGCAAAATGCTTTTTGTGCGCGGGCTGACTGCCGAAGCAGACGCAGAGCAATTTTTGGCGCCCAAGTATGAAGATTTGCTCGATCCATTTTTATTTAAGAATATGGAAAAAGTGGTTGTGCGGATTTTCGAAGCTATGGAGGGTAAGCAAAATATTGTCATCTACAGTGATTACGACTGCGACGGCATTCCAGCTGCGACCATCATGTCTGATTTATTTAAAAAAATCAGCTACGACAAAGTCCGATTCTACATTCCACATCGTCATGATGAAGGCTACGGTCTCCACATGGATGCAGTCAAAGAATTTGTGCGCGATAGTGTCAATTTGCTTATTACCTTTGACCTCGGTACAACAACTCCAGACGAAACCGCTCATGCTACGGCCAACGGCATCGATGTCATCATTACCGATCACCATTTGCCGCATGGGGATTTGCCGAGAGCGTTTGCGATTATTAATCCGCATGTTGATAGTCTCGATAAAAACGGTGCACCTCTGAGTGATTATCCCCAAAAAGTTCTTTCCGGTGCTGGTGTAGCATTTAAAATTGCTCAGGCTTTCATCAAAAAATACAGCGAATACTACAAAATCCACGACGGTTGGGAGAAATGGCTCCTCGACATGGCTGCACTCGGTACGCTTTCGGATATGGTGCCGATTCGTGGCGAGAACAGAATCATTTCATATTTCGGTATGAAAGTGTTGCGCAAAAATAATCGTCCGGGCCTGCGTGCTCTTTTTGCAAAAATGAAAATGGATACCGAGCACCTGACCGAAGACGATCTGACCTTTATGGTTGCGCCGCGCATCAATGCCGCTTCGCGCATGGATAGTCCGATGCGAGCATTTGAACTTTTGTCTGCTGACACTGACGCGCGTGCTGTGCCGATGGCTGAACATTTGTCGAACATCAATGACGATCGTAAACTTTTAGTCGCGCGCATTATGAAAGAAGCCAAAGCGTCGCTCTCAAAACGTGCGACCAGTGGAGAAGAAAGTCCGATCATTGTTGTTGGCAGTACCGGTTGGCGGGCCGGAATTCTCGGACTCGTCGCTGGCAAACTCACAGATGAACTTCGCAAACCGGTTTTTGTCTGGGGAATGGAAGAAGAGGACGAGCACATCAAAGGTTCGTGTCGCTCTGATGGCAGTATCAATATCGTTGATCTCATGACGGCCAATGCTGATCACTTTGTACAATTTGGCGGGCACACAGTTGCCGGGGGATTTGTGGTGACGCGAGAGAAAGTACATTTTTTGGAAGCGGCGCTGGTTAAAAGTTACGTTTCGATTACGGAAACTATTGTTGCTGAAAACGCCGCGGCAAATTCTGCGGCCGCAAACACAGCTCTCGCAACTATTTCTCTCGACAAAGTAAAACCAAGTTTCATCGAAGAAGTAAATCGTTTCGCGCCCTTCGGTCTTGATAATCCAAAACCAATTTTTCTTTTTCAAAATGTCACACTCGAAGCCATCAAACAATTTGGCAAAACCAAAGAGCATTTAGAAATCGTCATGAGCGATGAGAGGGGATCATGCAAAGCAATTGCCTTTTTCAAAACAATGGCGGACTTTGGCGATTTTGCGGCTGGTGCGCAAGTCACTCTCACGGGTACGCTTGAGATGTCATATTTCAGAGGGAGAGAGGCGAGGGTGAGGATTGTGGATGTTTTTTAGTTACATAAGGCTACTTTCTCGTTTCCCACACAAATACAGCAACTCTTTTGTCGTACAGGAGTACAATGAGTCCATTATGGAACAAGAAAATAATTCACAACAGACGAGTAGCCCAGTTACCAGTGAGCCAATAATTGGAAATAATATTCCCGTCACGGCTCCTGTCGCCGCAGCGCTACCAGAACAAAAAAAGTCACATATAGGTATGATTGTAACGGCAGTAATTGTTCTCGCCTTGGTTGCCGCGGGAATGTATTTTAAAAATGACTTTTCTACCGAAGAACCTCCGATGGCGATTGATAGCGTGCAAAACAGTACACTTACTCAAACTCCAGCAGATACGACTCCTTCAAAAAATCAACAAGCAGCAGCCACCATCGATCCTATGATTTTTTCTACACCTGGAAAAAATTGCGGTAGTATTGCAGCCAAATACTACAACCCTGACATCGATAACTCAAAGGATCCAGCGTTGACGTGTTTGGGACAAGCTATTATCAATGATTGTCAGACCGCTGAACTTTCATTAAAAGATGGAATGGGTGACCTTCAACATTTTAGAGTAGCAAAAAATACCAATAATACCTGTGCCTTTCAAATATCTTATGACACAAGTGTTAAAACTACATATAAAACAGGCCAAAAATTAGCAGGCCTTTCTATCATGTGTCCGGCCAGTATTGCTAAGCGAATGAATCCCGAGGCTAAGTCTGAAACTGATCTTTTCATTCCTACAAGTACATCAAATCCAGGACAGTACGCTGCTGATATATACGCGTACGGAATACTTGGCGTTTTTTACGATGGAAAGATGGATGCTTCGACAATTACTAATTTAGGATGCCGAGGGGATTACATAAATGCGAACATTGCCGCACTTACGACAAATAATACTGATGGAAAACACGAAGCTATAAAAAGTACACTAAACAGTTTTTTTGCCGAAGCTTCGACAGACAAAAACATGACAGAGGTAGCAGGATACGGCAATGCCTGTGAAAATGTCTGGCCAAGTTTTGTTGCTCAATTAAAATCTTATGGTTCCGCAACAGTTACATGTTTTGATTCAAAAGATTCTTTAGCAGCATCTGCTTCTGTTTCATCAGGAGGATTTATTTGTTTTGATTCCAATACTGGATTGACTGAAAATCTTAAGACAAATATTACGGGTCCTAAATGTAAGTAACCGCTACTGTTCACACTATTTTCCTTTTTCACCCTTTTGGTCTAGAATGCCCTCATGACAGAGCCTCTCATTATCTATACAGACGGTTCCTCTCGGGGGAATCCTGGTCCGGGCGGCTGGGCGGCTTCGATGCAGTTTCCGGGCGGCAAAGTTGTGGAAATTGGCGGGGCGGAAGGCCATACCACCAATAACCGCATGGAGCTCACGGCTATCCTCAAAGCACTCGAATACGCCAAAGACCATCTCGGCACGCCTGGTAAAGCCACTGAGGTCAAGGAGATCGTTATCAATACCGACTCGGCATATGCCCTCAACGGTGCCACCAGGTGGGTCTATGGTTGGTTCAAGAATAATTGGCAAACAGCGGATGGCCAGCCGGTTGCCAACCAGGATCTTTGGGAAGTGATATACCAGCTCACCTGGTACTTCAAATCCAAGTGCGAACTCAATTTCATTAAAGTCGCCGGACATGTTGGCATTCTCGGCAATGAACGGGCAGATCTTATCGCGACATCTTTTGCAGATGGTGATCGCATTCTTTTATACACTGGCGGCGGTCGCGACTATGAACGCATGCTCGGCAAAACTATTTCCCACAAAAAACTGTACGAAGTCATCGGCGAAAAAAATGCCGAGCTCCTCAAACAAAAACGTGCTGAAAAACGCGAGCGCGAAAACACACCAGCCTATTCATATGTCTCTATGGTTGGTGGTTTGATTGAACTGCATCGTGATTGGAAGAGTTGCGAGGCAAGGGTAAAAGGGAAGAGCGGTGCGAAATTTAAAAAATCATTGTCAGCAACAGACGAAGCAGATATAATCCTGTCGTGGACAACGAGGAGAGACGAGGAAGCAAAAGAAAACTACAGAGAAAACGACTAGATAATTTGGGAAGGATAGATACACTTATACCCGGACTCGCTGGATGGATTGTCGGAATACTGCTTGCCAGCATCTACCAAACAAATTACTTATACGTAATGCCGATTGTGGCCGCAGTCGGCATTTTTCTTTGGCCGGGTAGGAGAAAAGGCAATTCGAAACATAACAAAAGTTTCGAACAAGAATCGCGAAGCGATGGCTGCGCAAGTCGCGCGGTATATATTGTCGGCCTCGTCATGATGTCACTAGCCATACTGCGTTACATTTCTGTCGATGAAAAGCTAAATCAACAATCAGCATCAATTCCGTTTGAACAAAATGTTGAACTCATTGGTATGGTAGTGACATCGTCCGAAGCCAGTAGTAATGGTAGCCAATTCATTGTTAAGGGGAGCTTTGGGAAAGATAAAGAAAAAATAAAATACATCGTGCGCGAAAGCGAAGGCAAAGAATATGCATACGGCGAAATCATCACTATAGCTGGCAAGATAGAAAAACCAGAACCATTTGAAACAGAATCAGGCGGCATGTTTGATTACCCAAACTATCTCAAAAAAGACAGCATTCTCGGCATTGTCAAAGCCAAAACAATTACCAAAACTGACACCAAAGGCAACCCAATTTTACGCGTCCTCTACAAGTTCAACAACAAACTCGAAGACATTGTAAAAACCACAATCCCTGGCATGAAGGGAAGTCTGGCTTCTGGCGTCCTCCTCGGTGACAAACAAATCACCAAAGAAAATCGCGAAGAATTTGTCACAACTGGCACGACGCATATCATTGCGCTTTCCGGATACAACGTCAGCATTGTCGCAAACTTTTTTCGCGAACTGTTTTCATTTCTGCCATTGGCTGGTTCACTTGCCATGGGCGGTCTCTCGATTTTGCTTTTTGTAACGATGACCGGTTTGCAATCAAGTGCAGTGAGGGCGGGGATAATGGCGAGCATCGTGCTCTTTGCCAAATCCAAAGGTCGCAATGCCAATATCGGCACCGTCATTCTCATGGCTGGTTTTGTCATGACGGCGATCAATCCGTACACGCTCTACCGCGATGTTTCGGCCCAGCTTTCATTTTTAGCGACCGTCGGCATTATTTATTTTTCTCCGACCGTGGCGCATTGGTTCAAGAAAGTGCCAGAGAAATGGCTCGGCATTCCGTGGCGCGAAATGATAACCGGAACCATCGGTACCCAGATTTTTGTTTTACCGTTTATTTTATGGAAAACCGGAGTGCTTTCAATTGTGAGTCCAATCACCAATATTCTCATTCTGCCGTTTGTGCCATACCTCATGGCTTTTACATCGGTGGTTGCCATTCTCGGCTTTATCTATTTGCCGATCGCTTTGCCATTTGCCCTGATCGCCAATTTCTTCGGCTCTGCCATTCTTTTCATTATTCATATTTCAACACTTGTACCACTGGCTGCGGTGACGGTTAAATTGCCATTTGTTGGGATGTCGCTGACGTATGCTTTTCTTCTGTACTATTTTGATCCGTTTGGGTGGAGAAAAAGAGAGATATAAACCAATTGACAAATCACCGTATATTATGTATTGTCACAAAAACGATCACTAAAAATATTATAATGACTGACTATAAAATACCCGACGATCTTGTCTATGATGCATATAAGCGAAATCTAGAATCTAAGATTTACGAGGACAAAGAAACCAATACAATATTCTGTATCTCGCACGATTCTATTGTTAAATCTGTACAGGTTGGTTTTTCCTGGGAGTGGATCCAAAGCAAGTCTAATCCGTCAAAAAATATCCGTACCAGAATGACAAACATTTCTTATGCGAATGGAGATCAAAGCCATGCGTACAGTATTAAAGTTCGTAAATTAAAGTTAAAGCATTTGCATTATCACTATGAATCTGGTTTTGCCGTAACTCAGCCAGGTTGGATTACTGCAAAACAGTTTGATCTTATTCCACTTAGGAAAAATTGCTTTATCTTTGATCTCGATGGCACAATTACCGACACGCAAACAGAATTCCATGCCAGGGCAGAGTGTTATGTTTTGAAAAAATTTCATAACATTAAACTCAAGCCAAAAGATATATCAGCACGTTTTGCTGGAATTCCTACCAGGAAAGTATTCAAGAAACTTGCCCCAAAATGCAATGCAGATGTCCTGGTAGAAGAAAAATGGAAAAGAATGTATCAAATGGGGAAGAGATCAGCTATTGAAACGCTCAGTGGTATGGAAAATCTTATACAAGTACTTTTTGCTAATCAGGTGCCGATTTCAATTGCAACTTCATCTCCGCAAAAATGGATCGAACTTTGTCTTGAAGAGAAAATCTATTCAACAACTAACCTTGCAAAAGTGTTTAGTGGTGTGTGCGTTTCGGGAGAAGATTGTAAAAAACCAAAACCTAATCCCGAAGTATTCCTCAAAGCGCAGGAGGCAATGTTTAAGTTGAGTAAAAAAAACAAAAGCGAATTTAAAACATTTGTTGTTGGCGATGGGGAAGCAGATGTACTTGCAGGACTGGCAATGAAAGCAAGTGTACTCTACTTATCTTCTGACAAAAGTTTTGATGAAAATCCCAAAGTTACAAGGTTCACTTCTTCCAAAATCCTGTGTCAGCACATTCTTAGAAATTTATTATAGAAAGTAATTAAAAACCCGTCATTTCTGATGGGTTTTATTTTGTTAAATTTATTACTCCGTAAAAAACATCTCCGCCACTTTCCAATTCAGATTGGTAAAAAAATCTTCAACGTAATTTTTCTTGCCGGATGGCTGGTAGTCAGCAACATATGAGTGTTCCCACATGTCGAGCGCAATAACCGGTGTCGTATCCTGCAATTGTCCGAGGTGTTGCTCATCAACCCAGTGCATGAGCAGATTTCCTTCCATATCTTTTGATAACATTGCCCAGCCGATACCGCGCGTCAGTGCCAGCGCTTTGAATCGCACCAGAAATGCATCAACCGCACCCCACTGTTTTTTGATGGCTTCTTCCAAGGGACTGCTGGCGGTGATCGGCGTTGCGCCGCCTTCGAGCAAAGCAAAATATTTCTCATGATTCTTCATGCCATTCCATTCAAATGAAAATCGTCGCATGAGTTCGCCCAAAGCATAGGCATGGGCTTCTGAATCCTTCACATAGTCCTCAACTTTTGTAAGCACGGCGTTAGTGTTTTTGACGTAGCCTTCATAGAGCTTCACGTGTTCTTCTATTGTTTTCGCCGAAATACCCTTGAGCTCCGGCACCGAAAATGTTTTTGCAGTAAATGTATTCATAAGCCCATTATACCTCAAATGGTATAGTGTAAAAATGCGAAATACCTACGCTACCGTCTCGCTTAGTAATATCAAAAACAATGCCAAAATAATCCGTAAAACCTGCGGTCCAAATGTAGGTATTTGTGCTGTTGTAAAAGCCAATGCTTATGGTCATGGAATGACAGAGATTAGTGGGGCGCTTTCACAACACGTAGATTATCTTGCTGTTGCTTTAGTTTCAGAAGGAATATTGCTGAGAAATAATGGCATCACATTGCCAATCTTAGTTCTCGGTTCAATCGATGCTGATGAAATAGAAGAAGCAATTGTAAACAAACTCACAATAACAGCGGCCTCCAGCGAAAAACTCGAAGCAATCGCGCTTGTCGGTGAAAAGATTGGCATCATTCCAATTATTCATCTCAAAATTGATACAGGCATGGGGCGTATTGGTGTTCACTGGCAAAGAAAAGAAAAGTTTATTGATCTGGCTGCGCGACTATTGAGCGAACAAAAAATAGTGCTTGAAGGAATCTATTCCCATTTTTCTGATAGCATGGATATTGATTTTACTAAAAAGCAATTTGATCGCTTCAGCGAAGTAATAAACTACGCAGCTCAAAAGGGAATTAAACCAAAGTATATTCACATTTGTAGTTCACGATCTATTTTCCTTTATCCGGAATATCATCTGACAATGGTTCGGCCGGGCATTGCCATTTATGGTATTGAGCCTGAACCAGAGTCATCAATCTTACCGGCTGAAATAAAACCAGCACTTACACTCAAAACAAAAGTGACGTATTTTAAAGTTGCCAGCAAAGGTGAGTATATCGGCTACTCAAAAACATATGAAGTAAAAGAAGATTTTGAAAGAATAATTACGTTGCCTCTTGGTTATGCGGATGGCTACCCACGTCGGCTTTCAAACATCGGTCGTGCAATTATTAATGGAAAATTATACCAAGTTGCCGGGCGAATTTGCATGGATCAACTTATGGTATCTATTGGCAAAGACGGCGAAGCATATGTCGGGGACAGTGTTACCCTCATAGGTGAAGAAGGGAAAGAGAAAATAGATGTTCAGGAAATTGCTCTCATGACCGGTATGACTCCGCACGAAGTTGTCAGTTGTCTGTCAATTCGAGTACCACGAATCTATGAGAATTAAGTCTATCTGGATTATATAGGGCCAAAAAGTAATCCACACATTGCATTCTGCGGCGAGGGGACTATACTTTGGAAAATTCTTAAGAAAACTTAAAACAAACCCCATGGAAATAATTCTCTCTAATGCTGGAGTTGAAGGCTCTGCTATGATCCATTACTTTCTGGAGCAATATCAATCGCTCCTGCCTTTGCCGCACGAAAAATGTAATGGTGTTGTGCCAAAAGGTATTATGCTTCCGAAAACCGGCGCAGTCTTTATGTCTACAAATAGTGAATTTGAACCAAAGCTTTTGGGAGAAATACTTGCGCTTTATAAAATTACACACATTATTTGTATTGTGGGAGTAAGTAAAGAAATGCCGCATGTCCTTTGGGAAAAGTATCAAAAATCACAAATGCCCAAAGAAATTATTTCTCACAAATTTATTAAACCTGCAGGAGTTATCAAATTTCTGCAGCAAACTCTTGATCTTCCCGTTAGTCTTGCGCCGGTCTAGTACCGGCTTTTTTTATGCAAATTTTGTATAGATTTTTTAATTTAGAAGCCAAATTCCTTGAGCATATCCTCCCATGGTTTGGTAAAGAATTGAACGATCATAAAGGCTGGTAAATAGACTATAGCCAAAATAGCCAAAAGCAGCCCTCGAAAGAAGTAGCCAAGAAATACGCCTATTGGTGCGAAGAAATCTCCCATGCGGCTATCCTACAATATTCCTCGCTCTATGCAAGTTCATATGATAAAATGCCAGCATGGGTATACAAAACTTTATCGCTACTATTTCTGACTCAATTCAGGCCATTGGCTTCTGGTGGTTCCTTGGCCTTGTCATCGTCGATATTATTCTCTGGAGGATACATCCGGCTGTCGGCACAATTGGCGCGCTTATCATCATCGCCTATCTTCTGAATTTATTCTAAATATTTTCTAAAATATGTTTGATATTGAAACTTTCTCCACGCTCGGTCTTCTCGGCCTGGCCATAGCAATATTTGCTGAAACCGGATTATTGGTTGGTATTGTTTTCCCCGGAGATAGCTTGATCTTTGCTTTCGGTATTTTGGCGGCTGTCGGTAAAATGTCCTTTTCCGGCACAATTATTGTGACCGCAGTTGCTTCGTTTTTGGGCTATGAAGTCTCTTATTTTCTCGGCAAGAAGTACGGCATCAAACTTTTTCAAAGGAAAGATTCCGGGCTTATTTCAACCAAAAGCATTGAGCGGGCTGAAAAATATTTTACCCGTTTTGGTGTACTCACACTTCTCTTTGCCAGATTTATTCCCATGGTTCGTACCGTAGCGGGTCCGTTGGCTGGTATCGGCAAGATGAAGCGTTCTACTTTCACAATATACAATGCCATCGGCGCCATTTTGTGGCCGATTACTGTAGCCAGTTTTGGTTATTTTTTCGGGCAATATGTACCTGATCCGGATAAATATATTATGCCGGTCATTCTTATTGTCGTCGGACTTTCAGTTATCGCTCCATTTATTTTTCGTCTATTTCAAAAAAAGAAACGTCACCAAAACATGGGCGCGCACATTGCTGATGAGGGTAAGATGCGATAGTATCACGGCATGAAATATGAACTGATTGATTCAGGGGAGGGCGAAAAACTCGAGCAGATCGGGGAAGTTTTGGTACGCCGACCTGATCCTGAAGCACTGTGGCATAAGGCCGCAGAGACTGATGAAAAAATTGCGGAGCTTTGGCAGAATGCCGATCTTACATTTGACCGCATTGATTCAAAGACTGGTACCTGGAAGAAAAATTCGCAAGATAAAGATAAGATTCCGGATGAATGGACAATTGAACATGGCGGTTTAACATTTCTTATACGTCCGACGTCATTTAAGCATGTCGGCATTTTTCCTGAGCAGATTGAGAATTGGCAATTTATCCAGGATGCGATTGAATGCAAGGAAGCGAACGTACTTAATCTTTTCGCTTATACTGGCGGTGCAACTCTTGCTGCAGCAAAGGCCGGCGCTGAAGTTACTCACGTTGATGCTTCAAAACCAGTTATTGATTGGGCAAAAGAAAATGCCAAATTAAATAACCTCACTGAAGCACCTATTCGGTGGATCGTTGATGATGTGCTGGCTTTTGCCAAGCGGGAAGTGAAGCGAGGTAAAAAATACGATGCTGTTGTTATGGACCCGCCGGCATTTGGTCGTGGGCCTGACGGTGAAGTTTGGAAAATAGAAGAACAATTTTTAGAACTTTTTGATACTTGCATGCAACTCCTTTCAGACAAGCCGCTTTTCTTTATCATTTCCGGTTATGCTTCCGGCTATTCAGCCCTCGCATTTGAAAATTGTTTAAAACAAATTGAAGAAAAATTTGGCGGAAGCATAGAAAGCCTTGAACTTATTTTGAAGGAAACTTCATCTCGACATGCTAGTTTGCCGGCCGGGGTGACGGCTCGTTGGAAATCAGTAAAATAAGCTTGCATTTAAAGCTTAGTAACTATTGACAAATAGCTACTTTCAGTATATATTAATAAGATAAATAATCCTTAAAATAAAAAACTTAAAGAAAAATGATAGAGATAAAGCAGAACTATATTCTTCGTCACCTTACTAGTAACAAAAGAATAAGTATAAGAGCCTGTGATGGCTCGAAAACTATTGCAGATTCTAAGGGTATATTTAAGTACATTCACTCACATTTCAAAGAGTACGATGCGAATCGTCCTGGCAAGCTTACAAAGGAAACCGATATAGAAATGTATGAATTATGTAGCCCCGCTTCTATTCCTCATATGTTCAATACAGTTAATAAAAATCCGGAATTATTATGCTTTACACAGCATCAAATTTTGGATTTTATTGAACAGAATGAAGACCAGCCAAGAAAAGGAGGGTATGGAACATTTTTTCTTTACAATAGTGGCCTCAATATTTTCGCAGCAAATATCAGGTTTGATGACAAAGACAGCCAACTCGAAGCATTTATCTATAATTTCGGAACGATCGGAGCCTTCGGAGTTTCAGAGAAAGATAACAATATTCGAATTGTTGTTCCAGTCTTGATTTAATACTGAAGAAGTTATTTTAAAATCCCCGATATAAACGGGGATTTTTTATTTAATATGCAAAACCACAATCTCAGGATTTGTACCAAGTCGAAGCGGGGACATAGATGTACCGACGCCACAAGTCGTCACTGAAACACCGCTCCTGTTTGTAGCGATAGTACTATCGCTTTTATCTCCTGCGCGATTTACCACTCCGTATGTATGATTTTTATAAATACCTTTAACAATTACATTAATTGGAAAGAACTGACCGCAATGTGTATGACCGGAAACAACGAGCGAAACACCGGCATCGAGGAGAGCATCAGTATTTCTTGGATCGTGCAAGATAGCAATTATCGGCAGATTTTCTTCTTCACCTAGTTTGACACTCTCGTCGGTAATTTTTCTCAGTCTCGCATTTGTTGCCTCAAAAGATTCAGGCTTATAGTCCAGGCCGACAATAGTCGTATCATTTATTTCTACGCTTGAATCAACAATCGTCGCCGTGAGTTTTCTAACAATTGGATAAAATTTTTCCGGCTCACGATTGTATCCTTCATGATTACCCGGCGTATATATCGTACCAAAAGTTGATGTAATATCTTTAAGCGGTGCCAGACCTTTTTCATAATTAAAAACCGGACCATCGATGATATCACCGGCAATTAGTACTAAATCGGGATCCTGCGCATTTATTTTGTCTACAACTTTTTGCATAAAACCCGCACCACGGATAATACCAAGATGTGTATCTGAAACTAAAACGATATTTTTGCCCGACCACATTTTTGATAATGCCGGCGAAGTAATGTCATAGGAAACAATTCGCGGCTGAGTGGCATTGATAATACCGTAGGTTGCTGCGCCGAGTGCAATCATAAGTGCAGCAATTGCCAGTTGATACATAAACGGATAGGGAATAAAAGTTGTGATGTTCGGTACAGACCCAGTCGCCCGGGCAATGAGAAGAATAATAGCTAAAAGAACAGCCGCAAAAAATAAATAGAGAAGTACTGCCAGCCAAGTCGCCGCAATTGTGTAAAAGAAAGCATTGACTGCGCTGTACACTTTATTGCTCACGGCCATGGTAACGATCAGTATAACGGGCAATAATATTAAAACCCATATCCAAAACTTTTTGGCAAAGACTGATTGAATGAGGCCATATGTCACCGCAGATTTAAAGATAACAACTGAACAAATAGCGATAAGCGCTAAAAAGGGAATGATAAAAAGTAAAAAACCGATTTTCATTTAAAAAGTATACCCATTTTCATCAATTATAGCCAAAAACCTTGATTTTTAAAGGCTATTATGGTATAATAGGGAAAATGTAATAAGATGCAAACCGTTAAACATATCGGAGAAGGTTTCGGAGTATTTATTAGTTTGATAGGAATAATCTTTCTGTATGGATATGGCATGTGGTTGCTAACTGCCAAACTAGACGGAGAACTTAGGGCTGAATTTGATAGCAATAAGAAAGCAATAAAAAAGACTTTCTCATCAATACGAAATAAAATTAACCTCATTGTAAAATATCCCGGCCGCCTTAAATTATAGGCGGCTTTTTTACAGCCAACATTGTCTTTCGAAAGTGCGTTGCCCGGGCTGTCACAGCAAGCGAAAAAATCATGTATAATCTTGGTATATGAATAAAACTATTATTTCAATTATTCTCACTATCGCTGTCATCGTTATCGGCTGGATGCTTATATCAAATAATAAAACCTCTACCAGTAAAACAGGTCTGAATGAAATTCAGCAAAAAGTTTTTGAAAATATTCTGGCCGGCGGCAAACTTAAAGTTGTCACGACACAAGAAGGTTCCGGACCGGAGTCAAAAATCGGTGATAGGGTAGGAATGAACTATGTTGGTAAATTGGAAAACGGTACTGTTTTTGATTCAAATACTGATAGTAATGCGCCCTATATGTTTACACTCGGCGAAGGTCGAGTTATTCAGGGCTGGGATATTGGCGTACTTGGTATGAAGAAAGGTGAGAAGCGCACGCTGACCATTGCGTCCGAACTTGCCTACGGTAGTGCTCAATATGGTGTCATTCCGCCAAATTCAACCCTCATATTTGACGTTGAGCTCGTTTCCATTGGACAATAAATAGCTACGCAAGAGTCACCTCATCCATTCGTCATCTTTATCATTAATCAATAAAGTAAAAACAATCATTATATGATCAGCGATATATATAAAAATAGAGTAGCGCAAGGGGTTATTGCCTTTTTGGCAATCCTTTCAGTTTATTTCGTAGTTAAACTTATTAATGAAATTCGGGCCGGTGAATACATTGGTACCAAGGAAACACCAAATACAATTCAGGTTACCGGTGACAGTGAAGTTTTTGCTTCACCTGACATTGCCACAATCACCTTTACCGCTCGTGGCGAAGGTAGCACAACAAAAATTGCTCAGTCAAAAGAAGCTGAAATAGTTAATAAAGCAATCGAATATTTGAAAGGTAAGGGAATTGCCGAGAAGGATATTAAAACCAGTAATTACAATGCTCAACCGAAGTATGACTACGGTACAGTCATTTGTTCAAGAAATTACTGTCCTTCACCGCAGCCAAAAATTATCGGCTACGAAGCTACTCAGACTGTTGATGTAAAAATTCGGGATATTGATACTGTCGGTGATTTATTAACTGGTATCGGTACTACTGGCGTCACTAATATTTCGGGCCCTAATTTCTCAATTGAAAATGAAGACAAGCTCAAAGATCAGGCTCGTTCTGAAGCAATTCAGGAGGCTCGCGATCGTGCTGAAAAACTCGCCCGTGATCTTGGTGTCGACATTGTTCGCGTCACAAATTTCCAGGAATCAGGCGGTGGTTTTCCGATGTACTATGCAAAGGATTCTCTCATGGCAACCGGTGCCGCAACTCCCGAGGCTAGTCCGGACATTCCGGCCGGAGAAAATAAAATTACTTCAAATGTAACGATTACATACGAAATTCGCTAATTATCGGTCAGGCAGACTGGGAATTTTAGCCCAACAAGGCAGCGAATGTAATAAAAAAGCGAGAGGCTATGCCCCTTGCTTTTTTATTTACAGTATGTATAATCGTATCCTATTGCTCTTTTGAGAGAAATACATAAGTGTTTATTTACAATCAAATACCCAAGCTATCGTGAAGAAAAGACAACAAAGAATGGGCGGCCAAAAATACGATGAAGGCAGCGACTCATTAAATGAGGAAAATCGTAAGAAACAATCCGGCAATGGTAAAACGGAAAAGCCTACAGAAAAGAACCGTACTGAAGAAGAGGAAGAAGAGGGAAAGAACAATCCAGCAGGAACAAGCAATGAGCAAGTTGAAGGAAACACGGAAACGAATCCCGCAGCAGAAGACGAAGACACCTCGGACACAGACGACTCAGGTAAAGACGACGAACCGAAG
>JAYSVN010000056.1:0-2978 GCA_043718505.1 Minisyncoccota bacterium | reverse complement strand
CATGTTTGTCGCAATAGTAACTGCCGCTTTTCTTCCGGCTTGAGCAATAATTTCACCTTCTCGCTCGTGGTTTTTGGCGTTGAGAACTTCGTGCGGTACACCGGCAGCAGTCAGATATTCATGAAGCATTTCATTTTTCTCAATAGAAGCTGTACCGATAAGGACTGGCTGACCTTTTTCGTGTAATTCTTTTATGCGTCGGACCATTGCCTGTAATTTTCCTTTCTCTGTTTGGAAAATAAGATCAGTCCGGTCAATACGCTTCGGATCACGATGGGTCGGGATTTGGACAACAGAGAGACGGTAGACCTTAAGAAATTCCTCTTCGGAAGTCTTGGCCGTACCAGTCATACCGGAGAGCTTTTTATAGAAACGGAAGTAATTTTGGTACGTAATCGAAGCGACCGCCCGAGTTTCCTGCTCAATTTTTACATTTTCTTTGGCTTCAATAGCCTGATGGAGGCCTTCATTCCAACGACGCCCGGGCTGAAGACGACCGGTAAATGTGTCTACAATAATAATGGCATTGTCTTTTACAACATATTCTTTGTCCTTGTGATAGAGAGCCTCGGCACGCACAGCTGTTTCAAGGTGATGAACATACTTAATGCCCTTCTCTGTATATATATTAGTAATACCAAGAAGGCTTTCGGCTCGGGTTATGCCAGCGTCAGTGAGCTGAATAGCATGGTGTTTTTCATCTACTGTATAGTCAGTGTCTTTGACGAGTTGTTTGGAGATTTTGGCAAAAGTGCCATAGAGAGACTCACTATCCCCCACCGGGCCGGCAATAATAAGCGGTGTTCGGGATTCATCGATCAAAATAGAGTCTATTTCGTCGACAATAGCGTAGTGGTGACCGCGCTGAACGAGGCTTTCCTTGTTTGGAGCTAAGTTATCACGCAAATAGTCAAAACCGTATTCATTATTTGTACCGTACGTAATGTCGGCAGCGTAAGCAGTTTTACGATCGGTTGGCTTTAAAAATTCATATTCAACTTTATAGAGACCAGCTTGGTCACGCTCCTTATCGCTGTCTTTTTCTTTTGCTTTTGTAGTATGTGTCGGATCATACAGGTAAGAAATATTTTGCGAATTGGCGATACCAACAGAGAGACCGAGGAAATTGTGGATTTGTCCCATCCAGGCAGCATCGCGGCGTGCGAGGTAATCGTTAACAGTCACAACATGCACGCCCTTACCTTCCAGAGCATTAAGATATGCCGGCAATGTGGCTACAAGTGTTTTTCCTTCGCCAGTTCTCATTTCGGCAATTGCACCTGAATGAAGTACTATGCCACCCAATAGTTGCACATCATAATGCCGCTGCCCAAGCATACGTCGAGAAGCTTCACGAACCAGGGCAAAGGCTTCAGGTAAAATATCATCAAGTGTTTTACGATCATTTCCGCTGTTATTGTCTTTTGCGGCCAAAGCCGCCTTAAATTCAGCGGTTTTTTTGGGAAAATCAGCATCAGCGAGAGCCTTATACGTCTCTTCAAGATCATTGATTTTCTTGACGATTACTTGGTATTTGGGTAATGGCGTAGAGGTGAAAATACCCTTTATTGTATCGGTAAATGCCATAGATTTGTCATTTTAACATAGTTTGACAATTTTTGCCGAAGTGATGAGAATCCGTGGGCGATATTAAAAAAATAAGAAATCAATACAAAAGAAAAAACCCCTTGGCCTTTCGGCTTTTGGGATTTTTTCTTAAGTGGGATAAAGAAGACTATGCGCGCTTCTTTTTTGATGACTTCTTCTTTGAAGACTTCTTTGCAGCCTTCTTAGCTTTTTTCTTTGCCATATGGTTTATAGAAATTACTGGTAACGATGCGCAACTCACGACCAAGCATAAAAAATTATTTTAAGAAAAATTTATACTTTTTTTATTTCATTGCGCTCTCCCATCTATTATCCTACAAATAAATTTGAAAACAATATTTTTATGTGTAAAACTGTGGAAAACTATTTTGTTGTTATTTTTCTTTTTTAAAAAATATTTTACTTATTTTATTTATAATTTGCATATTACTCGGAGCACGGAAATTTCTTGCTAGAAATTTCCTCTTCCTCGGGCCGTCGCCCTGCGGGGTCTCCTCATAACATGTAAATTATAAATATAGTCGGGTAACAAAATTTTCAAAATAAAAACTCCAACCGAAGTCAGAGTTTATATTATTATCACCACTAAAGGTCACCGGGTACTAACTCCACACAAATGCCTTAGGTGAGCGCAGCCGATGACCATTGGTAGCGACAATGCATTTGTTTTAAAAGTATACACTGCCTTGATTAGTTAGCAAATGAGAGTTTAGGGGTTTGCCTGGAAACACAAAACCCGCCTTACGGCGGGCCTTGTGAGGCATTTGTGTGTTTATATTAATAAATTAATACTTACACTCACGAGGCCATTATAGCAGATAAATGATAGAAGTGCAAGTTTTCTACTTTTGCTGGTCTTCAACTGTTTCTTCCAATTCATCTATCTTGTCTGTGAGTGAGTCTATTTTGGCTTCAAGACGATCGATCGAATGCTCCTCTTTTATAACTTCATCCTCAGTCTTTTCAGCCAGTTTTTTGTCCTTTTCCAAACCTGAAATGATAATCATGTCGCCTACAAAATATGAGACGAAAAGGCCGGTAGCAAGAAGGATAATAACTGAAATAATTATAGACAAAGGCCCAGTCAGCCAAGGGAAAAGATCGGCTGTATGCCAGACGCCGCGCCAGAAAAGCACAATTGCTACTCCCCCGACAAATGTGTAGAGAATAGGGCGACGCGAAAGGTAGCCACGAACACGATCTTCGAACTTATCAAAATAATTATAGGTACGCTGCCAGAGATTTTTTTCCTTACTCATGTTTCCATAGTATAGCAAAGTTGCCTAAATTGCGGTAAGGATTGCAAAATGATCGGCAAAAAGCTATACTTTTCCCGGTTTGTACTGGGCAATCGCGTTTGTTTTTCGGCC
>JAYSVN010000055.1:0-2979 GCA_043718505.1 Minisyncoccota bacterium | reverse complement strand
ATGTTGAGTCGCTTTCTTCGTATGCCCGGCAGTTTTTGCGCCAAATGGGCAAACCTGACGTCGATGAGATTTCCGGTCTTTCGCCGGCTATTTCTATTGACCAAAAATCCCGCTCAAACAATCCGCGTTCAACTGTGGCTACAATTACTGAAATTTATGATTACCTACGTGTGCTCTATGCGCGTGTCGGCCGGCCTTTTTGTCCGATTTGCGGCGAGGAAATCAAAAAACTTTCAAATGAAGAAATCGGTAAATTTATCCAGGAAAAAGTAGCTGAAAAAACTAAGGAAGCAAAAGGCAAAACTAAAAAAGTAATGGGTGTCGAATTTGATGACAGACTCGTTCGGATTTTTGCCCCAATGGTTCGTGGTCGAAAAGGTGAATACTATCAGCTTCTTTACGACATGCTCGGCAAGGGTTTTGCTCGCGTGCGTATCGACGGTAATCTCCAAAATCTTCGTGATCGTATCGAACTCGATAAACACAAAGTTCACAATATAGATGTATTAGTCGATGAAATTGCACTTCATGAATTTGCAGACAATCCGCGAGATACGGAAATTCGTCTTTCGGAAGCTGTTGAGCGCGCTATTTTGGAATCTGACGGTCTGGTTAAAATTGCTTTTGGCGAAGAGCAAAATGGTGATGAGAAACAAAGTAAAAAGAAAGATGGAATTATTGTCGGAGAAATTCTGGCCGACGGAACTATAACAAGCACAGAGGAATTTTTGATGTCTGCAAAATTCGCCTGTCCGAACGATGGATTCTCATTTCCCGAAATCGAGCCGCGCCTTTTCTCTTTCAATTCTCCGTATGGCGCTTGCCCGACTTGTAACGGTCTCGGTACTAAATATTTCCTCGGTACAGAAAAATGTGACGATTGCGGCGGTGCACGTTTACGCAAAGAAGCCCTCAATGTTTTCCTGGGTGCAGGAGAAGGTCTGCGCGATCCGGACCCAAAGAAAAGAGGTTCACATGACAAACGTAAAAATGTTGTTGACGTAACATCAATGTCAGTTATGGACGCAGTAAACTTTTTTGCCTCGCTCAAACTGACTAACAAACAAAAAGAAATTGCCAAAGCCGTTTTGCGCGAAATTGAAGATCGTCTTATTTTCCTCTACGATGTCGGACTTGATTATCTTGCGCTGGACCGCCGGGCCAATACACTTTCCGGTGGTGAAGCTCAGCGTATTCGTCTTGCCAGCCAGCTTGGTTCAAAACTTGTGGGCGCTATGTATGTGCTCGATGAGCCGACTATTGGTTTACATCAGCGCGACAATGAACGCCTTATCAGAACTCTGGAAGGTCTGCGTGATCTTGGCAATACAATTATCGTTGTTGAACATGACGAAGACACTATTTTTGCCGCAGACTACCTTATCGATATCGGCCCAAAAGCTGGCGTTCATGGTGGGGAAGTTATGGTCTCCGGCTGGCTCGATGAATTGCTCGCCAAGAAAAAAGATACAACCGGTTCACGTACACTTGCCTATTTGCGTAAAGAAGAAGAAATCGAAACGCCCGAGAATCGCCGCGAAGGCGACAAAGGCTCGATTAAAGTTATCGGCGCAAACATTTTTAATATTCAAAATCAAAATATCGAACTGCCTCTCGGCAAAATGATCGCCATTACCGGAGTTTCCGGTTCGGGCAAGAGTTCATTCCTCTATGAAGTTTTGTATAAAAACCTGCAGGCAAAATTTGAGCGCAAGTATCGTTCAAATAAAATCTACAATTGCGCCTCATTTGTCGGTCATGAATATTTATCTCGCGCAATCATGATCGATCAGTCACCGATCGGCCGAACGCCACGTTCAAACCTGGCAACATATACCGGTGCTTTTACTCACATCCGGGATATGTATGCCGCAACTGAAGAAGCTCGTCTGCGTGGCTGGAAAGTTAATCGCTTTTCTTTCAATGTTAAAGGCGGCCGTTGTGAAGCTTGCGAAGGTAATGGTGAAATCGCTGTTGAAATGCATTTTTTGCCGACTGTTTATGTAACGTGCGATGTGTGTAATGGAAAACGTTTTGATAAAGAAACGCTCACTGTAAAATACAAGAGAAAAAATATTTATGAAGTTTTGGAAATGACCGTTGAAGAAGCACTCGAATTTTTCAAAGATATTCCGGCAATCTACGATCGTCTCAAAACACTCGACGATGTTGGTCTCGGTTATGTCAAACTCGGCCAGTCAGCCAAAACACTTTCCGGTGGCGAAGCCCAGCGCGTCAAAATTGCTTCTGAGCTCTATCGCCCCTATCTTGAACGCACCATTTATCTCCTCGACGAACCAACCGTCGGTCTTCACTATGATGATGTCAAAAATTTGATAACAGTTCTTAATCGTCTTGTTGCCAAGGGCAATACTGTCGTCGTTATTGAGCACAATTTGGACCTTATTAAATCAGCTGATTACCTTCTCGACTTTGGCCCTGAGGGCGGGGAAGGCGGCGGCAAAGTTATTGCAAGGGGTACTCCCGAAGATGTAGCCAATAGCACCAAAAGCTATACAGGCAAATAATTGAAGAAAATTTTAAAATAAATTAATCACATATTTAAGTGAAGTCCAAAGCATGGGCGATATGGGGAAAAACCCTATAAAAAACTAGCATTTTCTTGGTACAATAGACAGAATGGCAAAAATCGAAAATCCTGTTTTGCGCTTTTTGCATAAGCACCATATTGCGATCCACCTCGTATCGCTTTTTGTTGTAGTTGCAGCGCTTGCCGGCATGTACATAAGTACACTGCGTGCTTCAAATCTCATTTCTGCCAGCGACGTGCTCGGTCAACTTACGCCTACTCCTAATTACACAAGGTCCTTTACTCAAATTAGTTCTGGTACAACAAGTTATAGTTTCAACCAGCCTTTTTATAGTGCTGTCGACTCAACCAATAACCGTCTCTATGTTTCTGACGGTCAAAATAATCGCATTCTAGTTTACAACCTAAATAATTCAGATAAAACACCA
>JAYSVN010000054.1:0-9068 GCA_043718505.1 Minisyncoccota bacterium | reverse complement strand
CTGACGTTTTGTCGCGCATGAAGCGCATGCAGGGTTTTAATGTGCTTCATCCAATGGGCTACGATGCTTTTGGTTTACCGGCAGAGCAATATGCCATTGAACATAAAATTCATCCGCGTAAAGCAGTGGAGATGAATGTTAAAACTTTTGAAAAACAACTATCGATCATCGGTCTTTCATATGATTGGTCCCGGAAAGTAAATACAACTGACCCTGAATACTACAAATGGACGCAATGGATTTTTCTCAAACTTTTTAACTATTGGTACGACACGGCCGCCGAGAAAGCTCGACCGATTGAAGAGCTTGTGAAAATTTTTGAAAAAGAGGGGAATACTGCCACAACTGCGTATAGCACAAATTTTCCGAAGCGTTTCGGTGACAAAGAGTGGCAAAATTTTGATGATCTGACAAAGCAGGAAATCCTGATGCAATATCGTTTGGCATATGAAGGTGAAGCAGAAGTAAATTGGTGTGAGAAATTGGGTACTGTACTTGCTAACGATGAAGTGCTCGATAGTCCAAACGGTCCAGTTTCGGAACGTGGTAGTTATCCTGTTGAAAAAATGCGCATCAAGCAATGGTTCATGAGAATCACGGCCTATGCTGACCGACTGCTCGACGGTCTAACCGATTTGCGCTGGTCAGATCACCTCAAAGAAATTCAGAAAAATTGGATCGGCCGCAGCGAGGGCTCACTTCTACGTTTCCAAATTGCTGGGGGGACAATTCGTGACAAAATTGAAGTTTTTACTACGCGCGCGGACACTCTTTTTGGCGTGACGTATGTAGTTCTTTCGCCCGAGCACAAGCTCGTGAAGTATGTGATTGATCGTGCCAAAAATCGTGGTCAAGTTGAGGCTTACATTACTGAAACCAAGAAAAAAAATTCTGCCGACCGTACTGATGCAACAAAAGAAAAAACCGGTGTGCAGCTTGAGGGTGTTATGGCCATCAATCCGGTAAATAATGAAGAAGTACCTGTTTGGATTGCAGACTACGTTCTGAATGACTATGCAACTGGTGCTGTTATGGCAGTTCCGGCACACGACGAAAGAGATTTTGCATTTGCCAAAAAATATAACTTGCCGATAAAAAGAGTAATTGAACCTTTATTTATTAAAAAAGGCGGAAGCGACGGTATAAAGTCTGAGCTACCGATGGTTGTGCGCAATGCTGTCGTTTGTATTGTCGAACATTGGTCAAGATCAGATTTTCTTTGCCTGGCCTGGAAGAAAAATGACTGGCGCGGTTTTGTTGTAGGTGGCATCGAAAAAGGCGAAGATCTTGTTGAGGCAGGAGAAAGGGAAATTAAAGAGGAGACTGGTTATCAGAATATGCACTTTGTAAAAATACTCGATTACAAAGTCCATTCTCAATTTTTCCACGAAGTAAAAAATCAAAATCGTTTTGCCCATTTTGATGTTCTCTACTATAAATTAGATAATGGCGAGCAAAAGGAATTGGCTGCTGAAGAAAAAGCTTTACATGATCTTGCCTGGGTAGGCAAAGAAGATGTCGGTAAGTATGTGAGTACTGATGAAGACATGCAATTCATTTGGGATGTTTTTGATAAAGAAGAAGCATACACTGATGATGGCCTCCTCGTAAATTCCGGACAATACGATGGCCTTACTTCAGAAGAAGCTCGTCGTTCAATTACAACATTCATAAATGGAAAATTCACAACTCGCTACAAAATGCGCGATGCGGTTTTTGCCAGACAAAGATATTGGGGCGAGCCCATTCCACTTTACCGCGATGAAAAAGGTATCATTCATGAAGTCAAAAAACTGCCGCTGACTTTGCCGGAAGTAAAATCGTATGAGCCGACAGGCAAAGCCGAAGGTCCGCTTGCCGGAGTGAAAGCATGGGTAGAAAAAGGATTAGAGACAAATACTATGCCAGGCTGGGCCGGTTCTTCGTGGTATTTTTTGCGCTACATGGATCCGAAGAATAAAAAAGCTATCGCCTCCGATGATGAAATGAAATATTGGAAACATGTTGATGTCTATGTTGGTGGCGCAGAACATTCGACTGGTCACCTCCTCTATTCGCGCTTTTGGAATAAGTTTTTATTTGATATTGGTGTTGCCCAGACCGATGAACCTTTTCCTGAACTTCACAATCAAGGCATGGTTATTGCGGAGGACGGCAGACGCATGTCAAAAAGATGGGGGAATGTCGTTAATCCTGACGATGTGGTTGCAAATTACGGCGCTGACACATTTCGTATCTATGAAATGTTTATGGGGCCGTTTACTGATTCAATTGCCTGGTCTATGGAAAATGTCATTGGCTCGCGGCGGTTTATTGAGCGCGTTTGGAAAATTGCCGGACAATTAATGAGCGGAGGGAAAAATGGGGAAATTAGCGGAGCAACTGTAGGCAAAAAACAAAATAAAAAAGTTGGCAAAAAAACAGCAAAGGCCGCAACATCTCTCGCTGCCCTCAAAATCTTGCACAAAACAATTAAAAAAGTCGGCGAAGATATTGCGGGTTTTAATCTCAATACCGCAGTTTCCAGCATGATGATTGCGGCAAATGAAATGGAAAAAGCTGAAAGCCTGTCTGTGGATGATTTCAAAAAATTCCTGCAAATTCTGTCACCATTTGCCCCGCATATGTCCGAAGAACTATGGGCTATGCTTGGGGAAGTGAAAGGGCAGAAAAAATCAATTACTGAATCACCTTGGCCAAAATACGATGAAAAGCTTATTGTTGATGATACGGTGACGGTCGCTATTCAGATTAATGGTAAAACCCGCGGCACAATAGATGTAGCCAAAGATACGTTACAAGCTGATATTGAAGAAATGGCTAATCAACATCCGGATATTATTCGTCATATTGCAGGTAGGGAAATCGTAAAAACTATTTTTGTGCCAAACCGGCTTATTAACTTTGTGGCTAAAAATTAATTACCATGGTCTCTAAGATTTTCATGTTCTTTAAAAAAGAATCTAGTCGCATTACTGAAGCGGCATTTCTTATCGGCCTTTTTGCGCTTCTGTCACAATTCCTTGGGCTGATTCGTGATCGCTCTCTCGCTCATGTTATCGGACCGTCAACGACCCTCGATATTTACTATGCCGCTTTTCGTATCCCGGACATTATTTTTGCTTCAATTTCGACGCTGGTTTCAATTACTGTGCTCATTCCTTTTTTCATTGATAAAATCGAGCACAAGGATAAAGAAAGCGCGCGATCTTTACTTAATCAAATCTTTACCGTCTTTTCAGGCGGCATTGCTATAATTGCGATTTTGGCATTTATCCTTATGCCATTTCTGTCGCATTATATTGCACCGGGCTTTTCTCCGGATGAGAGAGCGAGTCTCATCATGATGTCACGTATTATGTTGCTCTCACCGATTTTCCTGGGTCTTTCAAACCTCTTCAGTACAATTACCCAGCTCTACAAACGCTTCATTATTTATGCCTTTGCTCCGATTTGCTACAACCTCGGTATTATTATTGGTATTTACCTGCTTATGCCGCGTCTCGGTACAGTTGGTCTCTCTATTGGTGTCGCACTCGGTGCTTTGCTCCATATGTCTATCCAGATCCCGGTACTGGCGAGTCACGGTTTCTATCCGCGTCTCACAACCAAAATAGACTGGAAAGAAATGCGTCGAATATTTATGCTGTCATTGCCGCGCACGCTTGGTCTTTCACTGTCTTCAATTACACTTTCAATCATTGTGGCAATTGCGACGACGCTTCAGGAAGGTGCCGTTTCAATTTTTAATTTCTCATTCAATCTGCAAGCCGTGCCGATTACTATTATTGGCCTTTCATATTCTGTGGCTGCATTTCCATCGCTGTCGCTTGCTTTTGCTGAAGGGAAAATAGATCTTTTCAAAAAACAAATTTTATCTGTTGCACGACAAATTATTTTCTGGTCATTGCCGGTCATGGCACTTTTTATTGTTTTACGCGCGCAAATAGTGCGTGTCATTTTGGGCTCAGGAAAATTTTCCTGGGATGACACTCGTCTCACGGCCGCGGCACTGGCGTTATTCGCCCTCTCAGTCGTTGCACAGAGTTTGATCGGACTTCTGGTGCGTGGCTACTATGCGGCAGGGAAGACACGCCGACCGCTTGTCATAAATCTCATATTTACGGCGCTTGAAGTTTTTCTTGCTCTGGCCTTGCTCTATTTCTTCCGCAACTACGATGTCTTCCGATACTTTATCGAAAACCTGCTGCGTGTTCCTGATGTGCCAGGTACCGAATTACTCATGCTTCCGCTTGGTTATTCAATCGGTACAATTTTCAATTACTATGCTCTCTGGATGCTATTTAAAAAAGATTTTCTGCCAAATGGCGAAGGCATGCCGCTGCGCCGAACGCTTTTCCAAAGTTTCAGTGCGGCTGTGCTCGCAGGAACAATGTCATACGGCATGCTTTCAATTACCGGTAATATGTTTGATATTAATACGACCATTGAACTTTTGATTCAGGGTACGTTCGCCGGCATCGTTGGTATTATGGTTGGCGGAGTTATTCTGGGACTCCTTGGAAGCGAAGAACTCAAAGTTGTTCTTGGCTCGCTACGCAAGAAGATCTGGAAGACAGAGACTATTGTTTCTGAAGGTACAGAAATGACGCAGTAATTTCTTAGTTATCATAAAAAAATACAATAAAAAAAACCTGCCCATCTTGCGATAGGGCAGGTACACCAATGAAAACACTATTGCACTATTTCTTTATTTCAATACCGGAGGCAGGATTTTGTTTGCCGATTTCTTTGGCTTCCTGATTTAGGTGCACTTTGGCGATTGCAAAAATAGAAAGAAACACAATAAAATCGATAATTAGGATACGTTTTTTCATGAGCTGTGTTTTTAATTTTCTTCTATTATATATCAAATTTATAAAAAAGTCAATAGTGCCACAAGGCCTTTATTTTCATGGGTTTTATGGTACTATGTCGTCACATGGACCTCAAACACATTCGAAACTTCTCCATTATTGCCCATATCGACCACGGTAAATCGACGCTCGCAGACCGCATGCTCGAAGTCACTAAAACTATCGAAGCTCGCAAAATGCGCGATCAGGTGCTTGATAGTATGGAGCTCGAAAAGGAACGTGGTATCACGATTAAGATGCCGCCTGTTTCGATGGATTATTTGTCAGACGGAATTGGGGGCGTAAGGGGCGACGAGAAGGGCGTGAAATATAAACTAAACCTCATTGATACCCCCGGCCACATTGATTTCTCCTACGAAGTCTCACGGGCTATTCGTGCTGTCGAAGGTTCGATTTTGCTAGTTGATTCAACACAAGGTGTGCAAGCACAAACGCTTTCGGTTTTGCAAATGGCACGTGACGCCGGCCTCGTTATTATTCCCGTTTTATCAAAAGTTGATTCGCCTCTTGCACGTCCCGAAGAAGTCAGACTTGAAGTTGCGACTTTGCTCGACTGCGATCCGGATTCTGTTATGTTAGTTTCGGGAAAAACTGGTGAAGGTGTACCGGAGCTCTTGGCTGAAATTGTGAAGCGCATTCCATCACCAAAAGTTGAACACTCTGGTGATAATGACCTCCGTGCGCTGGTTTTTGATTTTCAATATTCAAACCATGCTGGTGTGATCGTTTTTGTGCGTATTCTTGACGGCTCGGTAAAGCGTCACGACCAGCTCATGTTCGCTATTTCAAAAGAAAAATTCCAAGCGCTGGAAGTCGGCTACTTTCACCCTGATAAAGTTGCGTCCGAAAAAGTTTCTGCAGGCGAAATTGGCTACATTATTACAGGCATTAAACAACCAGGTATTGCATCGGTCGGTGATACTGTGACGCTTTCAAAATCTCCGCTACCTGCTTATCCCGGCTACATGCAGCCAAAGCCTGTAGTCTGGGCTTCTATTTATCCTGAATCACAAGATGATTTCAACCAGCTCAAACTTGCACTTGGCCGTCTGAGACTGTCCGACTCAGCATTTTCATTTGAAGAAGAAAGTTCAGGTGCGCTTGGTCGTGGTTTTCGTTGTGGTTTCCTTGGCATGCTCCACCTCGAAATCATCAGCGAGCGTTTGCGACGTGAATTTAATCTCGAGCTCGTTGTGACGACGCCATCAATTACTTATAAAGTAAAAGTAAAATCCGGCGGCGGACAACAAAAAGATACTATTGTCTATTCTCCGCACCTTTTTCCAAATGACGGGGATATTATTTCAGTCGAAGAACCTTGGGTTGCCATTACACTCATTTCTCCGGTGCAATACCTCGGCAATATTATGCAACTACTCTATGAGCATGAAGCTGAAATCGGCGACACAGTGAATTTCGGTGAAGGTCGCTCACAAGTGCATGTGCAAATGCCACTGCGTGAGCTCATGCGAAACTTTTTTGATGAATTAAAGTCGAGCACGTCGGGCTATGCTTCGATCGCATATGACATTGGCGATTTCCGCCCAGCGGATGTTGTGCGACTTGATTTGCTCGTGGCAGATGAACCAGTTGCTGCATTTACCCGCATTGTCTCACGCCGAAAAGCACTGGAAGAGGCGGAAACTGCAGTAGAAAAGCTGCACGCTATTTTGCCGCGTCAGCAATTTGAAACAAAGATCCAGGGTTTTGCACTTGGTCGTATCCTTTCGTCAAAAACCGTTAAAGCTTTCCGTAAAGACGTGCTCATGCATGGATCAAAAGTTGTCGGCGGCGGCGACGTGTCGCGTAAGAAAAAGTTGCTTGAAAAACAAAAGAAGGGTAAAGCTCGCATGAAAGAAAGGGGGACTGGCAAGGTAAATATTCCGCACGAAGTATTTCTCAAAATGATGCGGAGCGGGAAGGAGAATTAAAATAAAAAAGGAAGCGCAGGGCTTCCTTTTGTTTTTACTGCTTTTTAAATAACGTAACGTTTTTGTTTGTAATTTTGTGATTCTTTTTAGCGTTACAGGTTGTGAGGGTGTACATTCCAAAACGAGGGTTCCAGCTCAAATCAACTGCAATAATTCTCCTGTCCTTTCTCCTGACAAAAAAGATATTACTGATAGTTCTAAAATCTGACTCACTCATGTCAAGTATTCCAGAGTCAAATTCATTCGGCATGGTATTTACCAGTATTGCTAACAGTTCGTCCGGAGTAAAAAGTTCTTCTGGTCCTAATTCCAAATTGAGAATGTCTGTATAATCGTACACAGTTCTTATTACCTTTTTCTTTAAACGCAAAGGCTTGGATAGTACAACAGTGCCACTCGCGACATCGATGATGTCTCTTATAAAATCAGGTGACATGTCTATCCTTACGCCTGCCTCAGGGCTTGAACTATTGAAGTCAAAAATAAGTGTACATACATTTGAGCCTAGAATAGTATCACGGCGCTCAAATGCAATATGTGGTGAGAATATACCAATTCTATTAACGCAGGGAATCGTAAAGATACGCTGCTTATTTTTGCGTACTGTTGTTTTATCTTCCATTGTTTTTTTGTTTACCCTACCTTTTAAGTGTAGCTTAGTCAAGATGATGCGAAGCAGGAAGGAATCGTACATGAGTACGCGATTGAGGACAGACTAAACTGTGCTAGAATGACAAAAAACCTAATAGCAATGCCAAAAACTAATCTCGCTGACATTGTCAAAAACCCTGATCATTTTGAACTAAAAGATATTGATTTCTCTGATCCAAAAATACGTCGTCGTTTTGAGGGAGTACAAAAGGAAATAAAAGCTTCAAGAAAAAGGAAAGAGGTGAACTGGGCTGAGCTTGAAAAGTTTGTAATTAATATCTAGAAAAGTGGTACAATTACAAAAAATAATAGACATGCGTAAAATAAGTCTCAAAGATTTGGGCATTGATCCTAAAAAATTAAAAGCAACAAAAATTGATTTTTCTGATGCCGAAGTTCGGAAAATAATTGAGAATACTCAAAGACAGCAAGCGGAGTGCCGAAAAAGAATGAAAATTGATATGAGTCAACTCAATAGACGTATAACAATTTAACCAGCACAGTACCTGCTGGTTTTTTATTTAAGTAAACAATCCCTGCGTATACAAGAGAATCATCGAAGCAATGATCAAAACACAGATCACTTTCCAGATAATTCCGACGCGTTTTCGTGATTTTTGGCTGAACATATATATTTGCTATACTTACGGGAGTATAGCAAATTTATGTAAATTGCAAAATGGAAAAAAGACATGCCAAAATTAAAAAACGAAAACAGTCTCTTCTCTACACACCGATCGGCATAGGTTTTTTGGCCGCCATCCTTCTTTATTTGGGTTATTCTACATTTGGGGTTTATACAAAGTGGAGCGATGCCCATGCCAAGCTCACTGAAGCCAGAGCAGCTTACACTGCGACTGTAGAGCGCCACGATGCTATTTCTGATGATTTGCATACACTGTCGACCGATCGCGGCAAAGAAGAGATTATTCGTGAGAAATTTAATGTTGTGAAGGAAGGGGAAGGTGTCGTTGTCCTGCCAAATACTGGAGCTGCGCAGGAAGAAGCAGCAGCTGTAAAGCCGAAGGAAAAAAAAGGTTTCTGGCAGTTTTTGAAGGCGATTTTTGTGGAGGAGAAATAATGTGCTAGTCTAATACAATTGCGGGATTAGTTTAGTGGTAGAACTACAGTTTTCCAAACTGTTGGCAGGAGTTCGATTCTCCTATCCCGCACCAAAACGTAAAGTACTATGAAAGACACCCATAAACACTACATTGGCAAAATCACACTCAAGGCCATAATCGAAAAAGATGGAAAAATTTTAATTTGTCGCGGCGGAGGTGATGATACCTGGGAATTTCCGGGCGGACGATTGAATGAAGGAGAATCTCCGGAAGAAGGCGTGATAAGGGAAGTAAAAGAAGAGCTGGGTCTCACTGTTGGCATAGAAAAAATAGTGTATGCCTGTAGATCATTTCAAGCTAAAGCCAACATTTGGCAGGTTCTCATTGCTTATGAATGTTCTCTAGATGGATCTGACAATATAAAAATGGATCTCGAAGAAATTACTGATGTTCGATGGGTTTCGAAAGAGGAGCTCAAAGAAGTCGCTATCTATGATGATTGCAGTCAAGTTATCGATAAATATTTGTGCCAGACCTAAAATTTG
>JAYSVN010000053.1:0-9183 GCA_043718505.1 Minisyncoccota bacterium | reverse complement strand
CAAATACAAATGTTATGAGAATGAGACTTCGCGGCTCTGGATGTTCTTTATCTTCTTTAAGCCAAAACCATAACCATAAAAGAGCGGGGATGAGCCCGCCCAAAAGCGCCAGAGATATTATTTTGAAATTTGCGGCGAGATCCATTTGGTTACCATGAGTAACGAACCCGATTCCCTTGGCACAATACTCCAAAGTTCTTCGGTGATGTGCGGCATAAAAGGATGAAGAGCAATGAGAGAGCGTCGTAAAAATTCTTGGAGAAGCCAGGCGCGTGAATTTTTGGCATCATTGTTTGCGTCCGCACTATTGCCGGCCAGAATTGGTTTACTCTCTTCGATAATTATATCAGCAAAGGTATGCCAGACATATTGATAAACTTTTTCAGCGGCAATATGGAAATGATATTCTTCCAGTTCTTTCGTGAGATCGGCGAGAAAAGCGTCTGATTCTTTGAGAAGAGCAATGTCTTTTTCTGAAAGTTCGGCTGGTTGAGAAAGATTTTCGGTACCAGTGTATTGAACAACGAAACGGGCAATGTTCCAGATTTTATTTGCGAAGTTTTTGTAGGCTTTAACTTTGTCATATGAAATTTTGGTATCAAGTCCGGGTGAAGCGCCGACCATAAGTGCCATTCGTCCGGCGTCGGCACCGTAGTCGCGGGCAACGTCAAGCGGATCAATGCCATTACCAAGTGATTTTGACATTTTGCGACCGTCAGCTGCACGAACCGTACCATGTAGGTAAATAGTATGGAAGGGAATTGTCTCAAGCGCATAGCCAGTCATCATTATCATACGAGCAACCCAGAAGAAAAGAATTTCATAACCAGTTTCGAGAACGTCCGTTGGGTGATAGGTCGCGAGATCAGGCGTTTTCTCCGGCCAGCCAAGCGTTGAAAAGGTCCAAAGACCCGAAGAAAACCAGGTGTCGAGGGTGTCTTCGTCTTGCTGCCATTCATCTCCCGGAGAATCTATTCCGCAGAAGACTTCTTCATTTTTATACCAAACAGGAATTCTGTGTCCATACCAAATCTGACGCGAAATACACCAATCACGCAAATTATCGATCCAGTGGAAATAGGTTTTGCCGAAATAGTCAGGAATAATAGTTATTTTCTCATCGGCAACAGGCTCACGCATAATATCCTTAAGAGTTTGAGGCTTGCCATTTTTCTCGCGGCCAGGAATTTCTTTATTTACATTGATAAACCATTGCAATTTTGGCAATGGTTCGATAATGCCGCCTGTGCGTTCAGCAGTTGCCACATTTTGCTTTACGTCCTCCTCTTTCTCGAGTAAATCTTCTCCGCGCAGCCATTTAATAATTTCTTCGCGGGCAATTGTTGATTTTTTATTAAGAATTCTTTCATCTCCAACTGTCATCTTGGCAAATTCATTGATAACCTGAATTTTCGGCAGGTTATGTCGCTCGGCAATTTCCCAGTCAATCATGCTATGCGCAGGCGTAACACCAAGCGCTCCTGTACCAAATTCCATTTCGACTGATTCATCAGCAATAATTTTGATATGAATGGGTACACCGCAAAAAACCGCATCGTATTCTTTGCCGACAAATTTAGCGTAGCGCGGATCGTTAGGATGAACTGCTACAGCCGTATCTCCAACTTTGGTTTCAGGACGTGTAGTCGAAATAGCAATAGGGAAGTCTTTTGAATATTTAAATGTGTAAAGCTTGGCTGTTCGTTCTTCGTACACAATTTCATCATCAGCAATTGTGGTCTGGCCCTTTGGATCCCAGTTAACAATACGAGTGCCACGATAAATGAGTCCGTCGTCGTACATTTTCTTAAACATAGTGCGAACGGCAAGCGAGCGTTTGTCATCAAGCGTAAAAGCTTCCCGCGACCAATCACATGAAGCACCCATAACTCTTATTTGCGAAACAATTGTGTCATGACTTTTGGTTGCAAAATTATTGACGCGATCAAGAAATGCCTCGCGACCAAGATCGTGGCGTGATGTATTTTCTTTTTTAACAATTTCTTTTTCTACAACAGATTGTGTGGCAATAGCAGCATGATCAGTTCCTGGAATCCAAAGTGTACGGTCGCCCTTCATGCGATGGAAGCGAATCATGACATCTTCAAGAGTAAGCATGGCGGCGTGACCCATATGGAGAATACCGGTCACGTTAGGTGGCGGCATAATGATAGTAAAAGGCTTGGCATCAGACGCGGTAATACCTTTTTCTATACAAACATCAGGATTAAAAAAACCGCTCTCTTCCCAGGCTTTATAGATACGTGGTTCAGTTTCGGTCGGATTATATGGTTTCAGTAGGTTCTCTGGAATATTTGGCTCAGACATAGTGCGAGTATAACATTTTTTGACTTTTCCTCAATTTTGGTTAAAGTAAAGCTGAAAAAACTATCTACAATGACAAAAGAAGAAATAGAAAAAAGAATCACTGAACGTCTTTCGAGCGAAAGGCTGACGCTCATTTTTGTTGGTCCTCCCGGTTGCGGCAAAAAAACTATGGGAGAAATGCTTGTCGATTTTTTGCAGAAACATGATTCTTCACGCAAAATGGTTATTTGCGAAATGGGAGAATTATTTCGAAATGGTATTCCGACAAAACCAGCATGGGTTAAAAATACGATTCACGCTATTCAGGTGGCGGGTAAACTTCAATCAGACACTTTGGCGGTTCAAATGTGGGCAAATGAGTTTGAAAGAACAATCGTTACCAATGATGAGCACGTTATTCTTGACGGCGCTCCGCGCACTGTTGAACAAGTTGATCTGGTTTTCGACTATATGGAAAAAGTCATGGATCGTAAAGCAATTACCATTCATTTTGAACTCAGCGATGAAACTGCCAGAAAGCGTATTGCTCAAAGGAATGAAGAAATGCTTAAGGAAAGTGGAAATGTCCGTATGGACGCAGCCAGTCCTGAGGCGATTGAAAATCGAATTTCATATTATCGAGAACAGACAGAGCCGCTCATTCCTTTAATCCCTGAGCATATGCTTATCACAGTCGATGCGGAGGAAGGCAAAGATGTAGTTTTCCAAAACATGCTTAATAGCATAAGCCAAAAAATTGCACGATTGCGTTTGCTTGCAAGGTATAATGTTGAGTTTAGAGAAGAAGAAGTTGCCAATCTCTCTTTTCCTCACATTGAAGATTTCAGTTACTAACTTACGCCCTGTTTTTCAGGGCGTTTTTTATTGTTTCAGGGTCGGAATATTCCAGTTCAGTACCGGTTGAAAGACCGCGGCCAAGGCTGACGAGACGAAAATTATTTTTCATATAGCCTTCTTCCAAAATTTTTCGTACATATTGATCAGTAAAATCGCCGGATGGATTCATAGGGAAGCCAAGCACAAGTTCGCGAAGTATTCCTTTCTTTTTATTTAAATAGTTTTCAAGTTGTCTGAGGCGCGTATGCTCAATGATTTTTTCATCAGCAATAGGAATGAGTCCTCCAAAAACAAAATATTTCCCGAGGAAACCGCTCCGCTCAACGGCAATAATATCGGCATCTTTTTCAACAACCATGACAATGTGCTCATCTCTCGTTCCCGAAGCACAAATTTCGCAAAGCTCATTTCCATCAGTTTGGAAAAAACGAAAACATTCACGGCATTGAGTGACTTGCTTGCCAAGTGTCAGGATTTTGTCAGCCAAATGCTTTCTAAATTCATCATTACGCTCGATTAGGTAATAGACAAAACGCCTGGCCTGACGCTCGCCAATGCCGGGAAAACGTTTAAAAAATTCTGCAAGTTCATCAATTGAATCGCGCATAGGAGCAGTATATCTGATTAAACCGCAGTTTAGAAATCCTCTAGTGAACCGGCCGCGGCAGGCATAAATTCGGAAATGCTGCTCTTTTCAATATCGAGAAATGTGGTTTTCTTAGTGTCGAAGTAGAGTTCAACTTTGCCAACTGGACCATTGCGGTGTTTTTCAATAAGAATTTCAGTAATGTTAGTTTTCTCTTCTTTATCTTTGTAACGATCTTCACTGTGAATAAACATGACAAGGTCAGCGTCCTGTTCGATCGAACCGGAATCACGAAGGTCGGAAAGACGTGGTCGTCCGCCGCGAGCTTCAACGGCACGAGATAGCTGAGAAAGGGCAATAACCGGCACATCAAGTTCGCGAGCCAGACTTTTGAGCGAGCGTGAAATTTCAGTGACCTGGTTAACCATTGAGTCGTAGTTTTTATTTGTGGTCATGAGCTGGAGGTAGTCAACGATAATGAGACCTAGTCCATATTCAGCTTTAAGACGTCTTGCCGCCGCGCGCATTTTGGTAATATTATTACCGGCTTGGTCGTCGATATAAATCGGCGCTTTAGATAAAATATCGAGCGAAGAAGAAATAAGCTGAAAGTCATGATCTTTAAGTCCTTTACCGGTACGAATATTCCAGGCATCAACTTGTGATTGAGCGGAAAGCATTCGCTGTACGAGTTGTTGCGAACTCATTTCAAGTGAAAAAATACCGACGGGAATTTTGCTATCAACGGCAGCTTTGCGGGCAATATCGAGAGCAAGTGTGGTTTTACCCATTGACGGACGTGCAGCAATAATAATGAGATCAGAATTTTGAAAACCGGCAGTGAGATTATCGAGATCACGGTAGCCAGTTGGTACGCCGCGCAATTCACCTTTGGAAGCGTGGAGTCGCTCAAGAGTCTCCCAAGTTTCAGTAAGCGCATATTTAATATTTGAAAATTTCTGGTTTTTCGGAGCATTGGTGACGCTAAATATTTTTTTCTCAGCGGCATCAAGAATTTCATCAATATGCATTGAACCTTCCTGAAAACCAAGTTCACAAATATGATCAGCAGCTTCAATAATCGCTCTGGCTAAATATTTATTGAGAACGATGTCAGCATAGTATTTGATATTAGTTGAAGCAGGGACGGTACCGACCATTTCGCTTAGGTAGCTGCGGCCGCCGACGGATTCGAGCACATTTTTTCGCGAAAGTACTTCGGCTACTGTGACGAGGTCAATTGGTTCATTTTTGGATGACAAATCCATCATTTCCCGGTAAATGATTTTGTGTTTTTCGGCGTAGAACATTTCATGGTAAATCATGTCGGAAATCTCATAGACGCTTGGTGGGCGAATCATAATAGAGCCTATGATGGCCTTTTCGGCTTCGATGCTGTTGGGTAATATTCTTAAATACTGGGGCGATTTCTTCATTGCATCTCGATTGTATCACACATAAAATTGAGAAAAAATTTAAGAAAAATTAAGATCAAGTTGATAAACTGTGGATTACTCCGTGCTTTCTTTTTGGCTTTCATTTAGGTCTTCATTTTGGGCCTTATATTTGCTACACTTTCACTATGTCAAATAATTTACCGAAAGGAAAAATCGTACTGACCGGTGACCGTCCGACGGGTAAGTTACATTTAGGTCACTATGTGGGGTCAATTCAAAATCGCCTCAAACTCCAGGACTCTGCCGATCAAAGTTTTTATATGATTGCTGATGTTCAGGCGCTCACTGATAATGCTGAAAATCCGGACAAGGTCCGGGCTAATGTTCTTGAATTGGCCATGGACAATATTGCTGCCGGCCTTGATCCGAATAAAACAAATATGTTTATTCAATCACTTGTGCCGGAAATTGCGGAGCTCACTATTTTTTTCCTCAATCTTGTTACGCTTGCCCGGCTTAAGCGTAATCCGACAGTCAAAAGTGAAATGAAAAATAACGGTTTTGATGAAGATGTACCGGCCGGATTTCTGATGTATCCGGTTTCGCAGGCTGCGGATATTTTATGTGTTCGAGCAAATACAGTACCTGTTGGTGAAGATCAATTGCCTGTTATCGAACAAGCCAATGAAATTATTGAAAAATTTAATCGCATGTATGGAGAGGTTTTTGAAAAAATTAATCCGGTAGTTGGGGAAGTGCCGCGACTTATGGGTATAAATGGCGATGCCAAAATGTCAAAATCACTTAACAATGCTATTTACCTTTCTGATGATGAAGAAACTATTCGGGCGAAAGTCAAACAAATGTATACCGATCCCGGCCACATTCACAAAGATGATCCAGGCAAAATCGAGGGGAATGTAGTTTTTACTTTTCTCGATGTTTTTGATCCTGACAAAAAAACAGTTGCTGAACTCAAAAAGCAATATGAAAAAGGCGGCCTCGGTGATGTTGAAGTCAAAGAAAGACTTTCCGTAATTCTCACCGAAACATTTGAAGAATTTAGACTGAGGCGTGCCACACTTGAAAAAGACACCGACGGCGTTATGAAAATTCTTGAACTAGGCACAGAGCGAACCCGCGAAGCAGCCAGAGAAACTATGAGGGAAGTGAGGAGGGCGCTTAAGATTGACTATTAATTAAAGAATGGTAGAGTTAGGGAAACTACCCTGACAAATGAAACTACTCGTCACGAATACATGGTTATTTACGGTTTTAACCACAATTTGCTTCATCATACTTTTGATTAATCCCTTGCAATTTCTGAATCAAGATTGGCAGGACATTACACTTGCAATGGTCACATTGACGACAATATGCTGGACCTATATTTTGATACCGAAAATTAAGATTGTTAATGCCAGAACCTGGTACCTTGCCGTTTTCGGCTTCATAGCTTTTATTTGCCTCGTCTTCTTCACAGGCTGTATATCCAGTATTTGGCTTCAAAGAATAGATATACAAACAAGCATGTGGACCATACTTTACTTTGGCTCACTGTGGGTTATTGCAATTCGTATGATGACAAAGAAAAACTCAGAATTTATAAATCATCGTTACACTAAAACGGATCACTGATCCGTTTTTTATTATTTATCTTCTTTTTTGGTCACGTCGTCGGGACTTTTCTTTTTGGCAAAACCACGTGCTTTTTTTGGTTCCTTCAAAATTTCAAGGGCGCGTTCGAGCTCAATTTCAAAAACATCATCTTTTTTGAGCGAACGGAAATCGCCGTCGTGCACAATATATGGCCCGAAACGACCTTTGTTTGCAGAAATATCTTTGCCCGTATCTGGGTGCTGGCCCAATACACGAGGTAGTGATAAATAGAGAAGCGCATCTTCAACGGTAACTTCAGTCGGATTTTTTTCTTTTGGAATGGAGGCCATACGAGGCTTGCCTGCTGATTGCGCAGCGGCTTCGATCGCGGCTTGAGTCGCAGCGTCCGGAATACTGGCTTCCATTTTTCCGGTTTCAGGATTTTCTTTGATGATTGCTTTGTCCGCCTTCTTCTTGCTCGCGCGTTTTTTCGGACCTTTGATCATGACACCAAGTTGAACGTACGGGCCAAAACGTCCGGTCTTAACAAAAATTGGAAGACCAGTTGTCGGATCAGTACCAATCGGCTCATCACTTTTAATTTCCAAACCCTCTAGTGTCAGCGCGCCGTCGCAATCCGGATAGCGAGCACAAGAAAGGAATTTTCCGCCGCGGCCAAGTTTAATAACCATTAGACTACCGCATTTCGGACATTTGAATTTCTCATCGGCATCACCGAGGTTTGTGGCTTTAGCTAATTTATCTTTTTCCTTTAACTCTTTTTGAAATGGACCATAGAAATCCTTAAGCGTTTTTTCATATTCTCGGTCACCATTGGCAATATCGTCGAGCTCACTTTCCATTTCAGCCGTAAACGTATCAGAAATGTATGTTGGGAAATTTTCCTCCAAAAATCCGGAAACTACTTCGCCAGTATCTGTAGGTTTGAGAGCGCGGCCTTCTTTTTCAACATAGCCGCGATCTTCAAGCGTGGAAATAATAGAAGCATATGTTGAAGGGCGACCAATGCCGCGTTCCTCAAGCGCTTTCACCAGTGCAGCTTCAGAGTAACGAGCCGGTGGCTCAGTTTGTTTTTCATTTGAACGAATCTCGAGCAAATTGAGCGGGTCACTTGCCGAAACTTTGGGCAATTCAACATCTTCACCGCGTGCATCAGGATCAGCTTTCAGCCAGCCATCAAAAAGTACACGCGAACCGTTGGTGCCGAAGTCGGGGATCACTCCAGCTTTTATGCCCTTACCATTTTTAACACCCGCATCTGTGGTTGCCGAAATATTAGCTGTAATTTTCGTGCGTAAAATTTTTGCATCAGCCATTTGACTGGCAACGGTACGCGACCAAATCAAGTTATACAATTTCTTCTGCTCTTCGTTCATACCGGCATTTGCTTTTTCAACATGAGTTGGACGGATGGCTTCATGAGCTTCCTGGGCATTTTTAACTTTTGTTTTAAATGTTCTAACTTCGACATACTGTTTCCCGTAGGCTTTTTCAACGTGAGCAGAAATATGTGAGACAGATTGCGCCGAAAGTGTTGTCGAATCGGTACGCATGTATGTAATGTGACCGGCTTCATAGAGACGCTGAGCAACTTGCATAGTGCGCTTTGGTGAAAAACCAAGACGCGAACTCGCTGTTTGCTGCAGTGTCGAGGTTGTAAAAGGGGCTTTTGGCGTGCGTTTAGCTTCGGTTTCTTTAACATCAACAACATGCCAATCGTGTGTTCGGCCAGCTTCGAGAATTCGCTCAGCTTCTTTTCCATTGTCAGGATTTTCGCTGCAGGTGAAAGTAATTTTTTCGCCAGCCTTGGCGCCGGTCTTTCCGCCCGCTTTTGTTTCCAAATCAGCTTCAATAACAAAATACGTTACTGGAATAAATGCCCTGATTTCTCTTTCTCGTTCCATTATTAAACGCAAAGCAGGCGACTGAACGCGTCCGGCCGAAAGACCGTATCGAACTTTTTTCCAAATAATTCCTGAGAGATCATAACCAACGAGACGATCAAGCACGCGACGAGCCTCCTGCGCTTTGACTAATTTGTCATCGATATCACGGGGATTTTTGAGCGCTTCCTGAACGGCTTCTTTAGTAATTTCATTGAAAGCTACTCGGCGAATCGGAGCCTTTATTTTTTTGCCTCCCTTTTCCGGATGCTCAAGAAGCTCTTTGAGATGCCAGGAAATTGCCTCACCTTCGCGATCAGGGTCAGTTGCCAGGATAATTTCTTTAGCCTTTTCAGCAAAACCGCGAAGCTCGTCGACAATTTTATCCTTACCTTTTGAAATTTCGTAATGCGGAATAAAGCCACCCGGAATATCGATGGCTTTTTTATTTGATTTCGGCAAATCACGAATATGCCCGACAGATGCACGGACTTTATATTCGCCTTCTAAATATTTTTCAATTGTCTTGGCT
>JAYSVN010000052.1:0-30202 GCA_043718505.1 Minisyncoccota bacterium | reverse complement strand
GAAGCGACAAAAGTCAAATTTCTCCATTTTGGCTTTTCGACCCAGAAGCGAACCCTTAACAGGTTCGCTTTTTTATTGCTCAAATGACTATTTAAAATGATAAAAAAGTTCGATATGGCCTCGATTGACACCCATGTGCTTTTGCTGTATCCTTTAAGTGCTGCCCCGAAGGGCGGTTTTTTTATAAGAAATTTTAGCAGAATTTAGCAGTGGTAATACCGCTTTGGCGGGAATATATATGAAAGCTATCGATTACATCAAATCAACAAAAGAAGAAATGAAACAAGTAACATGGCCAACTCGCAAAGAGGTCATTATTTCAACGCTTGCTGTTATTGTTATTTCAGTTGCAACAGCCTACTTTTTGTGGGTTTTTGACACCATTTTTTCTAAGGGTTTAGAAAAGCTTCTGTTGCTCTAAATTATTTTACTTTTTATTTACATTAATTTTATTTAATTTTTAACTATGGCTAAACAAGAAACAACAGGCGAACGGCATTGGTATGCAATTCATACCTACTCCGGATATGAAAATGCAGTGATGCGTAACCTCAAGCAGCGTATTGAATCTCTCGGCATGCAGGACCGTATTTTCAACGTGATCGTTCCGATCGAGAAAAAAATCAAAATCAAAGCCGGTAAGCGCGTCGAACAGGATGAAAAAGTCTACCCTGGTTACGTGCTCGTTGATATGATCGTGACCGATGATTCCTGGTACGTTGTGCGAAACACACCGCGTGTGACCGGTTTCGTCGGTGCTGGAGTGAACCCTGTGCCACTTTCACCGGATGAAATCAAAAGCCTCTTCTCGCGCATGGATGACACAACTGTCACTCACAATATTGATCTGGCTGTTGGCGAAACAGTTATGATCGCCGACGGTCCGTTCAAGGAACTTGAAGGAAAGATCTCAGCCGTCGATACTGATCGCGGCAAGGTTCGTGTTTTGGTTTCAATGTTCGGTCGCGAGACACCAGTTGAACTAGATTTCTTGCAGGTTAAGAAGCTCTAATTGTAAAAAAACCTGTCCAATATTGTGTGATCTTCAGGTTTGACGGATAGGGAATAATCGGGTAATATCACAGCGTTACGCATTGCTTCAAAGTTTAAATTTTCAATCAATTATGGCTAAAAAAATTATCAAAAAAGTAAAAGTTTTGGCTCCAGCAGGCCGAGCAACCCCAGCGCCACCACTTGGCCCGGCTCTTGGTCAGGCCGGCGTGAATATCGGTGACTTTGTCCAGAAGTTCAATGCCGCTAGCCAGGAATGGATGGGTGAGACTGTTGGTGTCAAAATCAACGTCTACGAAGACCGAACTTATGACTTTGTCGTCAAAACTCCGATCACTTCAGCTCTCATTTTTAAGGCTGCAGGTGTCGAGAAAGGTTCAGGTAAACCAAACATTTCAAAGGCCGGTAAAATCACCCGAGCTCAGCTCCGCGAAATTGCCGAGAAAAAACTCCGCGATCTCAATGCAAATGATATTGAAGGCGCAATGAAGATTGTCGAAGGTACGGCGAGAAATGCGGGAATTGAGATTGTTGGGTAAGTAAAAACTCACTAATAGAAAAATTGCCCGAAAGGGCTTTTTCTATTTGACAGATATTTTTCTCCATGCATAATCTTAAATAAACCTCTAAAAAAATAATAATGGACTACCGAAAAATAGCTCAGGAGTTAAGCACTACGTCTACTTCAAGCTTTCTAACGAATAACTTTTCAAATCTTGCAGAAAGTATCATCAGGCGTTTCCTTGATCTTACTTTGGAAACTCCCGAATACCGCAGTAAGTGGCTTGCAGATCCGGAAAGTAAGGATCCTGATCTTGGATTAATCGAAAGACAGAAAGATATGGGCTATAGCGATAATAAGTTCTTCTTTCACTATCGTCCTGATCTTGTTGATCTGATTCGTGACAAAGTCGATACCAGGGTTCATCAGAACTTTCTAACACAACTTCAGGAAATGCACGGTAAACTTGCCATAATTGCCGAAAACATAATTATGAAAATGAAAAGACAGTGGCCGAATTTCAATATACTGAAGAGCTTTTACACGAGCGAAATTAATAAAAGACATTTGCTTCGTTTGCTTTCATATATACCTGGAGAACGTACACTGGCAGCTAAACATGATGACAAATCTTTTCTAACCCTGCATATTGCTGACTCAACACCAGGACTACTTTTGGGGGATAGCGAAGAATTTGTCGAGACTGGTCCGCGAAAAATGACCGCTTTCCTGGGAATCAAAGCCGAACTTATTTCTGGTTATCAGTTTGCATCGATGCCGCACAGAGTTGTGGCAACTGATTCAAAACCTCGATGGGCAATGGTATTTTTTACTCATGTCCCTGTGCCTTTTAAAGACGGGGATGATCTTGTCCAGCAAATAGCAGTCAACCGAAAAAAAGAGTATGAAAAAAAATTGGCAAAGATGTAATACTGAGCCATATTATTGAGCCGCAACAATGCGGCTTTTTTTATTACAATTTTATTTTTTTAAGATTTCAGCCATTAGATCGTCTACTTTTTTATATAGTTCCCCAACTGTGCCATTATTTTCAATTGTATAATCAGCCTTTGCAACCAATGCATCAATTTCCGTTTCCGACTCAGCATTATCAAGTTTAATGAATTCCTCTTTAGAAATCGTGCTATCACTTTTTTCACGATTACGGTTAACCATTGAAATATAGCGACTATTTTCATCCCGAACAAAACCAATTGAAACCATGCCATCAGACTGAAAAGCCTCAATGTCAGCCGAACGACGAAAAGGATCAAGAACAATAATATTTTCATTACGCTTTAGTGCCTGACCTTTGATCATGGTTGAAAAAGCATTTTCACCGAAATATTTACGAATGGCTAGAGAAAAAGTTTGGATATTTTTCCGGTTGACGTCTTGATTAAGCATACGCAGCATTTCGCGCATTGGATCAGAAAAACTTAAAACCGCAGCGCCGTATTTTTTGGCCATATATTGTGACATCTCGCCTTTACCAGAGCAAATTCTGCCGACAAGGCCGATAATTATTTTTCTATGCCCAGCTGTATTATTCTCCATAGCTCATTTCTGTACCATCTAGAAAAATTAATTCGATTTTTGCACTCTTAAACATTTCTTCAGATTCCTTGCCTCGCTGGTATCTTTTCTCACAAACTACTCGAACAATACCGGCAGTGATAATCATCTTGGCGCAAGTCGCACATGGTGTCATGGTGCAATACAATGTGCTGTCATTAATTGACACACCAAACTTGGCAGCCTGAACGATAGCATTTTGCTCAGCGTGAGTTGTGCGCTGGCAATGCTCACTGACCGTACCGTCTTCATGGGTAATAGTTTTCATTTGGTGACCAACTTCATCACAGTGGGGAAGTCCTTTTGGAGCACCAACATAACCTGTGACCAAAATTTGTTTGTCGCGAGTAATGACACAGCCGGAGCGACCGCGATCGCATGTTGCACGCAGAGCAACAGTTTTTGTAATTTCCATAAAATAGTTGTCCCACGGTGGTCTTTGGTGAGTTTCCATATAGCGCGAGTATAGCAAATGTTTCAGGAGAAAAATAGTAATAAAAAAACAGCGCGATTATTTGCGCTGTTCGTTGTTACTATGATCTATCAAGAAATTGTTCACGACTACTGGGATCAGGTGTTGGTAGTTGAGATTGTAAATTCTTCCAAAACTGACTCATGCCTGGAATACTAGAACGTACCATCCAATCACACCACCTTTTTGCTTCCATTCGGTAATTGATATGTCCACCCGGCCTTAGTCGGAGATTTTGAACATACATCATGTCATCCATTGATCCATACATACGATATGGCGTTCTATGGGCATGTGGCAAGATATATCTTAGATCTTCTACCACAAATGTTTCTTGCTCATGATGTTTTCGTATTTCCGAATAAAGAGATTGAAAATGCTGTCGATATTTATCTCGCAACGTTTCTAGCCCTGGTTCAGACAAGTAATCGCATAAACTGAAGCCATTCTTGATGATCGTATCAGGATCAATTTGGTTATCAAGGTATGGAATAAATCTCTCAAGACTTCGTTGTCTGTTGAAATCCTTTAATGCTCCAATATCAAGTTTCCCTCTAATTCCAATGGCGCCCTGTTGAAATATTGGGCCAAGTTGTTTGCGGTCATTATGAGATCCAAAAATTGATTCACCCATTTTCTCCAGTATTAGCCTACATACTCCGGTATTTAGCTCGTTATCTTCATCAGAGAGAATATAGGTTTGATCATCAAGCAGAAGGCTAATATGTTCAACTAACGTATGAACAGGTTTTACAGTATAGGCGCCATTACTCATAAAACTAACTAACTTTCTTCCAAATTGATCACCTTGGTGCATTGCCAGAATTTCCTTGAGCTTGCTAGTCGTATCTTCCGAAGTAGAATTTGCATCAGCATACTTAATAAGACTATCGGACTCTGGGACATATCCCATTTCTTTTAGTTCTGATGTACCAACTAAGAGGTCAAACAACATTTGTCCAAGTACTTGCTCAAAAGATTGACTCGAACCTCTCATAAGGCCAATGTAGCGTGCCCAATCCCGGGAACTCATAATGCCACAGAAATTCGTTCTCATTCCCATTGGCAACAAGTGTCTCAGTGTGTCGAATGTTCTTGCAGTTAAGGCCGACTTCTGACTTTCATTATTTACGTCTACTTTATAAAACTTCTCAAGGGTGGTTGAGGTTTCATCAAGAAGAGTATTGTAAGCTTTAATTTGCTTATGCAAGATTTCATAGTAGCGATCATTCTTTGTCACTTCAACGCAAGGATAAAATTCTGGCGCAGAAAAATCCTGGAATCTGGTACTTCGTTCCTGGCCATCCTGTTTGGCATTGAGATAAAAATATCTCATAGCACCTACCATCGGTACACGTTCAACAAAGACCATATTATGGCTCATGTCAGCAACAGAGGCGTGGCCGTATCCTTGAACAATTTTCTCGATTCTTTTCGAAGCACCAACCCCGCCGAATTTTGAGAATACTTCTTTAAAAATTGTCAAAATACTCTCAGCAGATCTGCTTAATCTTGCACCAACGTAAGCCATAATCGCAGCTTTCTTTTCACCCGGTTCCATAACCAAGGTATAAACTTTAATACCACTTACGGTATCTTCGATTCCAGCCAAGCCGAATTCGGGGAAGTATTCGAATTTGTAGTTCATGGGTTTATTCAGTTTTAAATAGTTATTTGCCCTTAGCCTACCGTCTCACCTCGTTTTGGTCAAATAAAAAAGGGCCTCAAGTGAAGCCCTTATTTTTTTGTCATTAACTGGTTTGTATTTCTTTCAATTTGCCATTAATCACATGCTCTTCTCCTTTGTCGTCAAAAATCTGTATTGGTTGCATTTCTGAAGTGTTATATTCTTGGCAGTAGCCAAGAGCAATAATTCGATTAGGAGTATCTTCTCCGATTTGGTATGGAATTGAATCGAGCATGACACTAGCTCTGAAATTTCCTGGCGTTGCTTTTAATTGCGAAAGACCAAGTTCTTTTAATGGGGTTCTTTCTGGATGTTTCATTACAGTAGAGATTTGTTAACACTTTATATTAAATTATTTTTCTGTCAAACGTACAAAAATAAAAAAAGACCCGCACATGGCAGGTCATTTTATTACTTTTTCCCTTTGGCTTCACTCATTAAAATGAGCGAAAAAATTGCATAGTTAATCATATCTGCATAATTAGCTTCAACTCCTTCACTCTTCTTTGTCTTACCCTGATTGTCTTCAATTTTCTTTACTCTCCAAAGTTTCATGAGAATAATATCGGTTATGGAACTTATGCGCATATCCCTCCAAGCTTCATCGTAGTCATGATTCTTATTAAACATTAAAGCCTTGGCTGATTTTGCAAATGTATCAAATAAACCAAGAGCTTCTTTAACAGAAAGATGAACTCGTCCTGCTCGCAAAATGTTATTTCGTGAACGCTCGCATTGAATGAGGGCAATAATACTGTAGTTAATAATACCGATAAATTCACCCTCGATACCTTCATTAACTTTTTGCTTACCTTTTTCTTGAATACTTCGAATACGTTTAGCCTTGATTGATATTTGATCAGTGACAGACGGGACTCGCATTAAAGACCATGATGGCCCATAATCCTGCATTTTTTCCTGAAAAAGTTTACGGCAGTTAGCAATAATTTTGTCAAACTGCTTGGAAGTTCTTGGTGGCTGTTTTTTCATAAACTATAAAATTTTGAATTGTTTTGCTTAAGATTATGTAAAAAAGGTCTTTCAGTCAAATAGTCTTTTTTGGTCTACGTGGTACTATAATCGCGTGGAAATAAAGATAAAAAAACTCAAAGACAACATTGTTCTGCCGAGCTATGCCCATCCGGGCGATGTCGGGCTCGATGTCAGAAGTCTGGAAACAGTGACGTTGCCACCAGGTGGTCATCATATTTTTGATCTTGGTTTTGCGCTTGAATTTCCAAATGGCTATGCGGCCATTATGAAAGACAAGTCAGGAATTTCGAAAGCCGGGCTCCATGTTATGGGCGGTGTCTTTGATGCCGGTTATCGGGGGGAGTATAATGTTCACCTCGTCAATCTCTCGGCCGAGCCATATACTGTAGAGAAGGGAAATAAGATTGCGCAGATTATTATGTATGTCGTTGAGATTGCCAAAATTTCGGAAGCGCAGGAATTGTCTGATACGTCACGAGGTGAGGGCAGATTTGGCAGCACGGGCAAATAAATTTTTCATCAATTTTCAATAAAGGACATATAAAAGACACATGAAAGAATTACTCCAAACATTTTTAGAAGAAACGATGCTCAAATGTGGCTTCATGGTCGGCAAACCCGAGATCATGTATCCGAAAGAAGCGAACCACGGCGACTACATGTCGTCGACGGCACTTGTCGTATCCAAGCAGTATGGCAAAACACCAAGAGTTATAGCCGACTCTATTGCCGAAGAAATGAATAAACATTTGCCTCCATACATTGCCTCGGTTACGGTCGCCGGTCCGGGCTTTATTAACTTTCATCTTTCTCGCGCATACTATACGAGCATATTGGAATTTATTCTTCGCGACGGAGAACATTACGGCAAGAGCGATATTTTTGAAACTAAAAAAGTAGTTGTTGAATATACTCAGCCAAATCCGTTTAAGCCTTTCCATATCGGACACCTTATGTCTAATACGATTGGTGAATCAATTGCCCGCCTCGTTGATTTTCATGGCGGCAAAGTTATTCGTGCCAACTACCAAGGAGACATCGGACTTCATGTAGCCAAAGCGATGTACGGCATTATTCAGAAGGGCGGGGTAATTGAAGGTAAAACAACAAATGAAAAAGCGGCTTTTATCGGTGAATGTTATGCGAGCGGAAGTAATCTTTACGAAACTGATCCGGCTGCTAAAACTGAAATTGATACGCTTAATAAAAAACTGTACGAAGGCGATCCAGTTTACAAAGGTATTTATGACGAAGGCAGGAAAGTAACACTCGATGCTTTTGAAGAATTATACACAACACTCGGTACAAAATTCGACAAATACTATTTTGAATCTGAATTTGCCGAACGCAGTGTGGCCCTGGTAAAAGAACGCGTCACTAAAGGTATTTTTGAAGAATCCGAAGGCGCTGTTATTTTCCGCGCCGAAAGGTTTAATCCAAAACTTCACACTCGCGTCTTTATTACTAGCCAAGGTTTGCCGCTTTATGACGCCAAAGAACTTGCTCTTACTGTTGCCAAATTTACTGAATTCGAGCCTGACCTTTCAATCGTAACAACGGCTGTTGAGCAAAAAGATTATATGGATGTTGTTACCGAAGCTATACGCCAAATATTTCCGCGTGAAGGTTATGCAACCAGAATGGAACATGTTACTCATGGCATGATGCGTTTTGCTACCGGCAAGATGAGTTCCCGCCGCGGCAATGTCATCACTGGTGAATCGCTTGTGCGTGACGCCAAAGAAGCAATTTTGCAAATTATCAAAGATCGTGACTTTGATGACGAAGAAAGAAGGGAAATAGCTGAAGCGGTTGGTGTGGCGGCAATTAAATATTCCATCCTTCGCTCAAATATCGGTACCGATATTATTTATGATTTTGATAAATCTATTTCATTTGACGGCGATTCAGGACCGTACCTACAATATGCAACTGCCCGCGCTCGTTCTATTTGTAAAAAAGGTGAAGAAGCAGGAATAAAAACCCATCTCCATATTCCGACCGATGCCACACTTTCGCTTGAGCGTATTCTTGAGCGTTTTCCGTCTGTTGCGCGCCGTGCCATAGAAGAACGTGAGCCGCACCATATTGCGACGTATGTGATTGAGCTGGCCGGTTCTTTCAACAATTTTTATTCAAACGAACAAATTATTGATCCAAATGATGATACCAGTTCTTATAAAATAGCCGTTTCTGAAGCAGTGGCTGTTGTGCTCACTAAGGGTCTGCACCTACTGGGGATTAAGACGCCTTCAAAGATGTAGTGAACGTGATACTATTAAACCATTATCATAATAGGTAACTACTTATGGAAGAAATTAAACATGAACATGAAGTTTATGGGCGGAAGGTTATAAAAATCTCGAAGAAGAGAATATGGCATATTGTTATTTTTTTGATAGTTGTTTTTCTCGGTTTGCGTTATCTGGTACTGCCGTTTCTTAGTAATACAACTGGTATTGGTCCAGGGAGCGGAGCAATGAGAATGGGAAGTAGCCAAAGTGCAGACTCAGCGGGCGGCTCATTTATGCCACGTTTTCCTGATATCTATCCGGGTAATCAGACTTCTTCGTACAAAGATACTCGTGAATTTCTCAAAACTAATTACAGTGCCCAAATCAGGACACGTGACGTTTCGGACATCATGAAAGATGTCAAAAACTCGGTAAAAGGTGCTGATGGCAGAATTGATTCAATAAATGTTTCCGATAAATATGGTTACGTTAATTTCGTAGTGCCAAAAAGTAATTTTGACACATTCAAAGATGAAATTGAAAGTTTGGTCCATGAAAAATTAATTACAATTAGTGAGTCTTCTACAAATCTTCTCAGCCAGAAACAGCAGATAGAGACTGATGCGACAAATATTCAAAACAATTTAACTAGTCTTGAAAAAGCCAAGGCTGATCTTACAACCAAGCATAATCAAAAGATTGCTTCACTCAATAACCAGATTGCTGCTTTACAGGCACAGGTTAATGCCAAACAAGCTGAAATTGATGCGGCAACCACAGCTCCACAGAAAGCAACCTTACAGAATGAACAGCAAAATTATAATTCACAACGCCAGGTGCTTGAGCAACAAAAAGCTAGTGAAAATAGTAGTTATACAATCCAGAACAAAAACTACGATAGCCAAATCACTGCCACCAAAAATAATCAGACAAATAACGTTAAGCAGGATGGCCAATTTACTGACAATATAGAAACAGTCAATGGTAGCATCAATGTTACCTGGATCAATATCTGGAATATCGTCAAGATTTTCTCACCAGTTCATCCGACACTCATTGTCATTATTCTCGCCCTCGCTCTGATCTTTTACCTTAATCGTCGAGGATATGTGCCGAAGATTATGTTTGTCTAAATAAAAGATAAAATAAAAATAAAGAAACACTGGTCGAGTAATCGGCCGGTTTTTCTTTTGACAAAATTCTATTTTTTAGTACTATGCAATGCGAACTCTAAATTCTTTAAAATGAAAAAATACGAACACACCTCCACTCAACTACGCGAGCTTATTACTAACGTCTTTATGCAAAATAAAGTCCCATATGATAAGCATGACAGATGGCTTGATCTTTATCGTGTAGCACAGGTGACCACTGAAATTGCCGGTCTTCGAATATGTAAACCTGCCGACCCTGAAACTACAAGCGCCACCATGTTGTGTCAGCCTGTTTTTATAGACGGATTTCGTGAACCTTTTTTCGACTCAAGAGATTGGCTATTTAAAGATGTTGAAAAAGAAATATTTTTCAAACATCGGCCGTTCATACTCAAGGAAGATCTTGATCTTCTGTACATGCTCCCGCATAAGCTTGAATTTTTACCCAAGGTTGGCCAAATCTTTACCCGCATTTTACAAAGAGGAAAAAATGCAGGCATTACCTGGAGTTTGGTTTCCGGACCGATTTCTTCAGGTGGTACAGGTGATCGCGAAAAAAATCTCGAACTTTTCCACCAGGAAATTATAGATGAGACAAATAAAGGTTATGTGGTTTTTAATCAAATGCCGTTTGAAGATTATTTCGGACAAATCCACACAAAATTTCCTGAGGCATTTACCGGAAAAAATAATCGCAGAAAAGTAAAAAACCCGATTATGCGCGATGTCTACATTCCGATGCTTAGAAGCGGATTAATCGAACGTCAAAAAATGATGAAAGACTGGAAGACTTCCGGCGGCGCTTCAACCGAATATCGGGTAGCAAAAGAATTGAATATAGAGGTAGTAGAAGAAAACAGTGATGTTCTCGAAACAGCGTAAGTAAAGCATTACAGACTCTCCGAAAGGGGAGTTTTTTATTCCTTAACAAAATAATAAGGCCAGATCAAATATATTTCAAAAAAACCTTAATTTTGCTAGTATGAAGCTACGTTTATGGAAACCAGTAAAGAACAGAAAAAAAGCGCTCAAGCCGAACGAGAAGAGGCTGTTTTGGGTTTTTGGCAAAAAGAGGAAATATTTCAAAAATCCCTTAGTCAAACTTCACCGAAAGGGAATTATGTTTTTTATGATGGACCGCCATTTGCAACTGGTTTGCCGCATTATGGTCACATACTCGGCAGTACCGCCAAAGATGTCGTTGGTCGTTATAAAACTATGCAAGGTTATCATGTGCCGCGTCGTTGGGGCTGGGATTGCCACGGTTTACCAATTGAAAATATTGTCGAAAAAGAACTTGGAATTTCCGGCCGGAAAGATATTGAAGCTTTTGGAATCGAAAAGTTTACTGAAACTGCTCGCAGTAAAGTTTTGACCTACGTTTCAGAATGGGAAAAAACCGTAGATCGGATTGGTCGCTGGGTTGATTTTGATAATAGCTATAAGACGATGGACAATTCGTATATTGAATCTGTCTGGTGGGCTCTTTCTGAACTCAATAAAAAAGGACTAATCTATGATGGCGTTCGAGTTTTGGCATATTGTCCGCGTTGCGAAACACCAATCGCCAATTCTGAAATTGCCATGGATAATAGCTATAAAGAAATTACTGATATTTCGGTGTATGTAAAATTTCGCCTGACTGATCAGGTTGGAGATGAAAAAGATCAATCGCCAAACTATTTGCTTGCTTGGACAACAACACCGTGGACTTTACCGGGCAACGTTGCCTTGGCAGTTAATCCAGATTTTGATTATGTCAAAATAAAAATAGAAGAAGCTACATACATTATAGCCAAAGAACGATTGTCTGTTATCAAAGTTGCCTATGAAGTTATTGGTGAAATAAAAGGTAAAGAACTCATTGGCAAAAAGTATGAGCCGGTTTTTGATTACTACGTACATGATGAAAGTATTGTCGGCCCAGACGCTCCAAACGGTGGTACAAAAAATTGGACTGTCCTTGCGGCTGATTTTGTGACGCTCGATGCTGGCACTGGTATCGTCCACATTGCGCCGGCATTTGGTGAAGACGATATGAACTTGGCCAAAAAAGAAGGTTTACCTTGGATTATTCATGTTACGCCGACAGGAAAATTTAAAGAAGAGGTCACTCACTTCGCTGGCCAAATGGTAAAGCCAAAAGATAATCACCAAGCCGCTGATATTGAAATTATCAAATACTTGGCACACAACCACCACTTATTTGAAAAAGAAAAAATTGTTCACTCATACCCGCACTGCTATCGTTGCGAAACACCGCTTTACTACTACGCACTGCCATCGTGGTTTGTACATATCCAAAAGGTAAAAAATAATTTAATAGAAGAAGCCAAAAGTATGAACTGGACACCGGCGCACCTCAAAGATGGACGCTTCGCGGCTATTCTTGATAGTGCTCCTGACTGGACTATTTCGCGTAATCGATACTGGGCGAGCCCATTGCCGATTTGGAAAAATAAAGCCGGAGATAAAATCTTCATCAGTTCTCTTGCTGAGCTCAAAGAAAAAACCAAAAAATCTGGCAATACGTACTATGTCATGCGCCACGGAGAAACTGATGCCAATTTGAAAAACCAAATTGCTGATGATCCGGGCGAACACGCGGCACTCACCGAAGCTGGAAAATTAGTCACTGCTGAGTCTGCCAAAAAATTAAAAGCTGAAACTGATATCGATCTTATTTTTACTTCGCCATTTTCGAGGACCAAGGCAACTGCACTTGAAGTGGCATCTGTTTTTGATATGGCAGTCAATGATATTAAAGATGACAAGAGACTCGTTGAATTCAACGTTGGTCCGACATACAATGGTAAAACTTGGATGGAGTACCACAACGCTTTTCCCAAAACACCTGATTATTTTACCAAAGCACCTGAAGGCGGGGAGTCATACATGGCTTTACGTCACCGCGTTCTCGATTTTATTTTTGAGACTGAGTCAACGTACCAGAATAAAAAAATTCTGATCGTTACGCATGGTGGACCAGCTTGGCTTTTGGCGGCCGGTTGTGAATACCTCGATATAGAAAAAACACTCGACATGATCCGTAATGAAAGTTTTAGTTACCTCCATAATGCTGAATATAAAAAATTAAACTTTGTGCCTTTTCCGCACAATGCTAACTATGAACTCGACTTTCATCGCCCGTACATTGATGCCATTACACTCACCGACCAAAAAGGCGAAGAGTATCAACGAATTCCGGAAGTGATCGACTGCTGGTTTGAATCAGGCTCAATGCCATTCGCCCAAGACCATTATCCATTTGATCGACCAAATTGGATAAAAGAAAATTTCCCTGCTGGTTTCGTGGCTGAATATGTTGCCCAAACTCGTACCTGGTTCTACTACTCGCTTGTCCTCTCGACTATTCTGTTCGGCCGAGCGCCGTTTGAGCACGTGATTACGACCGGCACGCTTCAGGCTGAAGATGGTCAGAAAATGTCAAAGTCAAAAAATAATTTCCCAGATCCTTGGATTTTGTTTGACAAGTATGGAGTCGATGCTCTCCGACTGTACCTCATGGCGAGCCCGCTCATGAAAGGCGAAGACGCAAACTTTTCTGAGAAAAATGTTGATGATATTAGTAAAAAATTAATTGGACGTCTTTACAATGTTTTGACTTTTTACGAAATCTATCGCGACACCGCTCTTGAAGTGCATTCCAAACCTGCTTCGGATAATATTCTTGATACTTGGATTATCTCCCGACTCAACCAGCTCACCGCTAGTGTGACCCGCGGCATGGAAAGCTATGACATTGTCGAAGCCACGAGGCCGTTCGATCTTTTTATCGACGATCTTTCGACGTGGTATTTACGCCGATCTCGCGAGCGAATCAAGAGCGGAGATACCAACGCCAAGCAAACGCTATATATTGTGTTGAAAAAATTATCTCAAATACTTGCTCCTTTTGCTCCATTTACGGCTGAAGATATTTGGCAGAAATTGAAAACAACTGGCGATGATGAAAGTGTTCATTTGTCTAATTGGCCTTTGGCAGATGTCGTTAACGATATTGTTCTTAGCGATATGGCGAGAGCAAGAGTAATTGTTGAAAAAGCTTTGGCTGCCAGACAGGAAAATAAAATTCCGGTGCGTCAGCCCCTTGCCAAACTTTCGATTGCAGAAAATATGCCGGCTGAATTTTTCGACATCATAAAAGATGAATTAAATATAAAAGAAATATCAATTAACGAATCTTTGCCAAAAGGTGAGGTTGCTCTAGAAACAGCCATAACACCTGAACTACGCGCCGAGGGAAACATTCGCGAACTTATGCGTGCTATTCAGGATATGCGAAAATCTGCCGGTCTTACACCGTCTGATACCATTACTCTTTCTATCGAAACAAATGAAAGCGGCAAAACACTTATTGAAAAATTTGCCGACGATATTAAAAAAACAGTCCTAGCTTTCGATATTGTCTTTGTTCAAAATGAAGGCGCTGAGGTTAAGATTGAAGAAAATATATTTAAAGTAAAGATTGAGAAATAACATGACAGAAATTGTAAAAAATACATTTTACGATATAAATAAACTTCCAAAGGATTTCGGAATTTTAGTATTTCCAATTTCGATCAATCGCATGCACCATAATTCAGGACAGACAATTCAGGAATGCTTTGAGTATATAAAATATTTTTCACCCGACAAGGTTTCAGAGCCCAAGATAGGACTTAACGTGGTCTACTCTGACTCCCTATACATGAATTCACTAGAGCCTGCGACTACACTGAAAAAGAAATTTATGAATGTTATTTTAGATCACAAAATCGGTTTTCAAAAATTAGTTGTTAAGAATTGGGAAAGATTTCAAATTCATCATGCTTTTTCTTATGAGGTATGGAACCAACTTTATTTAGATTATAGAGGCAAGGATTTTCTCGAAGATTACAACACCTTTAAAAAGTTCTATAAAAGTGACCAACATTTCCAGAAGCTACTCATAGATGATGCTGCGTATTGTAAGCGAGAGCTGACACCGGAGCAGGAGAATTTTTTCTTAGAGGAACATTTCATTATGTATTTAATTACTAAAAAAAGAATTAGGCTACCAAATGAATACATACAAGATAGGGAAAAGTGGATATTATGGTGCTATCCAGGCGTTATGCTTAAAGGTCAAATATATACATACCAAAAAAATCCACTCAATCTCGATATACTCGAAAACCCTTACCAAAACTGCACTTACGATCTAGAATCAAAAAAACTCATTGATTTTACCAGAATTGATTTAGCAACATATAACTATAAATATAATTAATAAATGAATCCGCAAATTTTACATTTTCTTGAAAATAATCGTATCGGAGTTCTGTCTATTGCCATGGCTGACGGTAGTGTTATGGGAGCTGCTTTGCACTTTACTCACGATAATGAACCACTTACTTTTTTCTTTTCAACAGATAAAAATAGTAGGAAAGGCAAAGTGTTGAGTAATGGCCCAGTGGCTGCCTCGCTCGTTGTTGGTTTTAGTGAAAGTGAAATGGCAACTTTGCAAATGGAAGGTCAGGCTCAGGTTGTTCCATTGGAGAAAATAAAAATCGCCAGAGAAATATATTACGCAAAATTTCCGGAAAATAGGCAGTACGAAAATGATCCAGATACTTTACTTATTTCATTTATGCCAAAACTGATTAAATTAAGTGATTATAAAACTGATCCGCCGACAATAATCTCTTAAACAATAATTTCTCAAAATGGAACCACACATCATTTCGCTTGATAAAACTCGTAGTCAGGAATATAAAGACCTGCGTATTTTTGCCGTGCAGGAAAGTCCTGAAGCATTTAGTACGACAGTAGAAGAAGAAAAAAATAAATCGGAAGATTGGTGGATGGACAGACTGCAAGATGACTACTCAAAAACAAATAGAAAAATGCTTTTTGCTGAAGTCGATGGAAAATTAGTTGGCATGGTCGGTATGCATTTTCACGCACTGGAGAAAGCAAAACATATTGGCGAAATTGTCTCTGTGTATGTGCTTCCTGAATATAGAAGTAAGGGAATTGCCAGAAAATTACTTGAGGGAATAATCCAATTTGGCCAAGAAAAAGCACACATACGAAAAGTAGCTTTGGAAGTAACCATTACTCAGGAAGCTGCCGCGAAACTTTATGAAAGTTTGGGATTCAGAACAGTTGGTATTCTCAAAGATGAGATAAAAATAGGTGATCGCTACTTAGATCACATATATATGGAGAAATTACTATATTAAATATGAAAAATAAAATTGGCGAAGGTTTCTACTACAATGTGTATGACATAGGTAATAATAGGGTAAGGAAAGAAATCACCACCCACGCTTCTCGTATTAAAAAGCTTTTATCATGGGGAAGCACGGCTGAATTCGGTCTCCGGGACATTTTCAGTCCGAAAAAAGATCACGAGAAATTAAGCAAATCAATTGAAACATCGAAGGAAATTCTCAAAGCCATAGGCCCTGAATCTTTTGGTAATCCGGTCTTTATTAATCAATTTGAATATGAGCAAGATAAAGCCGTGCCATTAGAAGTATATTTCAAGAATCATTCGGAAGAAGAATCTTTGTCCATGGTGAGAGAGTATGTTAATTTTCTGTATGTATTCTGGCAGTATGGGTTTGCTGATGTTGTCTATAACTTTTCAATCAATTGCGGTGTATCAGAAAAAACCGGTAATTTTATCTATTTTGATTTTAATGAACTTAGTACAAAAAGAGACAAAGTTATTTCAGATATTGTTAAGAAAAAATGGCTCACACAGCATTCACTGCGGGATTTTCCCGCTAATCTCAAATCCTTAAAAACAAAAATCATTTCTTTGTTCAGTGAACATATTACATTAGAAGCATTAGACAAATATTGGCCAATACGCTAATCTCAAAAGACATGACTAAAGCTATTTTTTTCGATTTCCAGGGTGTTCTCATCGATCCGCGCATGAGTGCGGGCATTCTGCTGCCAATGAAAGAATTGGTTCAAAAGTTTGCGCCGGACCATTTACTCTTTGTTATTTCAGCCGGAGGCAAAGATACAATTAGTAGGGCACTGGAAGCTGAAAATATACTCGAGCATTTCCATGATGTTGTAGGTGATCCACCAGAAGACAGTAAGGAACATAAAATTAAAACTATTTTAGCAACTTTTAATCTTTCTCCCGACAAAACTGTTTTTATTACCGATACATCAACTGATATTTTGGAAGCAAATAATGCCGGTATTAAGTCCATCGGGGTAACCTGGGGTCTTCATGATCAGGAATTGCTGGCGACGAACAATCCGCACAAAATTGTAAATGATGCGGCGGAGCTGGAAGAGACTATCAAAGAATTGCTACAATAGTTTCGTGCACCACATCCATCACACCGAAGCCATTGTCCTAGCCAGCTATGCCAAAGGCGAAGCAGATAAGCAAATTTCCCTCTATACGAGGGATTTAGGTTTGGTAAGGGCCGAGGCCCGTGGAATACGCAAAATGTCCTCTAAACTCCGTTTTGCCCTTCAGCCATATATGGTAGTTCAGGTTGACCTTATTAATACCAGGATTGCTTACCGAGCCGGAAGCACAGATCTCATCCAGAGTCTCAATACGCCTGACATGGCGACTTTGGGCTTACTCCACAGGATTACAGAGCTCTTGCGGCGCCTGGTGCCCGAAGAAGAGAAAAATGAAGCCCTCTACGACGCGATCATAGAGGTCATGAATTTTCTCTCAAAAAAAGATAAAGAAAACCTCACGGCCGATACGGCCAAATCCACAACTGACATTGCCAGTCTTGAACTATTAGCTGTATTGCGTATACTTTTCCATCTCGGCTACATAACCTGGAACGACGAGCGAACACTTATTCGTGAACCAATTACTGATGAAATTCTCCAGCAAGTCGCTATTCGAAGAGAGTCTTTGGTTAAAGAAGTTAATAAAAGTCTCAAGGAAACCATGCTTTAAATTCAATTTAATCTCAATTAATGTTAAAATATACCCTATGGAAGAGATAAACCGCGAAAGCCGAATCGAATCACTGAAAAAGAAGTTATTTTCAAGAAACGAAGCGCTTATACATAAACATAAAGAAGGTACATTCAGCCAAAAATCCTTTGGTGTAGAAGGGGAGTGGAAAGAACCTGAAATAGCACAAGGTAATGCCGCCAAAGTAAATCACGCATTCCGATCACACGCGACATTATTTAAGAAATTCTTTATCGGCGCTTTAGTTTTTCTTGTGATAGGCGTTATCTATGCTTTTGTCATGCTCTATGTGGGCGGCAATACCGTTTCAACTGAACGAGTAAAAATCACTATTACCGGTAGCGCCTTCACTGCCGGCGGAGAAGAATTGCCAATTGATATTACTGTCAAGAATCAGAACTCAGTATCAATTGATTCCGCCGATCTTATCATCGAATATCCGCGCGGCTCGAGTACTACCGATGCCGGCGACTATGAAAGAAAGCGCATAAATCTCAAATCAATTTCACCTGGTGAAGAAATCAGTCAGCACATTTCTGTTATCTTATACGGTGAACAAGGCACAACCAAAGATATTCGCGCGCGGCTTGAATATACTGTTCGCGGATCAGCTTCAACATTTGTTAAAGAAGAAATTTATACTATTCAAATTAATACTGCACCACTTGTACTCACTATTGATGCACCGACGCAAAGTGTTTCAAATCAGGACTATACGCTCAAAGTTAAAGCAGCTGTGGCTTCAACCCATCTCGCCAAAAATACTATTGTTGAAGTCGACTATCCGCCTGGTTTTACTTTTACTGAAGCGACACCAAAACCGATCGTCAATAATAATATTTTTCTGGTCAGCAAAACAGATGTCGGTTCAGAAAATATTATTACGATTAAAGGCAGACTCATTGGTGTTACTAGTGACAAAAAAGCTTTTCGAGTTTCGGCAGGGGAACAAGATGACAAGGACCAGACAAAAATCGCTGTTGTCTATAACACTGCTGTTTCTGAAGTGATGCTCGGCAAGCCATTTATTGATGCGCAGCTTACAGTGAACGGTGTCAATAAGGAAACTTTTACAATAAATGCCATAGACAAAGTTGAAACCAAAATTGAATGGGCAAACAATTTGTCGAGCCAAGTTGATAACTTGGAAATTCGCGCCAAGCTCTCGGGTAATGCGCTCAATAAAACGTCGATCTCATCAAATGGTTTTTATGATTCCAATACTGATTCCGTTGTCTGGGATAAAAATACTGTTGATAACTTTGCTACTGTGCAGCCGGGAGCCCGTGGTACGCTTTCCCTTCGTTTTGCCTCGCTCCCTTTGCTCGCAAGTTCAAATTCAGTTATTGCTGATCCGACCATTACTATTGATATAAGTGTCAAAGGCAGTCAGCCTGACCAGGGCGTGGCCGTTAAAGAAGTGACAAGCAATGATCGCAAGGATTTTAAAGTAAATACTGATTTGCGTCTTGATGCCTCAACCCAGTATTCTTTGGGTCCAATTCAAAATACCGGACCAATACCGCCGAAAGCCGGGGCTGAGACGACATATACAATGCTCTGGAAAATTACTAATACAAGTAATAAAGTTTCAAAAGCTGAAGTTCGGGCAACTCTTCCTATTAACGTTGTCTTCGGTAAACTGGACCCAGCTTCAAATGAAAACCTGACGTATAATGCCACAACCAGGGAAGTTATTTGGAGTGTCGGCAATGTTTCGCGGGGTGCAGGTTTTGTCGGTGCTGCTAAATCAGTCGCATTCCAGGTAAAATTTACACCTTCAACTTCTCAAGTTGCCTCTAGTCCGGCGCTCCTCAACGATGCCACATTTACCGCAAATGATCTCTTTACTAATACATCGATACAGAAAACCTCACCAAAACTGTCCACTTCAATACTCGGTGATCCGTCATTCCCGCCGAACGGTTCGAGAGTAGTAGAATAATTTTAAAATTTATTTAGAAATATTTCAGATGAAAATGCATGTATGAGTGAAAAAAATATAACCCCAAAAGAAAATATGGAAAACCTGATGGAAAAAATAGTTTCGCTTTGTAAAAGACGAGGCTTTATTTTCCCTGGCTCGGAAATATACGGTGGTTTGGCCGGGGCCTGGGACTACGGACATTTGGGTGCGGAGTTGTTGAACAATATAAAAAGTTCATGGTGGAAAAAATTTGTTTCTGATCGCAATGATATGTACGGCGTGCGTGCCGCAATTTTGATGCGCAGCGAAGTTTGGGAAGCAAGCGGACATGTGGCTGGCTTTGCTGATCCGATGGTTGAATGTTCTAAGTGTCACCATCGTTTCCGAACTGATCAGCTTGATGCTGAAGTGATAGATGGTGAGAGTGCGAGCGCGACAAAATGTCCCGATTGCGGCGGAGCGCTCGGTGAATCGCGCCAATTTAATATGATGTTCGCCACTAAGATCGGTGCAGCCGAAAATAGTGCGGCGACTGTTTATCTTCGCCCAGAAACGGCACAGGGAATTTTTGTTAATTTCAAAAACACCGTTGATGCCTACCATCCGAAATTACCTTTTGGCATGGCGCAGATCGGCAAGGCTTTCCGTAATGAAATTACACCGCGAGATTTTATCTTTCGTTCACGAGAATTTGAACAGATGGAGATAGAATACTTTATTCGTCCGGAAACCTGGGAGGAGCAATTTGAATACTGGAAAGATGAAATGGCAGAGTGGATAGAAAGTGTCGGTATTGATATGGGCAAAGTTCACGCTATTGATATTGCCGAAGATGATTTGGCGCACTATTCTAAGCGCACAGTTGATTTTGAATTTGAATATCCATTTGGACAAAAGGAATTATTTGGTCTAGCTTACCGGGGTTCTTTTGATCTGACCACTCACAAGCTCGACTACCAAGACGAAGAAACCAAAGAAAAAATCGTGCCGCATGTTATTGAGCCGTCGTTTGGTGTGGACCGGGCATTTTTGGCTATTATGCTTTCAGCCTATACCGAAGATCAAATGAATGGGGAAGTTCGGCCATATCTAAAACTGGCGCCGCACATTGCACCAACTTTGGCTGCTGTTTCGCCGCTTCTGCGCAATAAACCGGAGCTTGTCGACAAAGCCAAAGAGATTTTTGGTATGATGAAAAAGGAATTTGGCCGTGTGACCTATGACGACAACGGTAACATTGGTAAGCGATACCGCCGTCAGGATGAAATTGGCACACCATTTTGTATTGTCGTTGACTTCGATACACTCGGCGAAAACCCGGCAGAAAAGGATACTGTTACTGTCCGTCATCGAGATTCAGGCGAGCAGGAGCGTGTACAGATTAGTGAATTAATTAATTTTATTAAAGGAAAAATTGAGAAGTAATTTTGAGGAGTAGTTAAGGTATAATTTAATTTTTCTTGATTTTTTCTTCATACCAATTTGGTAAAATAGCAATATGCAAGTTAAAACCCACGAACTGAAAAACGGGGTGCGAATTGTTTCGGTCTATATGCCGGAGTCGCTTTCACAAACAACAATGATTCTGTCACGGGTTGGTTCCAACAACGAAAATAATACTGACGCCGGCATGGCGCACTTTCTCGAGCACATGTGTTTCAAAGGCACGGAGAAACGTCCGAGTGCACTTCACATTACCCGTGAGTTTGATTCTCTCGGGGCACACATCAACGCCTTCACCAGTAATCAATACACCGGCTACCATGCCAAAACCGCCAATGCCGAATTTGCTGAAAGTCTGGCAATTCTTTCTGATATTTATTTAAACTCAATTTTACCTGAAGTCGAACTTGAGAAAGAAAAAGGTGTTATAACCGATGAAATTAAAATGTATATGGACGAGCCGCGTGCCAAAGTTGACTGGCTTTTTGATAGTTTGATGTTTTCCGGAAGTCCGGCCGCACGACCGATTATCGGCAGTGAAGAAACAGTTCGTAGTATGACGCGTGACCGCATGCTCGAGTGGCGCAAAAAAAATTACGGTCCGGCCGGAACAGTCGTTTCTGTCGCCGGCGGTATTGCGCATGACAAAGTTTTCGAAGAAGTTGAAAAATATTTTTCTGAAGCCGAAAAAAATGATCCGCCGACTGTCGTCAAAATTGATCGGGAGGCTATTGATAAAAAAATCAATCAAACATTAGAGGGGAGAGTAAAAGTGCAAACAGATGACATTGAGCAAATGCATTTTCTTCTTGGTGTAAGCAGCTTTGGTTACGAACATTCGGATCGATACGCTGCCGGCACGCTTGCCACAATTCTTGGCGGCACGATGTCATCACGTCTATTCCAGCGAATCCGCGAAGAATTGGGTTTTGGCTACTACGTTTTTGCTACACAATCTGCAGCGGAAGGATACGGTGTTTTTTACGGCGGTACAGGCATCGATCCAAAAGGCCTCTCAATTGTTCTCCCAGCCATGATCGAGGAATTTCAAAAAATTGCCAGAGAGCCTGTCAGCGATCTTGAACTTGCACTCGCCAAAAAATATCGCAAATCAAGTTTGCTGATGGGTTTTGAAGATAATGAACATGTAGCCAGTTTTTACGGTTCAACGCATCTCTTCGGCCATCCGCTCCAGACTCCAGAGGAACGTGCTCAAAAAATCGATGCCGTTACAAAAGAAGATATTTTGCGTGTGGCTAAAGATATTTTAAAACCGGAGAATTTCCGACTGGCGGCGGTGGGACCGGGAGCTGACGAGAAAACTCTAGAGGAGTATTTACCAAAATAAAAATCCTATCGTTTTTATAGCTTCCCCAACCCAAATTTGTCCGCGAGAGGGGAAAGGTGTACGATGCTATTGTGGAAAAGGAAAATAATGACAAGCGTTATGTCGTCATTTCAACCGGTACAATTGTCCGGGTACTTCTTTTTCTCCTCCTTATTTATGCGCTCTACATTTTGCGTAACATTGTGCTCGTCGTACTGACGGCTGTAGTCTTTGCTTCATTTGCCGAAGCGGCCATCAGACGCTTCAAAAAAATTGGTATTGGTCGCATGCTTTCAGTTGTCCTGGTGTATGTCCTCATGATTCTCAGTATTGCCGGGCTCTTTTACCTCTTTGTCCCGCTTCTGATTACCGAGACTTCGCGGCTTCTTGAATTCCTCTCAAATTACATAACATCTCCCGGACTTTCTAATACAGCCGGCGGTCTCACAGACGCATCCAATTTTGTTTCAACGCTTCATTCCGGTTCACTCGCAGATTTTGGTGTTTCAATTCAAAAATTCGCGGCCAGTGTTTCCGGCGGTTTCTTCTCAGCTGTCGTTTCAGTTTTCGGCGGACTCATCAATGTCACTCTCATTCTCATCATTTCTTTTTACTTGTCCGTGCAGGAAAATGGTATTCAAAAATTCCTGCGCATTGTCACTCCTCCGAAAAAAGAAGCCTACATCATCGGTCTTTGGGAGCGTACGCAGCATAAAATTGCACTTTGGCTTAAAGGTCAGCTTATTCTCGGCGTCATTATTGCCGTCATCATGTTTATTATTCTGACTTTGCTCGGTATTCCATATGCATTTGTCCTTGCTCTTGCCACCGGTATTTTTGAACTCATTCCGTTTGGTATTACGCTTGCCATGATTCCGGCTACCGGCTTTGCTTACGTCCAGGGCGGACTAAAACTCGCACTCTTTGTTTTCCTGGCATACGTTGTTGTTCAGCAAATAGAAAATTACGTCTTTCAGCCGCTTGTCGTTAAACGTGTTGTCGGCATTTCGCCGCTTGTTGTTATTTTGTCGGTTTTGGCCGGCTTCGAACTCGCCGGTTTTTGGGGACTTATCCTCGCTATTCCTGTCACCGTTGCGCTTCTTGAATATGTTGACGACATAGAGAAAAAAAGGGTAGCATTTGATGACTCGCACAACTAAGGAGATAACGTACTGCGAAATATCATTATGTCCAAAAATTCTCTCAAGCCTTTCTATATAACAACCACATTACCGTATGTGAATGCTGATCCGCACGTTGGCTTTGCTATGGAAATAATCCGGGCTGACGCTATCGCTCGCTATAAAAAAATACTCGGTCATGAAGTTTTTTTCAACACCGGTACTGACGAGCATGGTATGAAGCTTTGGGAAGGAGCACAAAAGTCAGGCAAAGATGTTAAAGACTATGTTGATGAATATGCCGAGAAATTCCACGGCCTGATGGACTTGCTTGGTATTAGCGAAGATATTCATTTTATTCGCACAACAGAACCCCACCATGAATCAGCCGCCCAGGCGCTTTGGAATATTTGTGATGAACGTGGCTATATATACAAAGGAAAATACAGCGCCAAATATTGCGTCGGTTGTGAATTGGAAAAAACTGATTCTGAGCTCGATACTAGCGGCCGTTGTTTACTTCATCCAAATCGAGAAATTGAATTAATCGATGAAGAAAATTACTTTTTCGCACTTTCAAAAGTTGCGCCGCTTCTTGCTGATTACTATGAAAAAAACCCTAAGCTTGTTATTCCTGATTTTCGATATAATGAAGTCAAAGCCTTCCTCGCACGGGGCCTCGAAGATTTTTCTATTTCTCGCCGCCGTGACAAAATGCCTTGGGGCGTTTCTGTGCCGGGAGACGATGGTCAGGTGATGTACGTCTGGTTTGATGCACTCACTAATTATATTTCAACACTTGGTTGGCCTGAGAATAAAAGAATCGACGGTGAAAACGTATATGAAAAGTTTTGGGTCGACGGTGAAAAAGTTCAATATTGCGGCAAAGATAATACTCGTCAGCAATCTTTGACCTGGCAATCGATGCTGCTTGCTGCTGGTTTACCCGGCACAACCCATGTCATTGTGAACGGCTTCATCGTTTCCGGTGGGCAAAAAATGTCTAAGTCGCTCGGCAATTCAATTTCACCGTATGATGTCGTAACAGTATTTCAGCCTGTGGCAGGGGATTTGGCATCGGACGTTTTGCGCTATATTCTTCTTCGACATACAAATTCGTTTGAAGACTCTGATTTAACTATGGAAGCTTCGATCGAATGGTACAATGCCAACCTCGCTAATGGTCTTGGCAATTTGGCTTCACGCATTTTAACTTTGTCACAAAAATATTTGGATATTACACCGAAAATTTCAGATGGAGATGTAAACGAATCTATCCCTGCTGAATTTTTTGAAAAACTCGATGCCTTCGATATTGTAGCGGCAACTGACTATGTCTGGAAAGAAGTGCAGTCACTCGATAAATATATTCAGTCAACTGAAGCATTTAAAGTAATTAAAACAGACGAAGAAAAAGGTAAGAATCTCATTACAGAATATGTAACCCGTCTTGAGGCAATTAATAATATGCTTGCTCCGCTTATGCCAAAAACCCATATGCTTTTGAAAAGTCTCATTAGAGAAAATATGAAGCCGGAGAAGCCGCTATTCCAGAGAATTTAAGCAACTTTGACAGTACCCGTCGTGCCCTATATAGTTCAATGAAATACATGAACTATGAAAGATGCAATCGCCGATATTACCAAAACGGATAATGTTATATTTCGCAATATTGCCAGAACAGTCAAAGTTTTTAAAACTGAAGAAAAAAGATTCTTGGTAGCCAGAAAAAAGTATAAGGACAAGAAACATAAAGTCATCGATCAAATGTATAGCAATCTGCTTTTACTTGTTAAAGATCGAAAACTTAAACGTGTCATTTCTCTAATTACTGAGTACAAGAAAATCAAAAAACCACTTCTTTGGTTATTACTTAATGAAGTAGTATTCCTGGATTCTAATCCGGCAAAAGTTATTGATAGTCAGTCCGGTATCCGTTGTAGTGCCAGAAATCTTGAAAAAATTTCCAAAAAAACTTTCAGGGACAAGGCCAACTGTGATGATTTCTCTCAAAAGTTGCACAATTTTTGGGGTAATAACTTCAGAATAAAAATTACGTATTCAGCAGGTCAGTCAGAGTATTACTTATTTGGCACAACAACACGATTCTTTACTGAGCAAGCCGATCAATAGTCGGCTTTTTTTATTTCCCTAAACACGCTATAGTAGCAGGCATGGAAATAAGGCCGGAAATAAAATACTTCGATATTCACTCTCATTTCAACCTGTCGCAATTTGATGAGGATCTTGCTGGTGCCATAAAAAAAATGGAGGACGAGGGAGTCGCGACAATTTGTGTTGGCACTGATCTGGCGTCTTCAAAGCGCGCTATCGAAATTGCCGACATGAGCCCAAATATTTGGGCAACCATCGGCCAGCATCCGACTGATACAGATGAATCATTTGATATGGCCGTATATGAAGAGATGGCCAAGCATCCAAAAGTTGTGGCAATAGGGGAATGTGGTTTTGATTATTTCCGTACACCGAAAGATGTCACTACAACCGGCGCTGGTAACAGCAGCAATAGCAAAACAGTTTTTGAAAAACAGAAAGAAATTTTTGAGCAACAAATTAAACTTGCTGAAAAAACCGGTAAGCCACTCATGATTCATGCCCGACCAAGCAAAGGTAAAACCACCGAAGGCAAAGCCAGTATGGACGCATATGAAGACGTTTTAAATATTCTCTCAAATTATTCTCAAGTTCGTGTCAACTTTCATTTCTTTGTTGGCGACACCACAATTGCTCAAAAAGCACTTGAAGCTGGCCACACAATGTCTTTTGATGGACCAATAACTTTTTCACATGATTATGATGAGGTAATTAAAATGCTGCCGATTTCTGCAATTATGGCCGAAACCGATGCACCTTTTGCTGCTCCGGAACCATATCGCAACAAGACAACTGGTGGTCGGCCAACACGCTGTGAACCATGGATGGTTAAGGAAGTTGCACACACAATTGCTCAAATTCGGGGCGAAGATGAAGAAAAAACTCGTATCCAACTGCTCGAAAACGCAAAACAATTTTTTAAAATTCTGTTATAATCCGGCTTAGTAATGAAAAGAGTAATGAAAAGGAAGCACTATGTTGTCGTAGGTCTCAGTGTTATCGCGGTTGGATTTCTAACCGCTTTTTTCTTTGACCACACAATTGTTTACGACCGTTCGCAAACAGCGAGCGTCATTGATGCGGGCGTAACTGCGACAGACAAAAACCAAACCGGAGATCAAGCTGAAAACCACTCTCTCATTTTGCCCATTATCGAAAAACTTAATGATATTTTCGGCGGTGGCTCACTCAAAGTCAGTCTTTCCAAAATAGGTGAACCTTGGGGCACCGTTTCCGGCTTAACAATGTTTCGCGGCAGCCCGACTCGTTCTTGGTATGGCAAAGGCCCGCTCCCTTCTAATCCGAAAGTTCTGTGGCGTTATCCCGAAAAACCAATGTGTAGCTATTCTGAAGCTGACGGTGTGACCAAACAGTGGTGTGGCAGCGGTTGGACAGGACAGCCAGTTGTTTGGGAGCGACCAGACGGAATCACCGAAGTTATTTTTGGTGCATACGATGGCGCAGTGCATTTCGTAAATGCCAAAACCGGCCAGGACACTCGTCCAAAATTTCAAACAGGGGATCTGATCAAAGGTTCGGTAACACTCGATCCCGACGGTTATCCGCTTCTCTATTTTGGTTCGCGCGATAATAATTTGCGAATCCTTTCTCTTGATGGTGATCCAACCGAGTCGCCGGCTGAAGTCTGGCGCCTCAATGCCGACATTGTTAAAGGTAAATGGAATAATGATTGGGATGGTAATCCAGTTGTTGTTAACGACATGCTTTTTGAAGGCGGAGAAAATAGCTGGTTTTTTGTTATGAAATTAAACCGCGCCTACGGCCCGGAAGGTACGGCAAATGCCGGCAAGGTTACAGTTTCGCCAAATATTATTTTTAAAATGTCGGGTTATACTGATGAACTGATTAAAAATGTCGGCGATGAAATGGTGAGTATTGAAGACTCAGTAACTTTTTTTGGTGATCGAGTTTATTTCGCGAATTCAGGCGGCAGAATTCTCGGACTTGATATTTCGAATATCGGAAAAAATACTGGAAAAGAAAATATAAAAACAAACAATGAAAACATTGCCCCGATTGTTTTTGATTATTGGGTGGGGGATGACGTAGATGCCACGATTGTTGTTGATGAAAAAGGAATGCTCTATGTTGCCGCTGAACTCGAGCGTATGAATAATCGTTCGGCAGAACTTGGGCAACTCATTAAACTTGATCCGTCTAAACAAAAAATTAATTCTGCCGGAATTATTACAGGTGATCCATATATCTGGGGTGTCCAGGTACCGAAAGAAAATATGGACAAGGGCGGTATTTGGGCAACGCCGGCAATTTTTGGCGACTACTTATATGTTGCAACGCATACCGGGAAATTACTGACCGTCGAACGAGAGACAGGAACAGTTACAAGTACTGATCAACTTGGTGACCATGCCTGGTCTTCGCCGATTGTGATTGATGATGGCACGCAAAATAATAGCGTACAAAACGGTGGTCTAAAACTTCTCGTCGCTACCTGCTATCCAGGCTCGCTACGTAATTACTCTCTAGATAATCCGGCTCGTCCAAAATTAACTAACACCATGCCACTTGCTTCGGGTGCCTGTATTGAATCCACTCCTGCAGTTTGGAAAGGGCAAATATTTGTCGGTACACGTGATGGCTATTTCTATAGCTTTGCTGATAAAAAATAGCAGTAGTTTTGACAAAGAAGCCGGAAATGCTATTGTTTCAAAAACTAAAACTCAAACATATGGAAAACAAAATATTGCCCTCATTTGACGATATCAAACGTTTTAACAGGGATTATGCGCCAAGACTACGACAAGGTTTTGAGAAGGGTGACTTTACTTTTGATGAGCTTGAGAAATTTTTAGAGGGCAAGAAATTTCAGACAAATTGGTTGATTAGTGAAGATCCCAAAAATTTCTCAGATAAGGGGAAATAAAAAAAGCCGGATATGTCCGGCTTTTACATTTTATATACGAATTACATAACTTCTACTAAATAATTTTTTGAAGCTTCAGCAATATATTGACCAACCTGCCTTGTTCTTGAAGGAAAATCTTTTTCATTCTCAAATTCGCCAAAATAGTCTCTGATTGCTTTTGCAATAGCGTTAGCTTCGTTCTCATATTTGAGATGTCGAAGCATCATTTCTGCCGATAGTATGAGAGCAATCGGATTGGCAAGATTTTTGCCAGCAATCGTCGGTGCAGTGCCATGTGTTGCTTCAAAGACTGCAATACTTTCATTCATGTTTACACCAGGGCAAAATCTTACACCACCGATTAATCCACCAGCAAGACTGCTAAGAATATCGCCGTACACATTTTCCGTGACGATAACGTCGTAGAGCTCGGGTCTGGCAGGCATTTCTTCGGCAACTGCATCGATATGCTTACTTTCAAAAGTAAGTCCATGATCGTTTGTATTAAATACATCTGCTTTAAATACATCTTCGCATACTTCGACAAAAAGACCGTCGGTGTATTTCATAATATTGGCTTTTGCTACGACCGTAATTTTTTTCCGTCCGTAGGCACGAGCATACTTCACAGCTTGCATCATTAGCTGAACAGTATTCGGTACAGAAATAAGTTTTAATCCTACGGCCGGCCGGTAAAATTTATCATATTCATGACCCATGGCCAGTCCGAGTATTTCATTAGCCATATTGCTTTCTGCTTCGAATTCAACTCCAGCGTAAAGGTCTTCAAGATTTTCGCGAAAGATTACCATGTCGACATTTCCAGATTTTTTGATTGGACTAACTGAATCGTTGAAATATTTTACCGGGCGTATGCAGGCAAAGAGGTTAAGGCTTTTGCGAAGCTCAACATTAACAGATCGGTAACCAGTGCCATCAGGTGTTGTCGACGGTCCTTTTATTGCCACACCATGTTTTGCCACAATAGTAGTGATATTGGGATCAAGTGCAGTCCCGAATTTCTCGAGAGCATGCTCGCCCATGTGTAAATCGATCCATTCGATTTTCGTATTACCGGCATGCATAACAGTTTCGATTACATGCTTAGTCGCAGCCATTATTTCATCAGAAATGCCGTCGCCATTAAGGACGGGGATTGTTAGAGTTGTTGTCTTCATATTGATTTGTAAGTTTTATGTATTTTATAACGTTTATCTCATAGTGTCAAATTTAGAAGCACCATACTTGCCAAACAACATTTTTTCCATTAAAGTAATCAAGTCTCGTTCGCGGGGGTACTGATAACCCCAGCGCTTAGGTCCGAAACGAGGCAAAGCTGCTTTGCAGCTGAATTTAAAAGAAATATAAGTTTTACTATGGAAGAAGAAATAAAGGGCGAGACCGGGTCTCGCGTATACGAGCTTGGCTACCTCTTGGTCGGTACAATACCGGAAGAGAATGTAGCGGCTAAGGTTGGAGCAATTAAGGACGTTATAGAAGGTAAGGGGGCAGTGAGCATCAGCGAGGAATTTCCTCGCCTCATTACACTCGGCTATGAAATGTCACGTCCGATCGGCAATAAGAAGTCCTGGTTTAATGAAGGCTACTTTGGCTGGATGAAGTTTGAAGCTGATCCTGCCACGACCGAAGAAATGTCAGCTATTTTGAAGCGTGACGAAGATGTTTTGCGCTTTCTCCTTATCAAAACAGTTCGCGAAAACACTATTGCCGGCAAGCGTGCAATGGGCAGCGGCATGAAGCGTCCGGCTCGCAAAGTCGAAAACGCCGAAGAAA
>JAYSVN010000051.1:0-9433 GCA_043718505.1 Minisyncoccota bacterium | reverse complement strand
GAAGATTTCACCGAATTTGACAGGTATTCCACTAGCTATTACTGGCTAGTGAGCCCAATTGAGCCTTGCGAGATGCCTCTTCTCTACCCCGCGATATTTTATATACACAAAGCTGAAAAACAGCACTTGTAGGTGAGATAATACCATAATTTAGCGGTTTTGCAATCCTAAGTTTCAAACTCCAAACTGAGCGCCGCATGATCCGAAACTTCATCAGGTAAAACCTTAAAATCTTCTATTTTTATTTCAGGAGAAGTGAACATGTAGTCGGCATGCTGTTCCGGTTTCTCATAGAGTGAAGTTCTGGTCGAAGCAATATTGTATTCTTTTATTAAATTCCTCATTCCCTCTTCAAGCATTTCAATACTTTTGGTATCTGGGCGTAAATTAAAATCGCCGCAGACAATTTTGGGGCCATCAACAGAATCAATAAAATTCCTGATTGCTTTTGACTGATTGAGCCTGTCCTCCGTATCAGTTTTACCCATACCATTCCAAAGTCCGTGAACATTCACAATAGTCATTTCCTTTCCGCCAATATTTATTTTTGCATATTGGAGATTTCTAGAATGATCACCGCCGCTTATGTAATTATTGTTAGTAAAAATTGTAACTTCACCTTCCTCATGTACTTGAATATTTTGCTTGAGGAATATAGCTAGACCATAGCCGGGCAAAACCGGTCTGAAATATCCCGTATGTTTTGTTAAAATCTTTTTCAAATCTGTAAAAAGATTAAAGCTGTCTTCCTTATGGCCTTCTGACATAGTTTCTGCCGTAGCACCATGGTAGATTTCCTGCAAACAAAAAATATCTGTTTCTTCATTTTCTTTTATAAATGACAAGAGCGGCTCGCGGATCTTACCACCCCAGGTATTGAGTGTAATTAATTTCATATTTTATTTGTGCTAGATATCCAAATTCGCCATCTTGGCATTGGACTGGATAAATGATTTACGCGGAGCAACTTCCGAACCCATGAGTGTGTCGAAAACTTTATTGGCTTCTTCAGCGTCGTCGATCGTAACTTGCTTGAGAATACGGCGGGCCGGATCCATTGTTGTTTCCCAAAGTTCATCGGCATTCATTTCGCCGAGACCTTTGTAGCGTTGGATGTGAATTTTGGCAGCAGCCTTTTTACTTTTGGCTTCCGTTTCTTCTTCAGTTTCTTCGCCTTCGTCAGCACCTTCCTCCATGCCTTCGATTTCCTCAATCTCAACATTGCCGCCGGTTATCTTAAGCTTTTCTTCATCTGAATATGCATATGAAATTTCTTTGCCCTGTTTGATCTTGTAGAGTGGCGGCTGCGCGATGTAGACATAGCCGGCTTCAATCACACTTTTGAAGTAGCGGTACATGAGTGTGAGAATGAGCGTACGGATGTGCGCACCGTCCACGTCGGCATCAGTTGCGAGAATAATTTTGTGGTAGCGGATTTTGGAAATATCGAGTGTATCGCCAATTGATGTACCCATAGCAATAACCAGATTTTTAATCTGCTCACTACCGAGCATGCGATCCAGGCGCGCACGTTCAACGTTGAGAATTTTGCCGCGCAGAGGAAGCACTGCCTGCGTTTTACGATCGCGTCCCATTTTGGCTGTACCGCCGGCCGAATCTCCCTCAACAATGAAGACTTCAGATTCGCTGGCATCTTTTGACTGACAATCGGCAAGCTTGCCCGGCAAGGTCATGCCTTCGAGTGCACCTTTGCGGAGAATGGAATCTTTGGCAGCTTTGGCAGCTTTGCGGGCTCGCAGAGCAAGTACGGCTTTGCCGATAATTCCCTTGGCATCATCCGGATTCTCTTCGAGATATTGCTCAAAGGCTTCGCCGAACACTTTTTGCACAGCACCCTGGGCTTCGGTTGAACCGAGTTTGGCTTTGGTCTGACCTTCAAATTGAATTTCAGCGAGCTTCACGGAAATAATTGCGGTCAAACCTTCGAGCACGTCGTCACCGGTAAATCCGCCATCAGCTTCTTTGAGTACCTGATTTTTCTTGGCGAAATTATTAACCAAACGAGTGAGCGCCATTTTGAAACCGGCAACATGCGTACCACCTTCGGCAGTGTAAATGTTGTTGGCAAAAGGCATGAGGCGATCAGCAATGTCATCGACATACTGGAGCGCGACTTCAACACCAACGCCATCAATTTCTTTTTGCACGTAGAAAATACGATCATGCACCGGCTTGAGATGTTTGTTGGTAAATTTGACGAGCGAAACGAGACCGCCTTCGAAAAAGAATGAGACAGATGGAAGTTCGAGGCCAAGGTCTTTAATCCAGTATGTTTCAGTATCATCGAGTTCGGCGCCTTTTTTGTTTTTGCCGCCAGCGTTGCCGCCTTCAGTATCAGCGCCATAATTGCGCGCATCGACAATTTCAATCCGCATGCTACTGACCAAATATGCCTGCTGACGCAAGTGGTTGACGATTGTTTCAAAATTAAAAGTGGTATCAGGAAAAATTGTGGTGTCTGGTTGGAAAGTAATAATTGTGCCGTGCTCTTTTGAGCTGGCAATCTTTTTGACAGCGGCTTTTTTCTTGCCCTGTGAATATTCCTGCAAAAATCTACCGCCATCGCGGTGCACTTCAGCGCGAGTATAAATAGAGAGAGCGTTTACAACCGAAGCACCGACGCCGTGGAGACCGCCGGAAACTTTGTAACCGGATTCATCGCCGCCAAATTTTCCACCGGCGTGCAGGGTCGTCATGACAGTTTCGAGTGCAGAAACTTTTGTTTTGGAATGAATGTCAGTCGGAATACCGCGGCCATTGTCAGCCACGCGAATTTTATTGCCCGGCAAAAGCACAACCTCAATACGATCACAGAAGCCACCCATGGCTTCGTCGCGCGAATTATCAAAAATTTCCCAGATCAAATGGTGGAGGCCATCGATACCAGTCGTACCGATGTACATACCCGGACGCTTGCGTACCGGCTCAAGACCTTCAAGTACAGAAATTGCTTCTGCGCCGTATCCACCTTTTTTAGTTTTTGTGTCTGGTTTTTCTTTTGCCATTTTGTTCGGGCGGAATCAGATTAAATCAGATTGAGATGAATTAAAGCTGAATATAAAATAAAAAAGCTCTTGTAAGCTACAGGGATATTATAGCAAATTTTGTGCTGTAAAGCTACTCAAAATGTGGGAAAAAGGGCTTAATTTATAAGGGTTTTATTAGCATATTTATTAATTTCTACATTATAATTTCTAACTATTGACTAATTAGTATTATATGATACTATTTATAAAATTCCTAACCTTAAAAATATAATCCATGCAGAAAAAAGAATCTCAATCGCCTCAGGCAACCATAAGGGTAATTGATGGCAAGATCGTTCTCGACGACCCCATTGCATTTGGTGTCATTCAAGCCGTAAATAAGTTCAATTGTCAATTTACATTTGACATGAACATAAACAGGGTATGTCATTTCAACAAACGAATCAGTGAATTAAACCGTACTCCTGAAGAATTAGTGATTACAGTGATAAATGTTGATGACGTACATGGTAGTCATATTGCTGAAATACTTATGCCCGGCTACAACTGGCAAGAAATTCGCGACAGAGGTGAAATTCCATTCGCGCGGGGCTTGGCAGACAGAAAAGGAATTCAAGATATTTTGGAATCTTTTGACAAAGAAGCTGCTAATAAGCTTAAAATGAAGCAGGGTGTGGCGATTGTGGTTGTTGATAATGGTGTAGCTGAAATATTCTCCTTTACTGAAGCAAGGCTTGCTCCAAAAGATTTTCCACTTTCAGTTTCATTTATGGACAGCGAATTTCAAAATATTGAGGCCGAAAGAGTTGCCCGCAATATAGTTGTCATCCAGCAAAAAATGAATCCAGATCAATGGACGCCATTCTCTTATGATAATTATAAGGAGCACTGCACACACAAAGTTAGCGATGATGAGAAGGTTGTTCTTGATGCATTTGTTAATGGTGGTAAGCCTATTTGGAATACGAAAGCATTTTTACAACCTGAATATCTAAAGTTTGAAAGCGGACTTTATTTTGTCACACAAAAATTTCTTTTATTTCTCAACGGATTAGTTATCAGAAATAATAAGAGAAATTGATATTACTGAGTTAACCTCACCTATTATGGTGAGGTTTTTTTTATTTCACTTTAACCATATTCCCCCATGTTATAATCCCCTCATCATGTTTTCCAGACTTTTTATTAAAAAGGCGAATTTCGAACGGATACAGAAGATCCTGGACAAAGAAGGTTTTATTTATGAACTCGAAAACATCCACGCTCTCCTCAAAGGTAATCAAAAAGGCATACGCTACGGTAACATAGTACTTCCGCGCAATGAGTCCGGAAAACGGGTAAAGCGATTTTTGAAAATTATGCTCGATGGCAGCCAAAAAACCTTCAAGCCTTTTCGAAGACAAGTTAACATAGCGGCCGCGCTCAATGCTGACAGTCACTTTAAGTCTCCAAGTATCGCTGTCATTGCTTCGTCGCTCAAGCCTCCGGTTTCCTACGCTATTTTTGAAACACGCGAAAACGGAGATGGTTTTGGTTTTATGAATGATAATCCTTTATTTTATAAAAATATTACTGAAGAAAATATTCATACATTTGTTTCGACATTGTATACCTTTCATCAGGCTGGGGCAGAATTGAGTAAGAAAACATTGGGTTACGCCAAAGAAATGTCTGGTAATATTTCTACATATAGAAAGGAGCTTAAGAAGTTGCTCAACAAAAGAATTCAGCACAAGGATGCAGAGGGAGTTATTTCTGACAATACAGTTGAGTTTTTTCTTATTTCATATACAGGAATACCTGATATGGCTATAAAAATTATGAATGTTTTAGAAGACAATTGGAAATTTGTTTTAAAATCAAAGACTAAAAGAAAAACGTATCTCGTTCATGCCGATATGCAAATTGATAATATTTACAAACATAAAAATGGCGAATTTGAATTACTCGATTTTGAATGGGTCGGCAAAAGCAATTCCCCTCTCATTGCTATTATGTATGACTACGGCAATTTGCGTGCTCGCGCCTGGTCTTCACCAAGTTTTCAAAACTTACTTGATCAAGCAATGATTGAAATCGGCAAAACATATTACGACGAAGCATGGGTTAATGCCGGCATGAAGCTCGGTATAGTTAGGTCATCTCTTATGATGAGCCGTTATCATCTGGATTTTGAAAATACTGTTAAAAAAGACAGGCGCACTGAAGATGATTATAGAGCAATGTATCCGAGAACAATTGAATCTTTGGTTGAAGGGATTCAGTAAAAAGTTGTTTTTTATCTTACTTCCCAGCCTTTTTCTTTTAGTGCTTCAGTGGCTTTCATCATAATCGGCTCAATTTCTGCATCGGTTAGCGTTTTATCATATGACTGAAAAACAGTTCGGAAGGCCATACTTGTTCGGCCGTCCTTTGTAAATGTATCAAAAAGTCTCGGGCCGGCAATAATTAATTCTCCTATATTTTGGCGGATAACATCGGTGACAGTTTCAGGATCGGTTCCTTCTGAAACCCAAAGCGCAATATCACGAACAATAAAAGGATACTGTGACCATATCTTGAATTTTTTCAGCTCAGTACTTTTTGAATCCGAGTTTTTTGGATCTACATTTTTTGGAAATTGATATGTATCAGCAGGATGATCTTTTGTCCCTTCGTCGAGTGTGTATTCTTCAACACCTTTTTTTGTCGCCCAGGCAACATGAATTTCTTCTTTGTCAGTGTCGGCGCTTGAGAAAACGGTGCCGATTTCAAATAGTTTTATTTCATCCATTTCCAAAAGTGCAGCATTTTTTACGTTGAGTTCATATGCTTCTTTTAATCCATCGGAAAGGTTGCGGCGAAGAGCTGATTTATCTTTGGCACCATATGCCACTTCTATTTCACCTTTTTTTGTAAATGCATAGGTAAAAACTTCAGAAAAACCGGATTCAAGAAAATGCGTACGGGCCATCATAATTTTGACGGCAGTTTCGTTTAATTTTGGAGTGAAGCCTGCAGCGGTAATATTCGGCAAAACGCCCGGAATTTTTTCATAGCCATATGCTCGTCCAATTTCTTCAGCCATATCATGCGGACCAACAAGATCAATGCGATTTGCGGGAATAGGAAAAGTAAATTGCTCGCCGTCGCGTGAGAAAATGTAGCTATAGTTTTTGAGAATTTTCTCAATTTCATCGGCGGAGATTGTTATGCCAAGCAATTTGCTTATTTCTCCTGCATTAAAGAGAATTTTTCTTTGTCCGTCTTTGAGTGTACCTACATTGTTTTCAATCGGATACACATCAATAACATCTTCAAATCTTGCCTCCGGACACATTTCCATAATGAGCGACGAAAGCTCGCGTATGGCATACGGAACAAGTTCAGGAGTGAGATCGTTTTCAAATCGTTTGGCAGCGTCGGTTACGAGACCAAGTTTGCGTGCGGTTTTGCGAACCGTGATCGGTTCGAAATTGGCAACTTCCAAAACAATGTCGGTTGTGTTTTCGTCGACTTCAGCTTTGGTGCCGCCTTTTACGCCGGCGAGTGCAAGCGGCACATTAAGATCAGCGATAACTAGTACAGATTCATCCGTCGAAATCTCTTTTTTATCTAAGGTAGTTACTGTTTCGCCTGACTTCCCTTTCCTCACAATAATTTTCTCTCCTTCAATTTTCTTTGCATCAAAAGCATGGCAAGGCTGACCACAATTAAACATGGTCAGATTTGTAGCATCAACAATATTATTGACTGAACGCTGACCGATCGAAGCCAGATGCTTCACAACCCAATCAGGCGACGGACCAACTTTGATACCGCGCACGATTCTACCCATATATCGTCGGCAAGCAGCATCTTCAATTTCAATGTTTAAACTAGTCGGTTTTGATTCTGGAATTTTATACTGCGACGTCGGATCGTTAAAAGGCAGACCAAGCAAGCCCGAAACTTCGCGCGCGACACCGAGGTGAGACAAAAGATCATGGGCACGGTCAGGTAAAACTTTCAGATCAAAGATAAAGTCATCTTCATATTTCTCAACCGCCTCGACTTCACAAACATGAAAAGTAAAAACATCGGCAAGCTTTTCCGCTTCCGGAATTTCGGGAACATACCATTTCAGCCAGTTGTAGGAAATTTTCATAGATATTTCTTAATCTGATTATATACAATTCTACTCTTTGATTTATACGGCTTCATGCCATCAAGAATAATGGACTTTTCATTTTTACGAGGCTCTTCTAATTCATTTTTGAGGCGATAGACAATATCATGAGAAACTTTTTTGTAATATTTTTTATATTGGGGATTTTCATATTTCCTGTTCTGTGCTCTTTTTTCGGCAATATGTATTGGGGTAATAATTCTAATGATATACATCGGAACTTTAGCTTTTTTCGCCAAACGTATTATGTTTTTTCTATATGCATATTTTGTTGTGTTGGCATCATAAATTACTGAAATTCCTTTTTTCAACATTTCGAACATCAGTGAATCCATCAAGGAAAATAGTTTTTTATTGCCTTCGAAAGTGTGATCCGGGATATCAAAAATATGTGATCTAATGTAGTCGCTATTTAAATGAAAAAAATTATGCTCCTGTGCAAAATGTTCGGCAAAATATGTTTTACCTGAACCAGGATATGCCATCATAACGAGGAGTATTGGTTTTTTACGCTTTTCACTCATAGCTGATTTATATCTGATTAAATCTCAAGTCCCCGTGATATGCAGGGCGAATATCCGGCATATTGTGGCGAATCATCATAAGGCGGTCGGCGCCAATACCAAAAGCGAAACCCTGGTACTCCTTCGCATCAATACCCGCCGCTTCCAAAACTTTGGGATGAACCATACCGGCACCCAAAACTTCTATCCACTTGTCTCCGACTTTGACATCGACTTCAACACCAGGCTCGACGAAAGGAAAAAATGACGGACGCAAACGAACTTCAGTTTCTGCACCGAAGAATTTTTTCATGAAGTGTTCGAGCGTACCTTTGAGATTTGCGAGCGTAATATCTTTGCCGATCATGATACCGTCAATTTGATAGAACTGAGTTTCGTGCGTGGCGTCAGTGGCTTCATTTCGAAAAACTTTACCAAAGGAAACGAAAGCACAAGGTAAGCGATTCTCTTCGCGGGCTTTTTTGATGGCGCGCATTGAACTGCCGGTGGTATGCGTTCGCATAACGAAGCCTGGTTTCCCTTTTATGAGGAAGGTGTCCTGCATGTCACGCGCAGGATGATCTTTGGGAACATTTAGTGAATCAAAATTATGCCATTCATCATCAAGTTCGGGACCGGTCGCTATTTCAAAACCGAGTTCATTTAAAATGCCAACCGCCTCGAGAACTGTGTGCATGAGAGGATGTTCTTTTCCGGACTGTGCTTGTACGGTTTCTGCATTTTGTGGCGATTCCATGAGCCTCATTATACACAGAAAAATGATATGATAAACCCATGACAAAGCAGAAAAAATTACTTCTGGTGGCTGCGATCGTTCTCCTTCTTCTTGGTATCTTTTTTGGCTGGCTGGATAATGGGCCGGAAATTTGACAAAAAATATTCAGAATGTAAAGTATCAATAAACATTCTAAAACAACTACACATGACAACTCAATTCGCGAGGAGAGCATTTAGCAATAGCCCGCTGGGTAGAACTTTAGCCGGTATAGAAATCGGACTTATGTATGCAATTCCCATGCACTTATTTTGCCTCTTTCTTTTTGGCATAGGTCTGTCGCCAGACCAATCAATTCTTTTTCAACTTGATGTTGGTATTACGATCTTTGCTTTTGTCATTGGTTTCCTGTTTGGTATAGGAACAAGACAGTCATGGCTTTTCCCTAGAATCATTAAGCCAAACAGAAAAATGATTGAACGCTACAAAGAAAAGAGAAGGTTAGATCTATTGGAAGAGATCGCCAATAAACGTGAAGGTATTAGATACAGAAAAAAACTAATCACTCAATATCAAAACCAGCTGATAGAGCTAAAGACAATATGAACCAAAACGGCAGTAATGCCGTTTTTTATTTAATAAACCCATTATTTAAACTCAAACAAAATATCATTAAAATTTTTAATTCTGCTCGTCTTTTTATCAACCTCAATTCCCTCTTCTTTATATAATTTCAATCGCTTCGTTTTATATTCATTATTTAGCCAAACTTTGCCGCCTGCATAGACAATACGGTGAAATGGAATTTTTTTCTCGCCGGCATCGTATGCTTTGGCTAGAATTGCGGTGACACTCCGCGCCGCCTGGCCGCCTCCGCCAGCAGCCCTTGCAATATGGCCATACGTTGAGACTCTGCTTTTTGGAATGGCAAGTGCGGCTTCTATTACTCTTTGGCTGAAGGTTTTCATAATTATTTTTGTGATATTTTTTTATTTCTCATCATCCTCGCCAATCCACAAAATTCGCAATCTTTTTTATC
>JAYSVN010000006.1:0-7821 GCA_043718505.1 Minisyncoccota bacterium | reverse complement strand
TGTTAAGGTTGGAAAAGTTGTTTTAGTCGCGCCGTGGCTTGATTTGGAAAAATCGCTCGACACCGGTATGTTTGATTTTGAGATTGACGAAAACATTGTTGCTAAAACAAAAGGCATTACTATTTTCAACTCCAGTAATGATGGAGAGGAAGTTCATGACAGTGTGGCGAAGGTTGTAAAAGAGGCTAAAGATGTTAAGGTTATTGAGTTTAAAAATATGGGACATTTTTGCTTTACTGATATGCAAACCGATGCTTTTCCAGAGCTCTTGGCAGAAGTTATGTAAGTAGAAAAATAGATAGATAAAGTCTAATAAACAATATGAAACAAAACAAAATCTATATATATGGCAAACACGCAGTAGCAGAAGCTTTGGCAAATGCGCCGCAAGCAGTTAAGAAAGTCTATCTATCCCCAAAACAAGAGGATCAGCATATTCGTGATTTGATCAAAAAAACCGGCGTGTCGGTTTCAGATCTCGGTACCGACAGATTGCCCGGAGTTGATAGCGATGCCACACATCAGGGTGTCATTGGTGTTGTTTCGCTCGACGATCTTATGCTCCCCTTTAAAACTTTTTTAGCGAATCTTAAGGTAGAAGATGATACGGCTTTAGTTATCCTCGGCGAAGTTCAGGATCCGCATAATGTCGGTGCTGTCATTCGCTCAGCGGCAGCTTTTGGAGTCTCTGGTATTTTGATGCCTGAACATAATCAAGCACCAGTTACAGGTGCAGTAGTAAAAGTTTCAGCTGGCATGGCTTTCCGTATCCCCATTGTTTCAATCGGCAACATTAATCAAGCCGTGCGTGAACTAAAAGAAGCCGGCTTTATGGTTTACGGTCTTGAGGGCGGCGGCACTGCGGACACGACGAATGAAAAATTCGACATGCCGAGCGCATTTATTCTCGGCAATGAAGGCGCAGGCTTGCGATCCAGAACTAAGGAACTTTGCGACAAACTTCTCTCTATTCCAATGCATCCACGCTGTGAATCATTGAATGCTGCAGTCTCAGCTTCAGTCGCTCTCTATGCCTGGAGCGCAAAACACCCGGAGGCGCTTTCAAAAAGAAGCAGGAAATAAAAATACTAGCCCGAAATAGAAGCCAGTATTACAGCTGCAAAAAGTGCTACCACTAATCCGACCTTCTGATGTCTGGTTAGTTTTTCCTTATTAATCATTAGTCCGAGGAGAACGACGATGATAATGTAGCTTTCAGTCAGCGCTACAACAATACCGATCGGCGCAATTGACATGGCAGCCACAAACGCAATCCAGGCGGCGTTATCAAAAATCGACATGATTAAAAGAAGAAGCGGATGAGATTTAATATCCATAACTAACTTTCTGGTTCGGCCCTTACTCACAATATATGCAAGTGTGACCGTTGCCATAACAACACAGGCCACGAAGTTAGCCAAAAGCGAATTGGTCATTCTTCCGGAAATTCCCATAAAAAAGTTTCCGACGCCCATAAAGAGCGCGGCCATCACAGAAAGTAGCGCACCCTTTTCCAAAAAATGTTTAGCATTAATCTTGCCGCCCCGGAAAGAAACACAGACCAGGCCGATTATCAGACAGGCAATAAGAATCCCCTGCGCGCTCGTTAGTGTTTCTCCGATAAGGATATAGGCGATAAGGACAGCTGCCGGAATTTCAAGTGACCAAATTGGTTCAACGACGGAAAGTTTACCTCTGCGCAAAGCTTCAAATTCAAGAAGTGCGGCGATTAAAATTACGCAAGAAGAAAAAACCAGAACTGCCATCAAGTTTTGAGTATTGTTAATGAGGGACGGCAGATCATGCCAGACAAACGGCAAAAGAAAAATCGCGCCAAAAGCCGTGATGGTAAAAAGTGTTTCAAAATTACCGATCAAACGTGTCGAGCGCTGAATAAGAAAATCGCCAATACCCCACGAGATCATGGCGATAATGGCAAGGACAATTCCAATTTGGACAGACATGTTATTTTTTTAAATAATGCTCAACTATTTTTAAAATAATTATTTATGAAGTTTATTTTCTCAGGTAGCGACTGATGGCAATCCAGCTCGAAATTGCACCGATAACAATACCCGAGCCAAGCACAATTGCGAAGATTTGAAAAAAGTTAGAGGTATAGTATTTAAAGAGATCCATACCGAAGAAATCAGTGAGGTGCGTACCTATCCAATACGTAAACGGATAGAAAAGAATCATTGTAATAATCGAGGCAATAACACCATAAATAATTCCTTCCATCAAAAATGGGCCACGAATGTACCGATTACCCGCTCCCACGAGGCGCATGATGCCGATTTCTTCGCGGGCAATGAAAATTGCCAGACGAATAGTAGTGAATGTTATCATGATCGAAATTGCCACCATGACGAATGAAATAATGTAACCAAGACGCTCGGCACCGTTGGCGAGCACACCGAGACGATCGATAACGGCTTTGTTCTGGTAGTAGTTAATTTTATCAATTGACGCAGTAGCAACTTTGACAGCCTGGCTGTCACCTTCCAGGAATTTCACCACGCTTTCATATTGGGAAGTTTCAATTGCTTTGACATTGAGTGAGGCGCCAAGTGGATTGTCGCCAATTTCTTCAAGAGCCTGGAGGGTAATGTAGTCGTTTTGGTGGCGCTCTTTAAATTCAGCTAAAGCCTGCTCTTCGGAAACATAGGTCACACCGGCAACTTCAGGTAATTTCTCAAGGGAAGATTTGAGATCGAGAATCGTATTTTCCTGGGCCGTCGACGTAAAGTAAATTGTGACGTCTACCTTGTCACTAATGGCAGCCAAAGAGAAATTGAGAATAGCCTGCAGGAAAATGAGTCCGGCAATAACTGAAAGTGTAATTGTCGTAATGAGAACAGACGCAATAGAAACAATACCGTTTCGTCTAAAACTAACGAGGCCCGAGCGCATGATTCTTTTGACATCTACCCAAAACATAATGATTTGTATTATACCAATTATTGTTAAATAATTCTAAAAAAGATTTCCGAAAAAAATCGCTTAAATAACATATTTACCGTCTTTGTCATCTCTGACTACCCTGCCTTTATCAAGGGAAACAACGCGTTTACCGACAGACTCGATGACACCGCGATTGTGAGTGGTCAGAATGATCGTTGTGCCGAGGTCATTAATCTTTTTCAAAATCTGAACAACTTCATATGTATTGATCGGATCAAGGTTCCCGGTCGGTTCGTCAGCAATAATGAGCTCAGGTTGATTGATAATGGCACGGGCAATAGCCAGACGCTGTCGCTCCCCGCCTGAAAGCTGGTGCGGGAAGTTAAAAATTTTGTCACCAAGGTCAACGAGGTCAAGTACGTGAGGCACATCACTTTTTATTTCTTCATCAGTCTTACCTGATGCTTCCATAGCAAAAGCAATATTTTCATATGCAGTTTTATTTGAGAGTAATTTAAAATCCTGAAAAACCACACCAATACGACGGCGAAGTTTGGTCAGCTCTCTGGCAGAAAGCGTATGGATGTCTGTTGATTCAAAAAAGACATTACCCTTGGTCGGATGTTCTTCGGCCAAAATAAGTTTGATCATAGTTGTCTTGCCGGCACCGGAGTGACCGACCAAAGACACAAATTCGCCGGCTGAGATCGTGAGATTAACATCCTCAAGCGCAGGCGATTCCTTTGGATATATTTTTGAAACGTTGTTGAAGTAAATCATATAAAAATAAAAAGTGGGTGAAAATTTTTACAAATCTTTTTCGGCTTCGATAAACAAATCTATGTCACCTGAGAGAACATCATCAACCTGGGAAGTTTCTACATCAGTTCTGTGATCCTTCACCATTTTATATGGGTGGAGCACATAACTTCTGATTTGATTCCCCCATTCAATGTCAGTCGATTTAGAAATATACATTCTCTCTTTTTCGGCTTTCTGTTCTTCTTCGCGTAGACGGTAGATTTTGCCTTTGAGAAGCGCCATGGCCCGGTCGCGATTGGCTTCCTGGCTTCGTTCATTGTCAGCATGGACGGCAAGTCCGGTCGGTGTGTGAACAATTCGGACAGCCGTTTCGCGTTTATTAACGTTCTGTCCGCCTGGGCCGGATGAACGCGCGAATTCAATTGAAAGCTCGCTTTCGGGAATTTCAATACCAGAATCGCTTTTCTCAAATTTCGGAATAACTTCTACCAAAGAAAAAGATGTATGGCGAAGTTTTTTGGAATTAAAGGGAGAAATTCGAACCAGACGATGTACGCCCGATTCGTTCTTTAGTATACCATAGGCGCCAAGCGTGGCGCCGCCAATTTGTGATTTTCCCTTGAGTTCAAATGTTACATTCCGAAAGCCGCCATGATCATTTTTATGCTCATGGATGAGAAAAACCTGGAAACCGCGACGCTCGGCGAATTTATGGTACATGTTGAAAAGCATGCCTGAAAAATCTTCGGCATCATCACCACCGGCACCGGAGAAAATAGTAATAACAGCATCACCGGCATCGTACTTCCCTACGCCCGAAAGAGCGTCTTTGAGTTTTTGATATTCGGCAATTGTGGCCTGAGCTTTATTTTTGTCAGTCCAAAAATCAGCGCCGGCCATTTCTATTTCAATAGCAGCAATCTCTTCTTCTATTTTTTGTTTACGGTCTGCTGACATATCAGGAATTACGAAAATAAATTAATTGAAAACGATTTTAGATATTTCTTAAATAAAATTAAACTCATTAAACACATCCTCATACATGCGAATAACGCGATTGGCTTCAGCATGTGTTAATTCAAAATCAGAACCATCGTGCGAAATACGATTGCGGACTTTATGCGCCTCCCATGCAGCCTGAATAGTATTGAAATCAGCCGGCGCTACACTTTTTAATCTGTCTGCCATCGTATCACCTGGCAAACCAAGTTTAAAAGTCAGCTCATCCAAAAGAATATCGGCTTCGATAATAGCCAGACGCCATTCAGCCTGATTTTGAGTCATCATATGGGCTTTAATTAATATCCATTTATCATGTTTCGGAGCAGCGACTGGTATGGCCGCCATCATTTTTTCTTCTTTTTTCTTTTTCTCTTCGTGGTCAATTTCCTTCATACGAATGGAGGAGTAGAAAATGACGAAGAGAAAAGCCACAACTAAAATACCGGCAATAATTGCCAGGCCTCGGCCTATGGATATACCAAAGAGCGTATGGTATACCCAGAGACCAAAATCGTATATTTTACCGAATAGATAGTCGATATTAATTGACTGCACGACGCTATTATAACACGCGATGTATACGCATTACGCAACTAGTCGAGATTAGCCACGAACCTGTTCGAAGGCTTCCGCAAACTCAAAAAGTTTTTTATCCGCTCCGTAAGCAAAAGCAAAGTGAATATCAAGCGGCAAGCCGGATGAATGTTTGCCATTTGGAATTGAAATTGCCGGGTTGCCGGTAATGTTTGCCGGAACAGTGAAAATGTCGGACAAATACATGGCGAGCGGATCCTGTGATTTCTCCCCTATTTTAAATGCCGGCGTCGGACTGGTTGGTGTCGCAATCACATCAACGGTTTTGAACATGTCATTAAATTCTTTTTTGATAGCATCACGCACGAGCAAAGCTTTGCGATAGTAGGCATCGTAGTAGCCGTGCGACAGAACATAGGTGCCGAGCATAATACGACGGCGAGTTTCCGGACCAAAGCCCTGGGCCCGAGTTTTGGCGTAGACATCGTAGAGACTGTCGGCCGGGACAGAAAGACCATAGCGAATACCATCGAGACGGGAAAGGTTTGTGGAAACTTCAGCCGGCATGATTATGTAGTAAGCGGCCAGAGAATATTTCATTGTCGGCAGAGAAATATCTTGGATTGAGTAACCGACATTTTTTAATTTCTCTATCGAATTTTTAAAGTTGGTGAGCACTTCGGGATCAATTCCCTCTCGCTCAACTTCGCTCCATGGCACGCCGATTGTTTTTACAGCTGTCCCGCCGATACCACTGCCGCCCAGACTCGCTGGTAGATTTTCAGCTTCGTATTTTTTGCGTAACTCTTCCGGCACAGAAGTTGAATCATTCGGATCATATGCAGAGATAGCTTCGCAGACAAGTGCAACATCGGCAGCGGTTTTGGCAAGCGGACCAACCTGGTCAAGCGAATTACCCATGGCAATCACACCGTGGCGAGTTGCATAGTCATAGCTTGGCTTCATGCCGACAACACCACAGAAACCGGCTGGCTGGCGAACTGAGCCGCCCGTATCAGAACCAAGAGCAGCCAGGCACATGCCGCTCGCAATAGCTGCAGCAGAACCACCTGAAGAACCTCCGGCAACACGCATTTTGTCATGCGGATTTTTGGTCACACCGAAAGCGGAGTTTTCGGTCGAAGAACCCATAGCAAATTCATCCATGTTGGCACGACCGAGAATAATTGCTCCCTGCGCACAGAGATTTTTGACCGCGAGACATGAATACGTCGCTCGATACGGCTCAAGAATTTTTGAACCGGCCGACACGTGATGTCCTTCGAATAAAATATTATCTTTGAGAATAATTGGAATACCGGTAAGCATTGTTCCCTTTCCGGCCTTCAGCATTGCGTCAGCTTCTGCTGCCTGCTCTCTCCAGTCGGCAAAAACTTCGAGGACAGCATTGAGCTCTTTATTTTCAGCATCGATCACAGCGACGCAGGCGGCGCATAGGTCAGCTGCGGTAAAAACATTTCCAGTGAGAAAGTCATGGGCTTCTTTAATTGTGAGAGTTTTGGTGTCGATCATGTTTCTAAATACATTTTGCTGAATTTTTCCGCAATTTTTTATAAAATCTTTTTCACTTTTACAAAGCCATCCTGAGTCGACGGTACTTCAGCCAGAATTTTTTCGGTAAATTGACCGCTTTCATGCGGATCAGTATCTTCTCGCAAGACATTATAAACATCGCCAATTTCACCTCCGCCAGCTTGCGGATTAGAGCCAGTCGTCACTTCCCTGATTTGGTCTACGTATTTGAGGATGTTTTCCAGGTCTTTGGCAAAAGTCTGCTTTTCTTCATCAGTCAATTCAATTCGGGCAAGCTTGGCTAATTTTTCGATATCGCGGATTTCCATACGATTGAGTATACAAAATATGGCCATAATGAGCTATTTGACGTATTTTTTTTTAAAGGTATTATATTCAAAAATACTTAGCAATGGGTAAGAAAATGACTTATAAAAAATTCTGTAGTATTTGTGATCACAAACTATTCAACATAGACGAGAGAATACAGGGATACCATCATCACTGCAAGAGAAAGAAAGAAAAGGAGAAAAAAATGAAGGAAGAGTAAAATGTAAAAGCCGCATTATGTGCGGCTTTTTTATATTGAGTTAAGAACATGCAGCAATAGTCAGTGGAAGTATTTTAACTTTGCAGGATTGCTCGCAATCTGGGATTTCGTTGATCAAAAATGAACAAGGGAAAAAAGATTGCTCTTGTGGATGTTTATCTTTACGGTGATAAACGCAAGCGGTACTTCAATACCGCAGGATGCACGTATGCACTTCGGATGTACTAAAATCCACTGACTCGCCGAGGGAATCGAACCCTTGAGACTTAGGTGTAGTTTACCAACTTAATAAAAAATGACCAGCATTGCCGGTCATGTATTTTACTATGTAGTTGTTTCTCTAAGAGGGGCTTCCGTGAATATTTTAGAGATTGAGCCTTCTTTATTATATATAAACAAAGAAAAAGAACGGTAAAGCTCCGATATTCCTACTCTCACGGCAATAGGACCTATAGGCACTTCAATGCCTATGTAAAAACGGTTTGGCACTTTTCACGGTTGCCCCTCGACGCTAAAGCAGTCGCCCACTTTGAGCC
>JAYSVN010000050.1:0-9620 GCA_043718505.1 Minisyncoccota bacterium | reverse complement strand
CTCATATTCCAGGCGATCAATAGCCGGCTGCTCTTTACCGAGGCCGCGTTTCTCCATTCCCAGGTACGAAAGCTTTCGAAGTTCGGCATCGGTTGTTACTCCTTCGGGCAGTTTGAATTCAGGAAAAACAAATTTACCAAGAACCAGATCAAGGTCACACATGTCCGCAACTTTGGCCGTATTTTCAACTGCACCTGGAATGCCAGCGAATAATTTTTCAGCTTCTTCTGTGTCTATGAGATGGTAGTCTCCATCTTTCATTGACATACCGCCGGCGCCACGCGCATCAGCACCGGTATTGATACGCAGCAATGCTTCATGCGCTTCCTGATCATCATGCATGAGGTAGTGAGAATCGTGTGTGCCGACAATTGGAATATTAAATTCTTCATGCAATTTTATAATACCGTTTTTCCAATTTTCCCAACCTGGCACTTCAGTGTGGGCCATAATTTCCAGAAAATAATTTTCTTTGCCAAAGATTTCCTGATATTCCTGCACTAGTTCACGTGCACGCGCCATATCATTGGCCCGAAGTGCTTGCCCCATTTCCGAAGCCGGACAACCGGATAGACAAATAATTCCTTCGCTATACTTGCGCAAAATTTCTTTGTCCATGCGCGGCTTGTAGTAGAAACCTTCAAGATGGGCAAGTGTGGTGAGCTTGATAAGGTTGCGGTAACCGATTTCGTTTTTGGCGAGCAGCGTAATGTGATTGCGCTTGGCGTCGATACCCGTTTCTTTGTCCGCGCGGCCACGGGCAGCCAGGTAGCCTTCAACACCAACGATAGGTTTGAGACCGGCTTTCTTGGCTTCCATATAAAAATCGATTGCTCCGTACATGGCACCGTGATCAGTGAGAGCAAGCGCCGGCATACCGTACTTTTTGGCGGTTTTGACCAGATCAGTCACTTTGGATAGCCCGTCTAATAGGGAATAGTGAGAGTGCGTATGGATGTGTACGTATTTAGCCGTGTTTTCTTTTTGCATTGATGAACTAGTATACCAATGTGTATAGCGCTTTGACAAAAAACACAATGGCTATATAATTAAGCTAATAAGTACATATTTATTAACAATTAAATAACTACAAAATGAGAAAAGTTCTAAACACTGGAAAAACAAACACCCCAGGTGGACATGAACATAACAGAAACACATTTAGTAGTAATAGTAGTAGTAAATCCCAAATTCCCAATGTGCCCCGAAATCGGCTTGAAGACATTCCTATTTCTAACATCGTCAAAAGCGGTAAAGAGTATGGAAAATGCCAAGATGCCGGTATCAGCATTGCACAACAAGTTGTTCAATATCAAGATGACCCTCGAGTTAAAGAGATATTTACAGACGAGAGAATTGCGGAGATTAAAGTAATGTGCGAAAGAAGTCACAACCATAGTTCGGAAAATTATTCTTAACACATTACCAGTAAAAAATAAAACCCACCCTTGTATGGTGGGTTTTTGTATGGATTTTTATTCCGGGACACTCTATCATATGGTTATGATTATAGGGATTGACGAAGTCGGACGCGGGCCAATTGCGGGGCCGGTTTGCGTGTGTGCATTTTTCTGGAAAGGCAGCGCTAGCACATTAACCTTAAAAATTGCTCAAGAAAGTTTAAAGTGGAATAAATCAGAAAAACAAAAATTAAAGTTCGCCGATTCAAAAAAACTTTCCAAACAGGATCGCAAAACCTGGATTCCGATTATTAAAAAATGGCAAAGAGACGGAAAGTGTGATTTTGCAATTACTCTTGTTCATTCAAAAAACATCGATAAAATTGGCATAGCTGCGTCCATACGTCGCGCACTTGAAAAATCCCTCTATAAAGTTACAACTGAAAAAGCTGCAAATGAAAAAGCTACGAATGCGCGCTTGTCAGTAAACCATACTGTTCTGCTTGATGGCGGTCTTTGTGCACCAGCGGAATTCAAAAATCAAAAAACTATTATTAAAGGTGATGAAAAAGAAGCTGTTATCGGACTAGCTTCGATCCTGGCCAAAGTCCATCGGGACAGACATATGGCCCGTCTGGCCGCAAAACATCCTGCCTACGGCTTTGATTCTCATGTCGGTTACGGTACCAAAGCTCATTACGCGGCTATTAAAAAGCATGGCCTTTTACCCATACACCGTCGGTCTTTTTTGACCAAAATCCTTGACTGAATGACATAGGGTGTGTTATTCTATTAACTCAAAACTAAATAATAAATTCATAATAGTTCTTAAACAATTAAATAAACAACTATGGCAAACATCACGAAAGAAAAACCAGTACTAGTAAGAGAAGCGATCAAAAACAAAGGCAAGGTCAGTTCAGTAATGATTTCACCAGGAGCGGAAGCTTATGATATGAGCTATTCGGCAGCCCATATCGCCGATCAACTGCTAAAATTATCTCCAACAGTGAGATACAGACGAAAACATGAAATACTGGAAATTGCTGAAGTCAAAAAATTTCTAAAATCGGAGAAATTACAGCTTGATCCGCAAATCTTAATTGACGAATGTCGAGAGAGCAAAGCATATGACTGTATGCAACGATTAAGACGAATAGGAAAGCCGGTGCTGATAAAAGCTATTTCAATTAAAAGCAATGAAGCTTTAATCGATATGCTTAAGGCCCAAAAAGATGACAGCCTTGACGCTCCTCATCTCAAAATTATTCCATTACCTACACTTCAATTTCTCAAAATTGCAAGAGTAGGTTTCAGGAATATTACCTGGAAGCCGGGGAACTTACTGACTTCACTTAATGCTGTTTCAACAGGTTATACAGAAAACAATTTCTTTTTCTTTTACGGTAAACAAAAAGGTTTTATGGATGAGCGCGAATTCCGCTGCTTTCAGGAAAATGTAATGACTGTACCTGAAATCGTCCAGGCCAGGGAATCTTATATGCTTGTCATGGTCAATAATTTGCAAAATACTCTTGCAAATTAAGGCCAAAACCCCCTCTTTTTAGAGGGGTTTTTATTACCTACATGGGGCTTGACTTTGTCGCATATTTTGATATAATATAGACAAAATAAATATTAAAACAAAATAGACATGAAAAAGCTTAAAATCCTTGTTTTTATTGGGCTTTTTACGGCTTTTGCAGCCTGTAAAAGCACAAAGTCCGGTACGGGCTCGCAAGAGTCAGGTGGCCAAAAGAGTGGCATTGTCGATTTGACGGTTTCTTTTATCAAGGACAAAAAGCATCCCTGGAAAAATGAAAATCTAATGTCAGGACAATATATTCTGGATGGTACTATCAGCCTGAATCTTGCTGAAACTACTCCAAGTCAATGGGTTGATGAAAACGGTGTTTTCCACATCGAAGACAAAAAACTCCAGGATACCTATACTGTAAAAGACGGGACACACGGAGTAATTGATACTATCATCGGTAAAACACTTTGGATAAAATTTGATGACGGCGGAACATTCCGCTGGTTCTCATTTACTCCGAAGGATGATGACAGATTTTATTTTACCCCGGGTAAAAAAACAGTTATGCTAGACGGGCAACAGTACAATTACACTGAGAATAGTAAAAGTGCCAAGCTGAAGATAATTGTTGATAAATCTGAACCCCGCGATGGAGGCAAGAAAGCGGTAGCTCCAGGAGTTACAGTTGGTGGCGGTGGTGGTAACAACAACCAGGATGATTCTACGAATACAAATAGTAATTCGTCAGATTTCGGTGCCGATCCTTTTAACTCCCCAGCAAATGGTGGCCAGAAAAAGGATAACAGCCAAAATGACCAGCAGCAGAATCAGCAACAGAATCAAAACCAGCCTTCTAAAAAAAGTCCTGGTCCTCCTCCTAAGAAAAAGTAGGAACAGATTATGTTAGTAGAGACCCCCGCCACAAACGGGGGTTTATTTTTTACTTGACTTTTCTGTATAATGGTTTATACTTGTTTAAACCAACTAGACACATCTTAGTAAAGACATACAACGTAGTGGATTGATTCCTATATTTTTCTAAAGAACTACGCCATAGTTTTTAGTGAATCAATTAAAGGGGACCAACCGGTCCTCTTTTTTTATTGCCTGATTTTTGAATATGATCTGGTGAGATTTTTATTCTGTCAGGTTCGCTCCATCTCTTTCAATTTTATCTGCTCTGCGAAGATTTCTAATTACTTTAGCCGGCATTATTTTCTCATGGGGAGCATCGTCTAGATCTGCACCGATTTCATATAATTCTTCATCATCAAAAAGCCAGCTATGGCCGTAGGATAGAAGCGAGAAAGGTTTTTTAGAATATTCACGCAACGTTTTTTCTCCGGAATTGAGAAAATATTCATGAAAATATGATAGGGCTACCTCGCGCAGGTTTTTGTATATGGGATCCCGGTAACGCAAGACAGCGTGATGTGTAGAAGAAATTGTGCCCCAAAGACCGTTACTCTTAAAAAGTGTAACAACATGGTCATCATCGTATTTTGTAGTTTTGAGATCAAGCAAGAGGGGGGTTTTGCCATGGAACCAGAGTATTGCCGCAGCCAGGAGCGCGCCCTCAAAACAATGAACATTTTTGGCTTTAATCGATCGACGGATGGACTGTACGGTATCGGAATGGTTATGCGGCAGGCTATTGAGGTAACTTTGAATTTTAGCCGGTGTATCCAGCTTTTCAAAAAGCCGTTTCTCGACCGGAGTGAGGAGATGTTTGGGAAAAGCCTGCATAAAGAGATTATAAAGGAAAAATGAAATTTGTTTCAATTTCTTTTTTTAATCCTTTATTTTATTTGTTGTCCGGCGAAATTGTGGTATCCTTTTGCGTATGCAAAAATTCAAAGTTAAACGCGGCATCAACGGACTCGGACTCTTCAGTACGTCTGCCTGGAAAAAAGGGGATATGATAATTGAATATATCGGCGAGATCATTACCGTCGAAGAAGCTGACCGTCGCGGCGGCCGGTACCTTTTTGAAATTGATAAAAAATACACGATTGACGGCAAATCACGCAAAAATATTGCCCGCTATGTCAACCATTCCTGTGTACCGAATTGTGAAACTGAAATCGATGAAGATGAAAGGCGGGTTTTTGTATATGCCCTCAAAAAAATTGTACCCGGAGATGAGCTTAACTACGACTACGGTAAAGAATATTTTGATGAATATATAAAGCCCAAAGGTTGCCATTGTCCGAAGCATTCAGTAATAGCTGCAGTGAAAAGACCTACAAGTGGAAAACTCACTAAAAGGCCTAAAAATAAGGCTAAATAAATGTCTAGATATGTGTATTGATAAATAGCGTTTTACTGGTATAATGATCAGCGAATACGCACACCACTAAACTGAACCTTTAACAAAAGAAAACGACTATGGCACAAGTAGGTGAATTTTCACCGCAAAAAACACAAGTCAGTAACTTTTCAACTAGTCTGAAGTATAAAAGCTATAAAGACATAGTTCAAAAAGCAGACAGTTACTGCGCCCAATGTAATCAGCCTGAATTATTTGATTACATTACACGATGTTTATTCTTCATCACCAAAAAAAGCCTCTCTTTAATCCCAGAGGCTCAGAGAAGTGAAGAAGAAAGTAACAGAAAAAAAGAGTATGGCATTTCAACACTACTCGAAGATTACAAAGAAGTTCCGTGTCCTCACACATTGTCCTCAATTAAGGAGTACGGTATTAAAATGCACAAAAAGTTTTGTGATGCTCAATGCATCCACAATTCGCAATCTTTTTTGAATCTGTTCCTTCCTTTCATTGATATGATCATCGAGGAAGTCAAGAATCAAGCTCTTAATGGGCATTTGCCAAACTAAACAACAAATTAAAACCTGCAACGCAGGTTTTTTTCTTTATACGTGCACTCAAAAATGAAGTACAGTATAATAGTCACATACCAGTTAATTAAGTAATTTTATTATGAATAAAACCGCAACAACGATTATCATTATTCTTGTCATTGCTATCGGTGCGTGGCTTTTGCTAAAAAATAAAGACGCAGCGCCAATGGATGATATGACGATGCCAACATCAATCGACCAAAACCCTCAAACTCCAAGCGATACAAATACAAATACAAATACAAATACAAGTACAAGTACAAATACTAATACTAATACAAATAATCCAGACAGCAGCCTAGTTGGTGGTGATGCATCTGTCGATGTCAGCATAAAGTCACAAACGCGGTCATTTACAGTTGATTCAACCAACTATAAATTTGCGCCTGCAACGATGACAGTTAATAAGGGCGACACAGTGAGGATTACACTCAAAAACACACAAGGCAATCATGATCTTAAGGTTGATGGATACGATATAAAAACAAAAATCCTGACGGCACCAGGTGAAGATACTATTGAATTTAAAGCTGATAAAACCGGTACATTTGAGTACTACTGTACTATCGGCAATCACCGAGCAATGGGCATGAAAGGAACGCTTACAGTTAAGTAAAAAAATCTAAGCAAATTTCTTTTTAAGGTAACCGTATCGTTTCGAATAGATAAAGGTAAATGACGCACCAAAGAAAAATATCTGAGCCGAGATATAAACCCAGATCATAATACTGATGAGTGATCCGGCTGCACCAAAAGCGGACCTGTCGAGAAAGTTGCCCATATAGAAGCTGACAATAAGTTCGCCAATGAGAAAAACTACCGCTGTTACTGATGCGCCAAAAGCAATTTCAGTAAGCGGTAGTTTTGTTTTGGGTAAAACCCGGTAGATAACTCCAAAAAAGAGTGCTACGAAAATAAATGAAACCATTGGCTCAAGCAGCTGAATGAGGCCGAAGGTATTTGGAAAGAAGCTTTGTAAGTAGTCGTTGAAAATCTGCAGACTGAAGCTCGAAATAATTGAAACGATAAAAAGGAGCGCCAGGATGATAATAAGTAAAAGAATAGGTATGTGTTTTTTGACTGCGACCAGAATTTGCTTAATTGTTGTCATTCGCTTCGGTTTTTTGTCAGGCTCAGTGCTCCAGATTTTATCCATCGAATAGCTGAGTTCCTTAAAAACCCTAGTAACACCGTAAAGCAAAATGATAAAGCCGATAATCCCGGTTACGATACCGACATGTTGCTCATCAGTACTGCTGCTGTCGTTGCTGGTAATTTCACTCAGGTAGTTCATCACATCAGAGCCGATGATACTTGAAGTCTGCGATAAAAAACTATCCCCGGCAACGTCAGCACTGAGAAAAATACCGACAAAGCTGACCATTAAAATAAAGAAAGGCGCCATTGAAAAAATCGCAAAATAGGATAGTGATGCACTCATTCGAGCCGGGTTTTGGTTTTTCCAATGTGCAAAAGTCTCTTTAATAGTTGCAATAAAAGGTTTCACTATACAAGTATGCCATTTTTTAATTTGGTAGTATACTGTTCCCGTTATGAATACATTTAGGCCCGGTTTCGGTTTCTGGTTTGGTATTATTGTTGTCGTTGTTTTCGGCGGCCTTCTTTGGTTTATGTTCTATAAGGAAGCATCTAAGAAAGACTTTTTGACGAATGCCTCAACTAAGGAAATTGCCCTCACTTGTACTACAGATATGGCCACACAATTCCACATTCATCCGGAGCTCAAAATTGTCTTTGATGGTGTTGACCAGGTAATTCCTGTTAATGTCGGTGTCGTTAGTGGCTGTATGAACCCGCTTCATACGCATACTGCTGATGGTATTCTTCACGTAGAATCTCCGGTCAAAAGAGACTTTACACTCGGTGACTTTTTCACAGTCTGGGACAAACCATTTTCCAAGACACAGATTATGGATAAAACAGTTTCCGGCTCTGCCCAGATTACTATGACAGTAAACGGAGAGGTGAACGATGCATTTGAAAATCTAGTACTTATGGACAAAGACAAAATTGTCATCACTTATACATCTAACTAATTACATAATATAAAAAAACACCTATCGAGAGGCCTCTGGAGGCGCGACTGGCGCCGAAAGGAGAAAATTTCTACCAAGAAATTTTCGTGTCTCGAGGAAGGTGTTTTTTTATATTATGTAATTAGAGATTTGTGTTACGAACTACAGTTGCATCGATAGTATTGTCTGCATTGACTGTGCCATAAACGCGGATTGAATTGTTGACTGTAAAGTTTGTGAGTGATGCGGTGAGCCAGTTATTAGTCAAGATTGATGTGCCAGTTACGATACGAACTGTATAGTCTGTACCACCAGAAGTCATGACAAGTGTCGTTGGAGCAGTTGTACCAGGAGCAGTTTTGATTGTCCCTTCTTTCGTAACAGCGCTCGCTGGAGCCACTTGCTTAACTTTGACCATAGAGGCCTCGAGGGTCTTGGTTAGGTTATTGTAGAGACCGGTAGCAACAACTTTTGAGCTATTTGGAATATCAGCGAAAACACCGGTGCTATCATCACTCTTTTTAATCTGAGTTGTAGCACTTGTATTTACAGTTATGTTGCCCTGATTATTTGTCATGAGAACAAAACTTGTTCCGGTCTTTGTTCCGACGATACCTTCAAACGTAGCGTTCTTTTTCTGAATAGACCAATTTTTGAGGGTCTTAGCAAGAACAGTCATCGGTGTAGCTGTACCAGTAATAAGACTGCCCTGGAAGCTGACAAAGTCACCAACTGCGATTTCTGACAAAACTGAAGCACCACCATATTTGCGGAGGAGTTTAGTATTACCGTCAGTATTTACTGCCCATGTAATATTAGCTGAACCCCACATAGTTGTAGCTGTAACAGTATTGCCTGAAACAGCAGTTACCTTGGCGCCACGAACAAGAACATTGCCGTTATTAGTAATATGAACTTCAAGCGTTGAACCAACGAGTTTGGCTTCCTTTTCATGCTTGCGAGAGTCATTTACTTCAGAACCACGATTTTCGTTATTATTACCATGATTTTCATTTTCAGCTTTAACGATTGCAGAGCTACCAAAAAGGGCAGCTGATGTTATTACTGAAAGTGCAAGAACTCCGACAAAGATTTTTTTATATGCCATATGTGTATATATAATAAGTTGATAAAAGCTAATAAATACGTACATAACTGTACTCTATAGATGACGAATCAGGCAATGGCTAGTGACATTGAAATTAGCCATTGGTGTGTTCTTGTGAAAATCAATGTTTGCCCACACAGGCACTCTTTCTGTCAAATATTTTTTCGAATGTAAAATATTTTTCACTGGCCAAAAACTTTTATTTTATAATATCAACACCAGGACAATTTTGACAATGCGTCAAACAACTACATCAAATTTTTTTCAAAATAATTATCAACAGTATATACACAGCATATTAACTCAATATCCACCAAAAACGATTCATTTGAAAATTCCTTGATAAAAACTTTAGGTAAACTTCATCTGTTAGTACTACCAGGTCGAGTAGTTCGGAAAAATTAAATACCGTTCTTTAGCTTTATTAGTTTATTAAAATAATTAGTAATAGAAAAAATTTAAAAATATGAAACGAATTCTTTTTAGTTTAGGAATCATCATTTTCGCCGGAGCTGTCATAGCCACTGCAACTGGTGCATTCTTTAGTGATACAGAAACATCAACCGGCAATACATTTACTGCTGGTGCAATTGATTTAACAGTTGATAGTCAGCAGCATTACAACAATGCGGTCTGTGTTGGAGGACTTTGGGCTTTGGAACCGGGTGAATCAG
>JAYSVN010000049.1:0-9803 GCA_043718505.1 Minisyncoccota bacterium | reverse complement strand
TTTTTGTCGTCTGTATCTTTTGATTCTCGAAGAGAGGTATCGACATTCTCTTCAGCGCGATAGGATGCGCAAACCAAAAAATCGTACCCCGTTAGTATAGCAATACTCTTTTTACTGCGCAAGAAGATTCGCGCAATAAAAACTGTGGATTACTTTTGAATCCAATTTATTACTATTTATCAAAAATGTATCAAAAAATAATTTATTCTTCATCACCGTCTGCATCATTATCACCTACCGCGCCGCTTTCAAGTGCTTCGAAAATTTTATCCATTTCACCAACCATAACTTTCGGAATGTTTGACCATGATTGTTTTATCCGATGATCAGTAATACGATCCTGCGGAAAATTGTACGTTCGAATTTTTTCACTTCTGTCCCCTGTGCCAATCTGATTTTTGCGATCGGCGGAATATTTTTTGGCATCCTCCTCCTCTTGTTTTTGCTGAAGCTTGGCTGTCAAAATTGCCATGGCTTTCTCACGGTTAGCATTTTGGCTGCGTTCTGACGTAGAGCGAACATCAATACCTGTCGGCTTGTGAATTAATCGTACGGCTGTTTCAACTTTATTAACGTTTTGTCCGCCTGCACCCCCTGAACGTGAATATTCCATTTCAAGATCAACAGGATTAATAACAAATTTAACATTCTTTTTGATAGGCAAAACAGCAACTGAGGCTGTGGATGTATGGATTCTACCCTGCTTTTCTGTGGCCGGAATACGCTGCACACGATGAACACCAGTTTCGAATCTCATAATGCGGTAAACATCCCTACCTTTTATTTCAATTGAAACTTCTTTGTAGCCGCCGACATCATTTTTGGATTCAGCGATTGTACGAGTAGTCCAGCCGCGGCGTTCTGCAAATCGTGAATACATTTCGGATAATTCATATGCAAACAATGATGCCTCGTCGCCGCCTGCACCAGCTCGAAGTTCCATAATAATTTCATTAGGAAATTCTTCCTCTTCTTTTTCACTTTCTAAAATTGCCTCGATTTGTTTTTTTACTTCATCTTTCTGCGACTGAATAGAGGCCAATTCCTCTTTGGCCATATCATGGAGCGAGGAATCACTAGAATTTTCGCCCGCATCATTTGTCAGCATATTTCTGACTTCTTCTTCCTCTTGCAAAAGTCGCTCATAATGACCGACAAGATGAGTGACTTTATAATTAGTCTTTAATTCTTCGAGATTGAGATTGTCCAAAATCTATTTCTTAGCTTTTGTAGTCTTGGCTGCAGTTTTAGTAGCTGCTGCACGCTTTTTGAAGCGCTCAACGCGACCGGCAGTATCGAGGACTTTTTCATTGCCTGAGAAGAATGGATGGCAATTGCTGCAGATTTCAACACGAAAAGACTCCATAGTCGAACCGACAATGTAGTTGGCACCACAAGCACAAATTGCCTTGGCTTCCGGGAAATATGTTGGATGGATATCTTTCTTCATAATGGGGATATTTTACAGGGTTTTAGAGAAATTGCAAGGATTATGGCTTTCCTATGGCTTTTCAACTCCATACTCATTCAAGTAGTCAATTTTAGCCTGAATTTTAAGCTTAAGAGACATAACACTTCGTCCGTATGAGCAGGTTGAGCCACCTGAACCGTAGTATTTGCAAGCAGCACGAATCTGACTCGATGAACTAGTACCACTGCCCCCGAGGTCAGAAAGGTATATAGCAGAGGCCATTATGGCGTCCTCTGCATTCCATGGATTAGCCAATGAAACACCCCGAGCCGACGCAATACGTTTTTCGATAGATTTCCAGGTAGAAGCAATGAACTGCGCAGGGCCCATAGCGCCACCATAGCCACCAGCGCCGGCAATTGGACAAGAGACAACAGTTTTAAACGGATCCCTGCCAAGTGCACCGGTAATCGCTATAAACGGGGCGACATCACGACTTGGCTTCATAACATTTGGATATGTTTTAGTGGAATTAACATTCACGCCGGCACCAGTTGCTGTGTCTGTGAGGTAACATTTACCGACATTTGAGCCCAAATTACTTTCCTGAGTCAAAATTGCGAGGACAAATGACGGCTGAATATTGGTTTTACCTGATGCTTCGTTTGCATAACCAAGCGCCTTATCGAAAGGAATAGCGGCCGTACCACCGGCAAACTGGAAGAGCTGAGCTCTAATTCTATTGGCTTCAACCTGACGGTCAGCAATGGTATTACCGATTGTCTTTTCCTTATTTTTACTATCATTCAGAAGTTTTTGCTGCTGTTTTTCATTTTGTTCAATGTTTTTTTTGACAGCTTCAAGATCATACTTTACGTCAAGAGCCTGATCATGCTGCTTCTCCAGTGTCTTTTTTTCAGCTTCAGTGTCATCTTTAATTTCCCGTACCTGATCAAGCGAAACTTTTACTGAGCGCTTAAGTGTTTCAAACGAATCGAGGTCGCTATAGAATTCAGAAACTGTAGTCTTGCCGAGAGCAATGTAGACAAAAGGTGTTTCATCTATTTGATGAGTCTGGCGAATCATTTGGCCGAGAGCTTCTCTTTCCTTATCAAGTTTTTCTTCAAGTGTATCAATTGTGCTTTCTTTTTTTGAAATGTCCTTGGAAAGTTTAGTGATAGTTAAATTTTTAGACTGAATCTGCAATTTAGCCTGGGAGATTTTTGTATTTATGATCTTAATTTCATTTGATATAGAGCTAGAATGGCCTTTTTGTCCGTCCAGTTCTTTTTGCTTGGCAGCAATTTCGCGTTCAAGCTGAGCAAGCTGACCTTCAAGGATAGCTCGATCTTTTTGGGCTTGGGTAAGTTCCGGAATTTCTTCCGGCGGCGCCTCAACTATCGTGACCTCGCCTGAGGTCTGAGCGCGGACCAAGCTGCTATTTATTGTTACGCCAAACAAAAAAGCAAGGACAAGTCCGCTGAGAACGACACTGGCTATCCTTGCTTTTTTTGTAGATTTTTTTAAAAACATTTTAAAATTCTTTAGAACTCACCTTAAAAACGAAGGTTTTTATTCTGACTTAGCCTCTTCGCCTCCGGCAGCAGTATCACCTTCCTCATCCTTTTTGCCCTTCTGATCAACTGCTTCAATTGCTGTAAGATCGACTGGTGCAACTTCCTCAACCTCCTCTTTCACTTCTGATACAAGAGCTACAACTTCACTTTCATCTGCCAGAATTTCGATACCGGTTGGTACTTTGAGATCTTTAACGTGGATTTGATTTTCCAGAGTTTCGAGCGTGCTGATATCAACTTCAATTTGGTGCGGAAGATTCTTCGGCAAGCCGCGAACTTCAATTTCGTGCATAACTTTCATGAGCACGCCGAGGTTATTTTTGACAGCTGGCGCAATACCGACGAATTCAAGAGGAACAGCGACATCAAGTGGCTTATTCATGTCAACAACAAGGAAGTCAGCGTGCATAGGAATATGTTTGACCGGGTCGAGCTGAACATCATGAATGAGGACATCCAGAGTTTCTTTATCGAGGGTAAGGCGGATAGTGCTAGATTCCCCAGCTTCCTTGAGTGCCTTGTCAAAAGCCATCATAGGGACAGAAATAGGGGTAGATTCTTTGCCGGCGCCGTAAAAAACAGCCGGTAGGTTGCCGGATTGCCTTATAAAATCAAGGTTTTCGCTCATTTTGCGGAACTGTGCTTGCAATGTTGTCATAGGTTTTTAGTATACCTAATTTGACGGATATTACAAGGTTTTCTTACATCATATTGACAAAAGTCGCTTTATTATGAGCTGTGTGCAACTTCATGTTCAAGAGCAATATGACTTTTCATATATTCCAGCGTACCATCAACTTTTTTACCGGGATTAAATACGACTTCGGGGTCAAAGGCTTTTTTAACTTCACCAAATAGACGAATAACTTCCGGGCCATACTGTTTAATAAGATACGGCGTGCGAACGATACCGTCATTATGCTCAGCATCGATAGAACCCTGATATTTGAGAACAAGGTCATATACCCTATCCGAAAGTTCAGGGACAATAGTCAGAAGGCGCGGATTTTTGAAATCCATAAGTGGAATGATGTGGAAGTTTCCATTGCCAGCGTGACCAGCAATTGTATAGGTTAGCTCAGGGTATTCGGCAATCATTTTATTGAGCTGAGGCAAAAATTCCGGCAAATGTTGCGGCGGGACAATAATGTCGTCAATAAATGGCGCAGTGTGCTTTGTGCCTGAATGTTTGCGCAAAAGGGCAAATGAATCACGGCGCATGGCCCAATACTTTTCTCCTTCACTTGGATCAGTAATTTTTCGGGTTTTGAGTTTAAATGGAGCAAGGCCAGCAATAACACTATCGCATTTGGCAATTAATTCCGCCTCGTCATTACCCTGAAACTCGATAAGCATAATAAGTTTCGGCATTCCTCCGGTCAAAATCATCCAGAATTCAGGCATAAAGCGAAAGCCAAACTTAATCGTATTCCAAAAACCCTTCTCCTTAATAAATTCAGTAAAGTATTTAGCGGCGATACCCATTGTCTTGTCGTCGTATGATTCAATTGATGTCGGATTAAAAGGCAAAATCGTATCAACAATTTCACCGAGGCGAGCTAAGGTTGGCAACATAGCAACAACAAGGCGGGACTTTTCAGGTAACTCAATAAGACGAAGTGTAATTTCAGTAACAATACCCAGAGTTCCCTGACTACCGACAATTACCTGTGCCAGATCAAAAACTTCTTCTCCTCGCTCATTTTTGCGCCAAATATTCCAGAGATAATAACCGGCTGAGTTTTTATTAACGTACGGTCTGGCAGCCGCGATTGTCTTTTCATTATTTGAAACAATATCAAAAATCCGCTTGTATATTTCACCTTCGCGCGTTGTTTCAGCCATTTTTGTATAGAGTTCACGACGAGTAAGCGGCTTTACTATATATTCATGACCATCAAAAAAAACGACTTTGAGTTCTTTGACATAGTCTTCAGTTTTACCGTATCGAAGGGTAAGTTCGCCACCTGAATTGTTGCCAACCATACCGCCAAGAGCATTGATTGATTTTGAAGCAGTAAAACAAGGTAATAAAAGATTGGCAGCCTTGAGTTTTGTTTCTAGGTCACGGTAAAAAACACCGGGCTGAACTTTAATTTCGGCTGAAATTTCAACGTCAGAACTTTTTTGAAAGTTTGGACGCATATTATATGGTGCAACAGGCCTGATATCACCGATGTGATTCATGTACTTCATGACATCAATAATTATTGATTCATTAAGAGAGCCGCCGGACATACATGTTCCTGCCGCACGCACTGAAATTGAAATCTTTTTATCTTCTTCGCTGCCATTTTCACCATTTGCGTTTCCCTTTTTCTGAGTTGCCCATTGCACAAGTTTCTCAATATCCTGCGCATGTCTCGGGAAAACCACAACTTTTGGCATAACCTCAAAAATACTGGCATCACGGGAATACTTTTTCAGTACTTCCGGACTGTCATCCACATCGCCTTCAAAGAATTTTTTGATTTCATCTTTCATAATTATTATGTGTTACTTCATCTTCAGCATTTCCAGAGCTATTTCAGCACTTTCAGAAACTAAGGGATTAGAATTCTTTGAATATTTTTGCAGCAAGCTCCCAACACTCTTATTATATATCCCCAAGTCGCCAAGTGCTTCGATTGCCTCGTGCAAAACTAATTCCGACTTATCAGTCTTAATTGCTTCGATGAGCGGTTTTATAGCTTTTTTCTTTTTTGTAGTAGCTAGTAGAAAAGCAGCCTCGTGCCGAATAATAGAGGAAGGATCTTTTTTAATTGCCTGACAGATTTTAGAGAAAGCTAATGGGCTATTGTTGCCTTGCAGAGAAAGAAGAGCCTCTCTCCTTTTTGCCACATTTTTTACACTTAAATGATACGAGGCTTTTTTCATTTATTGCTTCGCCACATCTTTAATACTGTCTACTAAAATTTTCTGCGCACCGATCACGTCTTCAGGATTTTTGGCATAGTGAGCAAGAGATTCATTTTGGAAGGCGCGGCTAAATGAATACGTCATTTTAAATGGTACATCGCTTGCCCGGCGCATAATTGCATCGTAGTTAGCATTTGCTTCATTGTGAGACTGACCGCCTGAGAGGAAAACAACACCACCGATTTCGCTAGGTACAGTTTCTTTGAGCATAGAAATAGTCTTTTCGGCAACTTCCGTTCTGTCGGCTCGATGATCGGCGCTTTTACCGGAAACAGCCATCGATGTTTTCAATATGAGCCCTGGTAAATAGACATCATAGGCCTTAAGATCAATCATTAGTGCTGAAATAACAGTACGAAGTGTCTCTTGCATTTCATCTATTGTATGTTTACCATCCATCAATACTTCAGGCTCAACAATAGGCACGATGTCATTAGCTTGGCAAATAATTGCATACTCGCGCATGCGCTTAACGCTTTCGGCTAGTGCATCAGCAGTCGGCAAACCATGGGTAACAGAAAAAGCAGCGCGCCATTTGGCAAAAGCGGCACCCAGATTCTTATATTCAGTCATGCGAGGTGGCAAACCATCAATACCTTTGGTTACAAATTCAATATCATCTTCACTTTTGTACCCGGCGAGGCCTTCATCAACTTTTATGCCAGGCTTAATACCTCTTTCAATTAGAGCATGGACAAAAGGTTCGCCTTCTTTAGTTGTCTGGCGAATAGTTTCGTCAGTGAGAATAATACCTGATAATATTTCTCCTAATTCTGGCGCTAGAATAATCATTTCGCGAAAAGCCCGACGAGATTCATCGGTGCATTCGAGATGAACGTCATCAAAACGCTTACAACATGTCTTCGCACTTTCATCGGCAGCCAAAATGCCTCTAGGCGGGTTTACAAGATAAGCTGCAGTGTTTTTTAATAATTCTTTATCCACTGTATTTTCCATAGGAGAATCATACCATATTGTTATATAATTTCTTCATGAATCCTGAACAACAAATTGATATGCTCGCTATTGGTGATATCGTGACTGATGCTTTTATTCGAATTAAGGATGCAGCCGTACATTGCAAACTCGACAACGAGGCTTGCGAACTCTGTGTTTCTTTCGGCGATAAAGTGCCGTATGAATCAATGGAGGAAGTCCGCGCTGTTGGCAATAGTGCAAATGCTGCTGTTTCTGCGGCTCGACTTGGTCTCAAATCTGCTCTTATTGCCGGTGTCGGTGATGATGCTAATGGCCGAAATTGTCTGGAGGAGCTCGCCAAAAACGGCGTAGAACCTGGGTACATTACGATTTCCAAAGAGCATCCGACAAATTATCATTACGTGCTCTGGTACGATGTTGACCGTACAATTTTGGTGAAGCATGCTCCGTTTACCTACAAAATTCCTGAACTCAAATTGTCTCCGAAATGGATTTATCTTTCTTCACTCGGCGAATCAGCTAAGGATTTTCATACTGAAATTATAGATTACCTGCATCTTCATCCTGAGGTTAAATTAGCTTTCCAACCAGGCACATTCCAAATGAAATTGGGTATTGATGGCTTGCGTGCAGTGTATGAGCGCTCAGATTTTCTATGTCTTAATAAGGAAGAAGCTGAAAGAATTCTCAAAATTGAATCAACAGATATTAAAGAATTAATGAAGAAGCTCGTTGAACTCGGTCCAAAGATCGTTGTTATAACCGACGGCTTTAACGGTGCATACTGCTATCATCACGGCGATATGTACTTTATGCCAATTTACCCACACACACCTTTTGAACGAACCGGTGCCGGCGATGCTTTCTGCTCAACAATTGTATCTGTGCTTGCTATGGGGAAAACAATCGAAGATGCCCTCACCTGGGCACCAATCAATGCCATGTCGGTAGTACAGGCAGTTGGCGCGCAGCGCGGCCTCCTTAATCAGACACAACTATTGGCATATTTAACCAAAGCGCCAGCTGATTTTAAGCTTAAGAAAATCTAAAGTTTTTATAAATTAGATTATGAAGGAATCTGCTCCGGAACAGAATAATGATATTAACCAACAGGAGACAGAAAAATCGTCTTTTTCAGTGAATCAGGATACAATTCCTGAAGAGCTATTGCAGGACATTCTGCGACACGAAAGTGAAAATTATCCCAGCGAGTCAACAATTGGCAAAGATCTCAAATTAATGGAAATTCTTGATGAGCAAATACATAAGACTAAGGAGGCTATAAAAAATCTGGACAACAGTGCTGAAGATAATAGAAAATTAAAGGAAAATTTAGAAAAGTATAAGGCCCTAAGAAATTTACCACTTAATTTAAACTAATGTATTAACTAATATGGAAGAATTTAAATTTGTTAAAAAGGGACATGAGGATGAAATGGAGTACCTTGAAGATAATCAGGATAGTTTAAAGATTTCGAACGAAAAGGAGGAATTCAAAAGTGATATTAAAAAGCAGAAAGAGGATGACGTCCAGAAAAGGGATACTCATAGAAATCTATACGGCGAAGAGCTACCGGCAGGACCAACAAGTTTAAGTGATACGGCTGAGAATTACATTCAACTCGCTAATGAAATAGAAAAGGGTCTCAATGAAGCCGAAATATACCTGAATAATGTCAAGGCTAGTCTTCAATTACTTAGTAATAAAAAAGTAAACAGATTTTTTGCCACAAATGATAAACAGCAGCAAATCCAAGAACTTGAAAAACAGCTCTCACTGGAAAAAGAAACTCATGAAGAATCTAGGGAGGAAATACTAGCAAAAGCCGACTCCATTAATTATGATGAACCAAGAGTCAGAGAAATAATACAGGGTCATAAAGAGAAAATTGAAAAAATACAACACGAGATTGATGGTGTGGATTTTGAACTCAGGGAGCAATACGGTGTTGAGGATATTACTCTGACACCTGCTACTTTAGATCATAACGAAGCAGCGATATACAAGAATATTATTAATGTTCGAAATACTCTTGAGAATCAATTAAAGGCTATGAAAATGCAGATAATTGAGCAAGAAAACCGAAATTAATATGTTTAAAGAAAATAGACAAGAAAATAATGCAGTTAGTGAAAATGTCTCAGAGACCATAAGTCTCTCTGAGGATATCAAACATGCACTAACAGAAAATTCTGAAACAATATCAATCCTCCTTAACGATCATGCGAGTTATCAGGGTCGGAAAATACAGGAGGTTGATTCAAATATAATTACCATGAAAGAGAGTTTAAGGAAATTAATTGCTACTTCTGAGGATAAGGAGGAAATTAAAAAAATTGTCAGCGAGCTTCAGAATTTAAGATTTAAAGTTGTTCAGCTGGAAGATGAGCAAGAAGAAATAATTGATAAAGCAGAAAAAGTTGAATACGATATTGACGTACTCCTCACAATGGCAGCAAAAAAACTAGCTGCTTAGTAATTACTTTCTTCCAATCACCTTCTTCGCCGCTTCAATAATATCTTCAGTACTCATTTTATAATGCGTCAGTAATTCTTCGGGCTTTCCGGATTGCCCAAATTGATCGTGCACACCAATAAATTCTATTGGCACTGGGAATGAACCGGCCAGCGTTTCCGCAACAGCGCCGCCGAGTCCTCCGGCAATTTGGTGCTCCTCAACTGTTACAATTGCTTTTGTTTCTTTGGCGAGCGCAATGATCGCTTCTACATCAAGCGGCTTAATTGAATGGATATTTAAAACAACAGCCCGAATACCATCTTTTTCTAGTTTTTTGGCAGCCATAATAGCTTTATGCGTAAGAGCACCGGTTGAAATAATACCGACATGTGCCAAACCATCCGGACGATAAAATACACCGGCCTTCCCTATTTCAAAAGGTGTGTCGGCGGTTGTCATAACAGGTGTTTTCTCACGAGCCAGGCGCAGGTAAGCAGG
>JAYSVN010000048.1:0-33533 GCA_043718505.1 Minisyncoccota bacterium | reverse complement strand
AAATGACGCGGAAGTGCGCCTGATTCTTGCGGCCGATGCGCTGTAATCTGATCTTTAGCATGGCGCCATAGTAGCAGAAGTTTTGGGAATTGGCAAATTAGTATACTTAGGGGTAATAAAAAAGCCGCTTATTAGGCGGCAATATGTAGAATTTGTGTAATTTTCCAATTTATTTAAATAATTTTTTACGCAGCAATATCATTTCCCTTACACCCTCTTCATCCAGATCAACATTTCGATCAATTTTTACTTTTTCTGTGATTGTAATCCAGCAAGATAAAAACGGTGAAGAAAATAGCTGCTATGCAAAAAATCGTTCCGAAAATTCGCATGAGTTCAATGCATTTGATAACATTTTCAGTTTGCACACTCATAAAACTAGGGAGAGTACCGTTAAGCTTCAGGACTGTCGGGAAAAACATTATTAGTCCCAACAGTCCGGTCACCGCAACAATAATGATCAGGAAACGGTAGCTGCGGATAAGATCAGATTCGATATGTAATTTTTGAGTTTCAGTCATTGTGTCAGTATTTTTCCAAATTATACACTTTTTCTTGCTTGTGTCAATATTTTGTGCTATAGTTTCGGTATGCAAAAAAAGAATCACAGTCATCCTGGCAATCCCCATGTGCCTGGCAAGAAAAAATCAAAAGGATCTCAAGAATATATAAAATCAAAAAAACATACTCATAACCAAAAACCCAATCAAAAACCTTCGCCTAGCCCACAGCTGAATAGTAAAGAAAGCAAAGGTAAATTCGTTGAAGGTATTTTAGTCATTACGGCACGCGGCTCAGGCATCGTCCGATCAAAAGAAATTGAGAAATCGATTGAAATTGATGCGAGCAAATTAAATACTGGACTTCACGGTGATACCGTTGTGGCGTCAATAAAGGGACCGTCTCGTTACCCAGACAGTTTGGTCGGAGGAATTGAAAAAGTTTTGCGCCGTTCAAAAGTTGCGCATGCCGGTTTGTTGGAAAAAGAAAACGGAAAAACTGACAGTAAGAATAATGAGCAGGGCAACTGGATAATGACAGGCTCTGATCCCCGTCTTTATACAAAAATTCGCATTACGGAATGGTCTGCAGGTTCAACACCAAATAATGTCACACCGAATGAAACCGTTGTTCTTGTCGCTATTACAAAATGGCCGGACGGTGGCACATCTAACAATAGTGCAACCGCCAAATTACCTGAAGGCAAAGTAATAAAAATCGCCGGCAAAAAAGGCGAACCTGATACTGAAGAAAAAGTTTTTGCACTAGAGCGTGGCTTTGACGGCCACTTCCCTCCTGCGGTTGAAGCTGAAGCACAAAAAATTCGCGAGAATTTCAAAATTGAACAAACAGAAAAAGATCGTCGCGACATGCGTGGTATTTTCACCTGCACGATCGATCCAAAAGATGCCAAAGATTTTGACGATGCGATTTCATTTCAAACATTGCCAAACGGTAATATGGAAATCGGCGTGCACATTGCCGACGTTTCTTATTTTGTGAAGCCAGGCACCGAGCTCGACAAAGAAGCTCGTGAACGGGCCACATCTGTCTATCTCGTTGATCGCACCATTCCGATGCTTCCTGAAGTTCTCTCAAACGATCTTTGCTCTCTTACACCTGCCACGGATAAATGTGCGATGAGTGCAATTGTTGAAATGACTCCAAGTTTTCAAATCGTAAATACTTGGTACGGGCGCACGGTTATTCATTCACAAAAAAGATTTACATATGAAGAAGCGTTTGAGGTTCTGGAAAAAGGCAGCGCAGCTCAACTGAGCGGAGGCGATAATGGCAGCAAGTACGCGGATATTTTAAAAACGCTCAATAAAATCGCCAAGAACTTACGCAATAAACGCATGAACGAAGGCGCGCTTTCGCTTGAAAGCGATGAAATAAAATTTACGCTTGATGATTTTGGTTTCCCGACCGGTATTATGCGTAAAGTACGCAACGACGCTCATAAATTAGTTGAAGAATTCATGCTCCTTGCTAATGCTCTTGTCGCCGAAGAACTTGGCGAAAATAAAGCAAAAGAACTCCAGGGCGCCATGCTTTATCGAATTCATGACAAACCAACACTTGAAAAAATGGAAGATCTTTCAGCTTTTATGCAAAGTCTCGGTCATGTGGCTGCATTAAAAAAAGGTATCGTACCAGCTCAGGTTCTGGCCAAGGCGATTGCTGATACCGACGACGCAACCGTCAAAGAAGTTATGCAAACTGTCATTATCCGTAGTCAGCAAAAAGCAATTTACTCGCAGGATAATAAAGGACACTTTGGCTTAGCTCTCACCTATTACACTCACTTCACCTCGCCAATCCGCCGCTATCCCGATGTTGTTATCCATCGGTTACTCGCAGAAATGGCTGATTCACAGGCTGGAGAGAAAAAAGTCGGCAGTAAAGAAAAGAAGTCATTTCGCGAAATTGCAGCTCATTCTTCAATGCGAGAAGTTGATGCTCAGGAAGCAGAGCGCGCGTCAGATAAGTACTACCAAACACTCTATATGCGTGATAAAGTAGGACAAATACTTTCCGGTACTGTTACTGGGCTTAACGATCGCGGACTTTTTGTGAGAGATGATATCAGCTATTCGGAAGGCTTTGTGCGGTTCAAAGATCAGTATAATGAACGCTTTACATTTAGTAAGAAAAATTACACTGCCGTCGGAGAAAAAACTGGCGTAAAATTTTCGCTCGGTGATAAAGTACAGGTGAAAGTAACCGATGTTCGCCCGGACAGACGTGAAATTGATTTCAGTTTAATTAAAGCGGAAGCAGAACAAAGTGAAGGAAATGTAAAGGTAAAATAAAGGAAAGTTAAAGGAAATATATGTTAAAAACAGCCGCTATCGTCATAGGTCTCGCCACACTCGCATTTGCGGTTGTTTTTCTCGGTCCTACCGCCCTCAAAAAAGTTTCGAATCTTGGCGTCATTAATTATGTTCCTGCTTCAACCAATACAGCCAGCGATCAAAATAATACGACAAAAACCCCAAGCATTACTTTCACATTTGCCGGCGACATTATGCTTGATCGCGGCGTAAAAACTTCAGTCGATAAAAATTTCGGCGGTGACTACTCAAAACTTTTCAAAAATGCCGAATCACTTTTCAAGAGTGACGACATTACCTTTTTAAATCTCGAAGGTCCGGTTTCAGATAAAGGCCATAATGTCGGCAGCGCTTATTCATTTGAAATGGACCCGATTGTTTTACCTGTTATCAAAAATGCCGGTGTCGATATCGTTAGTTTTGCCAACAATCACGTCGGCGACTACACAACTGCAGCTTTTACTGACACTATGGATCGCCTGATTGATAATGACATTTATTTTACCGGCGCCGGTGAAAGTTATGCCGAAGCTAAGTCGCCCACTATTATTGAACAAAACGGTATGACGGTTGGCTTCCTCGGATTCAGTGATGTCGGTCCAAACTGGATTGCCGCCAAAGATGATAAGCCAGGAATTCTCCTCGCCAGCGATCCGAATTTTTCCTCAATAATTTCTGAAGCAAAAATTGATGTTGATGTGCTTGTAGTCTCATTCCACTGGGGTGATGAATATAAGCCGCATTCCGACCGGCAAACACAACTTGCTCACAAAGCAATTGATGCCGGTGCTGATATTATTGTCGGTCACCACCCGCATGTTGCCCAGGATTTGGAGACATATAAAAACAAACTCATTATCTATTCTCTCGGCAATTTTATTTTTGATCAATATTTCTCAGCAGAAACGATGCAGGGTCTTGTTGTACGAACCACTATTTCAAAAGATGGCAAGATAACTAATACTAAAGAGTACATTAATCAACTTGATAAAAATTACGCCATCGAGTCAATTATTGATAAAAATCCTACCCCAAAAACTAGCGCGACTAAAGGCGAGATAAAAGTCGGCTGGGTCGGTGATATTCCGCCATCAAATATAGTGCCGCAATTTTCTGAGAAAGTTTTGAGTGCGTTCAAATCTCCTGATATTATGACTGGCAATTTGGAAGGTGCTTTAACAGCGTCTACCGATGTACAAAAGCCAAGCGCAGGAACAAGTACTAGCACAAAATGTAAGGTTGATTCATTTAATTGTTACTCTTTTGTCGGCAATAGCACCTTCGCTGACGCTCTGAAAAATGCCGGTTTTTTCCTGGTTAACCTTGCCAATAATCATGCGCAAGACAAGGGGCAGCCAGGTATTGCTGTCACAAAATCAACACTTCAAAAAGCCGGCATTAGCTATGCACCGGAAAATGGTGACTTAGTGACAACTAAAATAAGGGGTATCGACGTCGGCTTTCTTTCTTTCGGCCATAATGCCTGGACTAAAAAAATTACTGACATTACGGCTGTCAAAAAAGCCGTTCAAAAAGCTGCCAGCTTATATCCGGTTGTCATTGTCTATTTCCATGGAGGAGCTGAGGGTATCGACAAAACACATGTTACAAAAAAATCAGAAACCTACTTGAAAGAAAATCGTGGCAACGTCTATGCTTTTGCTCATGCGGCTATTGATTCCGGTGCTGACCTTGTGCTCGGTTCCGGGCCTCACGTTGTACGCGGCATAGAAAAATATAATGACCGCCTGGTTGTTTATTCTGCCGGCAATTTCCTGACAACTGAAGGAATGCTTGGCGCCGGTCTTCTCGGCAAAGGCGCAATTTTTAATATTACCGTGGACCAGGATGGTGCATACAAAAATCTTTCCATCCTCTCTACTACTTCTGAAACCAAAAATATTGTCGCTGAAGATCCGACCAATACTGCACTCAATAAAATAATTGAATTAACCAAGCAAGATTTCGGACAAACTATTACTGCTGACCAGAACGGCGCAATTATATTTAGTCAGTAATATCTCACTTTTTTAAGCTCTGTCTATATGCAATAATAGAATACGTGGATATACAAGAAGAAGTTCCCTTTCGAAAAAAACTGCTCTTTGCCGCTGCGATTTTTGTCGGAGTTTTTGCTGTTGGCATTGGCGGCGGCTTCCTAATTGAGAACGTTCGCGGTAATAAGTCTCAAACAGCCACTACTGCTGAAACTACGGACAAAGCTTCTGACAAGACAAACGGAAATTCAGGGCAAAAAGAAAATATTATCCCCGACTCCGGCGTCTCTCAGCTTTCAACAACAAATAGAAATCTCTCCGGTCTTACGCTTACTTTCACCGGTGACATTACCCTCAACAGTACAACAAAACGCCTTGTCAAAGATAAACTCGACGGCGATTATACAAAAGTTTTCGGCGCCGCCAAAGCCCTCATCGAAAAAGCCGACATTGCTTATGGTAACTTTAACGGTACACTTGGCATTGCCGACAATGACAAAACTGATTTTGATGCCATGCGCGGACTTCAGGAAGCCGGTTTTGATGTTCTCTCAACAAGCTGGAGCGGCAAAAACCGAACGCTCAAAGACCTCATTGAAACAATGCTTTCAATCGACGGTAACGGCTTGCTGCGTACCGGTGCCGGTTGGTCATATCAAAACGCCCGCGAACCGCGACTGATTGAAAAAGACGGCGAGACAATTGGTTACTTGGCTTTTTCCGATAATAAAAATGATTGGCCAAATGCTACAACTGATGAGGCCGGCACGCTTTCCGCCAACGATCCGCAAATTGAAGAAATTATCGCTGAAGCCAAAGCCAAAAGTGATGTTCTTATTGTTTCTTTCAACTGGGCACAGACAAGTAAGGAACATACATTGCGACAAGAATTACTAGCCCACACTGCTATTGATGCCGGTGCTTCAATTATTATCGGCCACTACGGCAGCAACCTACAGGATATTGAGTACTACCACGGCGGACTCATTGCCTATAACCTCGGTGACTTTCTCAAAAGTAGTGGCGCAAAATCGACCGGTATTCACGGCTTAGTTTTGGAAACAAATATTAATAACGGTGTGATTGATAATATTCGCACCTATGGCGTAACCGAAAGCCAGAACGGTTATATAGATTCAGTAAATGAGATTTCAGCTGAATCACTTATTCGCGAGAAAGGTGTAATTAATAAAAATATTGATCATAAAACATTTGAGGAAATTCTGCCCGATTCAGTTCGGCGCGAAACTGTCACTCGCGGGCCAAAAGTTAAAAAAGTTGCCATTACAATTGATGATGCCTGGAATCCGGTAACGGTCAAAAAAGCTCTCGATGTTTTGAGTCTAAAAAACGCCAAGGCTACGTTTTTCCCTGCCGGCGCTATGGCTGATGCTAACAAGCTCAATTTAATTCGCGCAGTGGGTAGCGGTATTGAACTTGGTAACCACACTGATACACATGGCTGGCTGACTCAAATGTCTGAGACGCAAATTTCTAATGAAATGAATACCTGGCAAAAGAAAATTGATCTGGCTCTTGGTCAGCATTATGAAACCACCTGGTTCAGACCGCCATTTATGGCCGGCTTTAGTAGTCAAACTAAAACTGCCGAAGTTACGACAAGGGTTGCCAAACAAAAGGGTATGAAAATTGCCCTCTGGAATGTTGATCCATTTTTTGGTATTTCAGAAAAAGCTGACGCACCGGCTGTTACAAAATTTATTGTCTCACGTGCCTCGGCCGGCAGTATTATTCTTCTTCACTTTACGCGTGAACATATTGCGGCTTTACCGGATATTATCGATGGCTTGCGGGCGAAGGGTTTAGAGCCGGTAACTCTTAGTGAATTAATGGGACAATAAAATATGTATTGTGAATAATGCAAGGGAATAAAAAAATCGCCTCCTTTTATGGAAGCGATTATATTTTCTTTTTGTTTAATTAACTATGATTTTTTTCCTGCTGCGTCATTATCTTCTTCACTCTTTTCCATATCACTAACAATATCTTTGATTTTTTCGAGAGGTTTACCGGGTGCTGGTGGATTCACTAGCTGGGGAGCACCGTCATAATAATTATTAATTGTAGCATTATGATATACATTCCGCGGGGGTTGGTTTGGAGATGGCGGAGTTTGTGGTGCGACCGGAGCTGGTTGTGCCGGCAGATGATTTAAAATGGTCGTATTTCTGCGACCAAGCATATAGCCGATAAGCAGACCGATAATAAGTGCGAGTAAAGCGATAATTACAAAGTCACGTATCGTAGTATCATTATACGAATAATACGCTTCTGTTGTTACCGGCTGAGATTCTATTGCCGTCGGTTCAGGGTATGCTCCATTCGGTGGATTAACTGGACCTGGTCCATAATAACCACTACGAACCATAATGTTGCCGCAGAGCATATTGATACAGACACTACCATCACCATTGAGATCGATAACCGATTCAGTTCCGCGAGATGCCCGGTAGATCGCAGTAGGAGTAAACAGGTTTCTGTCGATTCCATACACTGCATACTGACCTGCATTCCAAAAAATATTTCGCACCGGGGAATTAGCAATGACATCGCACAGATCATGTAACCTGATATAGTCATGTAAGTCTCTAATGTCAGCAGTTCCTCTTATGATGGCCTGACCAATCATTCGTGCATATACCTGAGGTGAAAGGTAAACGACTTTTCCGATATAATCTCCGGAATAATCGCCCTGAAGATATTCAATGAGTTGAGCTTTTGAGTTTAACCCGCCTTCAACAAATGGCTTGCACAATGGTTTTGCTATCGGAACATGGTGACTTGGCATAGTAATGCCGCCACTACGTGTTACTGTGCCTGTTATAACACCATTGCCATCAGGATTCCATGGATCAGACACTGTTTTTTTCTTAGCATCAGAAGCACTGTCATCCCAGTTACCGACCGGATTAAATATCGTTGTCTCATGATTATCCACATTACCTGTTGTGGTAGTATGCTCGACATTATCCTGATTGGTTATAGTTGTGGTTTGGTTATTGTGGTATTTGTCGTTTTGAGCAAAAACCGTAGAAAATGTCAGAGCAATAATACAGGTTGAGAAGATCAAACTGAGGAGTTTTTTCATAGTCTTTTATTTGGTTTTAAGGTTAGATTATTTGTATATATTATAGCATACTTTATGGCTATTTGTCAAGTATAAAAACCCTTATTGGGTAAGGGTTTTTATTGCTATTTTATTTTTATTTAAACTTTGCTTTATCTCGATATGATAGCTACTTCGCCACAGCCACTGCATCTTCAAATTGAATGGACAGGAGCTTCGATCCCCCATCAGCACCAACTGTCACACCATAGATCGTATCGGCTCGGGACATAGTTTCGCGATTGTGGGTAACCACAATAAGCTGAGAAACTTTTGAAAGTTCGACAACCATATCGCCGTACTTGCGGGAATTAGCTTCATCAAGTGCAGCATCAGTTTCGTCGAGTACGAGAAATGGCGGCGGATTAACTTGTGACATAGCGAAGAGGAGCGCAATAGAAGTCAGTGAGCGTTCACCACCGGAAAGCATGTTGAGTTCACGAACTTTCTTCTGAGGCAGAGAAACATTTATATCTATTCCCTGCTCATGGTGATCTTCTACATCATCTTCGTCTTCCATTTCCATTTCCTCATCTTCTACGCCACGGCGCTTGCGGGGTTTTTCAATAATGACTGACAGGAAGGCATTGCCGCCGCCAAACATGAGTGAGAAGAAATTCTGGAATTCTTTATTTATTTTATCAATACCGGTTTTAAATTCGACATCAAGTTTATCTTTGAGATCACTAATCATAGTTTCGAGTGATTTCATAGCCAGGTTCACATCTTCAAGTTCATGGGTCAGAAATTGGTCACGTTCAGCTACTTCATCATGTTCTTTTATAACATCCCCCATACCGCCAATGCCGGCCTCTTCGAGTTTAATTTTGATGCGCTCGATTTTCTTGCGACGATCTTCCTGTATTGATCGATCCTCTTCTAAAATATCATTATGGACTGCATCCTGATTTTGGCTACGGAGCATGTGCGCACCAATAAGTGCAGCACCTTCACGCATTTCTTCCTCGTAATCGGTTTTGGTTTTGGATATGGCCACTTTACGGAAATTGATTTTCTCAAGTTCGGATTCGAGACGATTTTTCTGCATAAGAAATTCGTAGCGCTTACCTTCTTTTTTACGGCGGTCGCGCTCTTCTTCTTCATGTTTTTTCTTGGCAATATCTTCACGATGTCTGAGTTCTTTTTCCTTGTCTTCAATTTCCGTCAATGCTTCTTCCAGTGTTGTTTTTTCTTTTGATAAATTCTTCAGCTTTTCTTCATCTTTGTGTGCACCAGGAGAGCCGTCCTTGCTGACATATGTCTGACGAAATTGCTCTACGGCTGTCTGCATTTTTTTAAGTGTCGGAATAATTTCATGAATATTGGTCTGTGAGAGAACATGACTGATGAGCCTTTCCATTTCTGATAAGAGATCAGAAACGCGCTCACCTGAAACCAATTCTGTATTGCTAGTCGGTGCCTCATTTTGCTTTTCATTTTCAACTTCAAGCAACGCTTCAATGCGGCCGAGCTTACGGGTAAGTTCATCATAGGTACGGCGAAGGGCTTCGCGGTCATTTGCGATAATCCCGAGCTCAACTGGCTTTGCCATTTCGCGAACATCATCTGAAATAAGTGAAAGGTCTTTTTCTAGATCATGTAAATTACTTTTTACTTCCTTCTCCTCACCTTTTATTTTTTCTTCTTCGTGAGAAATAAAATCTTCTTCACGGGCGAGGTATTCACCATATAGAGTGGAAAGTTCCTGACGCAGTGCTTCGGCTTTTTCAATTTTCTCGACTTGCTTTCGTAAGAAAGCCAAACGCGGCGCAAGCTCACGTTTCTGGGTTAAAACTTCTTTCATGTTTTCACGAGTCTTAATAAGCTTTCTGTCAGCATCTTTGAGACGATATTGATAGACTTTGAGACCAAGGGCGTCTTCAATCATTTCTTTTCGGTCACGAGAGTTTGAAGACAAAAGCCGATCAGCTTCACCTTGCGAAATAATATGGTGGCCGGAAGCGCCAATGTGTACACTTGTGAGTAGTTCAAGAATATCTTTGAGTCGGACTTCCGAACCATTCAAAAGGTAGCGCGAAACGCCGTCGGCAAAAACTTCACGCGTAAGCGTAATTTCATCAAAATCAATTCCTATTCCTCCGCCACTATGTTTACCTCCACTTTTGCCGGCCACTGTACTTCCGCCGGCGCCATTTGGAAATTTGAAAACTTTATTTTTATTATTAAAAGTAATTGAGACCGAGGCGCGATTCATTTTGCCAAGTGACTTTGAACCTTTAAAAATGAGATCAGAGCCTGACTTACCACGCATCGATTTCATCGACTGCTCGCCGAGCACGAAGCGAATGGCTTCAACCACGTTCGATTTACCTGAACCGTTTGGCCCGACGATACCAGTCACCGGCCGCTCAAAGGACAGGAGGCTTTTTTTTGCAAAGGATTTGAAGCCGGACAGCTCAAGGTTTTTTAGCATGATATAGAGTATTTTACGGGAAAAATGAGAGAAATCAAAGGGAAATCTTAAGCTTTTCTTAATGTCGGATTGTTATACTGTCCTGCTATGGCCAAGAAAACAATAGCTTACATAGACGCCTCGAACCTGAAATTTGGAGTAAGGCAGAGTGGCTGGGAATTAGACTATAAAAGCCTTCGGTCTTGGCTCAGAGACAAATTTAATGTTTATAGGGCTATTCTTTTTATTGGGCTCATTCCTGATAATTATGAAATATATAATCGTCTTCAGAGTATTGGGTATGAAATTGTATTTAAACCAACCATTACAGGCAAAGACGGAAAAACTAAAGGTAACGTCGATGGAGAATTGATATTAAATATAGCCAAGGACTATTACGAAAATCACCTGAAATCTGCCGTACTTATTTCAGGTGATGGTGACTACCATTGTATTATTGAATTTTTAAAGAAAAAACATATACCTGTTACTATTATTGCTCCGAATCATGCATTCTTATCACTTCTACTTCGAAAGACCTGCGTATCCATAGTTATTTTGGATAATTACAAACATAAGTTGAGGTTAAAATGAAAAAGCCCCCAGATATGCCGTGACATATCAAGGGTCTTCTTCTTATTGATAATTACATTTTACAAAATACAAAAACAAAATGCAAGTTTTTAATTTTAAATGAAAGGGGTGAGGCCTTACTCCCTCCACCCCTTCTTCTCAAGTGCACCTTCAGCCGCACTAGTTTCTGCTTCTTGTTTAGACTTCCCTTTTCCGCTCGCAATGTGTTCACTGCCGAAGAAAATACCGACAGTAAATTGCTTGTCGTGGTCCGGACCGGTTTCTTTCATTACTTTGTAAACCGGAGTGAGCGAGTAGTGCTCCTGAGCCATTTCCTGAATGTAACTTTTGGCATCGCGCCACAGTTTCTTTTTGACAATTTCATCAATGCGGCCGGCAAGCGTTTTGAGAATAAATTCGGCTGCAATATCATAACCTTGATCTAAATAAATTGCGCCAACAACGGCTTCATATGTATTGGCTAGAATATACTGACGCGCTTTTCCATTATCCTTCTGTTCACCTTTTGATAAAAGAAGAAAATCATTCATGCCGAGCTCAGATGCGACTTCAGAAATAATAACAGCATTAACAAGCGCTGAACGATAGCTCGTCAGTTCGCCTTCGGTAACGTTTGGATATTTGTCGAACAAAAATCGCGTAATGGCTAGTTCAAGAACCGCATCACCCAAAAACTCAAAGCGTTCATTATGAAAGAGTCCAGTATTCGTATTTTCATTAATGTACGAACGGTGAATAAAAGCTTGGGTAAGAAGCTCTTCATTTTTAAATTTTATTCCGATTAGTTTTTCAAACGAGGTGAAATCTGGCATAAATAATATGTGATTTCGCAAAAATAGTGCTCCGATTTGTTTCGCAATTTTCGCCCCGTGCGATGTACGAATTTCGGTACGCTATTTTTACGTCCAGCATAGCGGACTGCGCTACTGCTGGTTGCTAGTGATAAACTCGACTGACTTCTGAATCATGGCCACGGTATCGTCGTACGTGGTCAGGTTTGGTACTTCGGTCACCGGAAACCATTTGGCATCAGTGAGGCCGTCTTTTTGCTCAAGTGCCAGCGATTGAAATGGCGCTTCGCCCAAAAAGTATGTAACTTGTTTGCGGATTTTGCCTTTCTCAGGATGAGAGGCAATGTACTCATTTTCGCCGAGCACGGTTTTGACGACGATCGGCAAACCAATTTCTTCACCAATGTCGCGCACAATGCCGTCTTCTGGTTTTTCACCATCTTCGAGACTGCCTTTGGACAAAGTCCAGTAACCAAAAATGTCGTGAACAAGAGCGAGATAAATCATGCCTTCGTGCAATGTGTAGACGACAGCCCCGACTTTTTTCTCAATAGGCAACGATTCAATATCAATTGGCTCGTCTTTTTTACGCTTGGAAACTTCATCTTTGCCTGGCTCGCCAATTTCTTTGTAAACCGCGCCGAGAACGCCATTGATAAATTTGGATGAATTTTCACCGCCAAAACTTTTGGCGAGCTCAATTGCTTCATTGATTGCAACTTTCGGCGGCACTTGAGTTCGATCTCCGAATAGAAGTTCGGTCAGACCCATGCGCAAAATATTACGATCGACGACGTTAATTTTTTCAAGTGGCCAGTCGGGTGCAGCTTTTGAAATAATGTCATCGACAACACTTCGGTGACGCAAAACATCACTGGCAAGTGTGAGAATAAAGGCATCATCTTCGAGGCCCGGTCCGTATTCAGCAATATCGCGCGCGACGACACTTTCTATTTCACCATCGGGCAACTTTCGAAAATCCCACTCAAAGAGTGATTGGAGGACGATTGAACGGGATAAATGTCTGTGGGCCATATTTTATGTAATGAACAAATTGATTATTTTTTGAAATCTTCTTTAGCCGGATTTCAGACGGACCTGATTACTTTTACGTGTTACTTTTTCTTGGCAGCAGTTTTTTTAGACTGCTTTGCTGTTTTTTTCTCCACTCGCTTCATAACATCAATAACTTGCCGGCCGCGATAGATGCCTGTAGTCAGGCTGGCGCGGTGGCGAAGGTGTGGGGTGCCGGTTTTGCCGTCAACGGCAATTGGCATGCCTTTGAGGGCATGATGCGAGCGGCGATTTCGCGTATGCGAACGCGTATGTCTCATTCGTACTACCATATTGGGTAGTATACGTATTTGGGGGAAAAATGCAATCGGAAAAGGCTATTTAGCCCTTTTGGCTTCAACAACTTTTTCTTTGGCAGCTTGAAACCTGGCGTCACCTTTTTTGTATTTGTCGAGCACATTTTTCCGGTCTTGTGGAAACTCTTGGGTAGTAATTGCTGTTAATTTTGTCTTTATCATATCTAACATTTCATTCACCGTAAGACCGTCAGTGATTCCAATTTCTGTAGCGTTCTTCATCCCATGTATATCGCCAAGATAGCGCCATAGTCTTTCCAAATCCGCATCACCTTGTGCATCTAGCAAACCCCTCATATTTGAGTATGCAGTATTCTTTTCTCCAGCCAGGTCTCTAATTACTTTCTCAAGCGCAGTAACTACATCTGCGTGTTTTGATTTGCTATCAAAAAGCCCAAGTTTCTTATTAGCCAAATCTTTCCTGGCCTGATCCTTAATAGTCATTTCAGCTTCCAGTTCTTTTCTTTTTTGCTCATACTCCACTATTTGTTTTACTTCGCTTTCAAATTTTGGCACAGTAAAACCACGACCAACTTCTTTTATATTAAAGAAAATCTTTTCACTAAGCTTCCCTGCAAGCCTTTTGTAAGTATCACCGACAAGTCTAAGTGCACTCTCGGCAGATTTTTTCTGTGATTCTGAGCTAAGAAAATTTCTTTCAATATCACCGACGGACGTTTGCCACTTTCTGGCTTCCATGCCCGCAACTGAGCGGTCTACACCGGCGTCGGTTAACTCTATGAGCCGGTTTTTCTCTTCGTTTTGAATAGCTATTTGCTTTTCATAGTAATTGACCAGACCCTCCGGCCCATACTTTAATGAAGCTGAAGCCTCATTTCGGACGAGACGCTGCTTGTCGTCCATGAGGTGCCTGGCAGCATTGTATGTATCAACACCGAGGTGCGCATCCCAATCCTTATTTCTATCATTAAAAATCCTTTTTACTTCTTCAGTATTGCCACTTTCAATTAGCGCAAGTAAACCATCGTTGGCTTTGCGTCCAGCTTCAACATACTTTTTTACAGCATTTAGATCAGGAACTTCCTGATTTGAGTTTTCGGGAATCTCAAGCTGCCGTTTGATTTGAAGTAACTTTTCATTATTGAGGCCTTCGTATAAATAGACAAGGTTGTTATTTCGTCTCTCTCCCCAGTTTCCGAAGTATCTGCTAATTTCTGTTGTAATCTCGCTCTTTTCATCAGCAAAAGCTTTTTTGTATCGCTCCAGGTACTGCGGAATATCATGCCAGTAGTCTTGAAACATATTTCTGACCTCGCCGACTTCGGCTTTGTACTCTCGTATACGTCCAACGTCAAGGGCTATTTTACCCAGACCAGCTGCATTTTTTGTCTCATACATTTGGTCAAGTTTTTTATGGAGCTCAGTTTTTACAGCCTCAACTACTTCGAATTTTTTGTCCTCAGGCAATTCAGCAATGATGTGCGCACGAATAGTGTTTACATCCCATGTACCTTTTTGTAATTCATCAAGTGAATAGTACGAACTTACATTGCCAGGCAGGTACTCTTTGGCTAGGGCCTCCTGTTTCTGTCGCTCGTTTGCCTGACGCGTTTCTTCAGCCATTTTTTTGCCTTCCGCTGTTTGGTTAAAAAGTTCGCGCACTGTACCTTCTTTTTTAGGTAAAACGGTTTCGAGTTCGGTTTTTTCCTGATTGTACTCAGTTACTTTTTGGCGTAACTCCTGCCACTGCGCTTTTTCACCAGCAAAAACTTCATCAAAACCCTCTTTTGTTCGGATAACATATTCAACAGCAGGATCTTTTTTAGCTTCTTTGACAGCTGCATGCCCGATTTGAATAATCTTCTCACGCTGATTTTTGACATCATCGAGCATTGATTCAACCTCGGTACGTTTTTCAATTATAGACTGGAGCTCAGCTTTTTCTTTTTCATATGCGGCTTGTATATTTTGTTCTTTCTGTTCGTCACTAACTTTTTGCGCTTCTACTTCCTGCTGCCGCTTTAAATCAGCCTCTTCTTTCAGAGCTCTTACTTTATCGATTGCGGAGAGTGGTGCCTTTTCGGGATCCATACGTGTCAATAATACCATTCGCTCAAAATCCCTTATTTACCAGGTGGGGATTAATGTTTCTTTGGAGCCGAAGGTGAGGATTGAACTCACGACCCCGTCTTTACGAAAGACGTGCTCTACCAACTGAGCTACTTCGGCATATAAAAATAAAAGACCATAGTAATGTATCAAATGTTGATCTTCTGTTCAATAAAAAAATCCTGTCATGAACAGGATTTGAATAAACACCACTCGACATTAAACAGAAACAGCAATTCTTTTTTCTTCGTTTTCATTTGAAAATGTTGGTTCGCCGGAAAAATGGTACCTATGCGCAATTTGCGAAGCAACATATTGCAGACCAATTCTCAAGTTTGAAGTCGTGATTTTAAGCCTGCTTCGATTTTTTAATTCATAGAGAATCAGGCAGTGCTCGCGGAGAATGTTGACCGGACTATCGCCTTCCACTCCTTTCATTTTGTGTTTTATTCCGCCAAGGAGTACCGCTCTACAGTTAAGGTTTAAACAAACTTCGATGGGAAATTTCTTTCTGTCAGCATCTAGTAATTCAACGCGAACATTTTTTGCCGGAAAACCGTAGCTTTCGGCAATGCGAAAAATTTGGGCTGTATCAAGTATGTTCAGACTGGCAATGACAATATATTTGTGTCTGTTGTGAGTAAAGTGATCATACACAATCTGCTTAATAATTTTGCTATCAAGCAGGATAACCTTTTTATCAGTAACGAGCAATCCGTTTACTTTTTCAAGCTGACGAAGAGAACGTTGCTGATCTTGTTCGGTGGCGAATTTGGCTTTTTCACCAATTTGGGCCAAAACTGCATTGATCCTATTAAGTATTATGGAATTTTCCATGGGAGAACATTTTTACGAACAATATACTAAAAAGTAAAAATGTCAATATTGCTGAGCCGTTGCCCGGAATTGAACCGGGGACCTACTCCTTACCATGGAGTTGCTCTACCAGCTGAGCTACAACGGCGAAGCGAGGAGCAAAATGGGAGCTGGCTTCCATTTTATCCGAGCGAGCCGTTGTATGCTTCCATACAACGGCGACGTTTTGCTTCGTAGCCAAAATCATACTGTATTTTAGGGCTTTTTTCAATGCTTAGGCGCTATTTGACATTTTCTATTCTACGTGCTACAATAGGGCAAAATTAAAAATCATGAACAAAGAAAGAGATAAGCCCAAGTCGATCGAGGCATGGACGGGTTGCATACTCGAATCCCTCGATGAACATAATATCCCCCATATAACAATTGTTGTTGACGTAAACGGCCGTGAAGGCATCCCGGGCGGCACAGTTGAGCCAGGAGAAAAAATCACAGTTGCAACAGTTCGTGAAGTGAAGGAAGAAACTCACTTAAAAATTATGGCCCGGACCTTAAAGAAAATCTGGTCTGGCTGCGGATTATTTAATAAACAGTCCGAGAACTTCTATGCAATATTCCATCATTCAATTCCCCATTTTAACAAAAAAATGATAATTGATTCCGATGGCGAAATTGTTGAAGCACGGACATACCCGAGAGATTATGTTTTCAGCTACATGATCGATCATTCCAAAACATTAAAAGTAAAAGACAAATTACTGCTTATCAAAGCCCGCGCCAAAATGCTAGCTTAACATAAGCAAAAAAATAAAAAGAGGCTTTTTACAGCCTCTTTTTTTAATTCCACCTACATAGATTTATTCAGGAATTATTACTTCGCTTTTGCCATCACTTTCTTAGCAGCTTTTTTAACAGCTTTTTTAGCGGCAGTTTTGGCTTTCTTGATCGGCTTATTAATGCTTGACCAATGTCTCTTCATTTCACCAACAAGGCCTGCGATTTCTGCCGGTGAAGCATCACGGACATTTTTGTACTTAGCGGCAATCTTATCGATAGCTTCATGATACATTTCCTTGCTCATGTTACCCATGCTGCTAAACTTCTTGACCGCTTCCTTTTTCATATTAACCATCCACGCTTTAGCTTTGGCGCGGCGTTTTTTATCTGAGAGAAAATATGCTGCTGCGCCGGCGGCAATAACGCCTGCACCGACAAGGGCCGCTTTCGCTCCCGCGCTCATTCCATTTCTATTTCCACCTTTATTGCTTTTTCCGCTATTACTTTTCGAACTGACTGCTTTCTTAGTTGCCATATAGTATTACCTTCATTACCATGAAGGTTAATTAATTTTCAAAAGCTCGACTACACAATAAGTATACTACGATTTATTTTATTTTTGTAGTATTCGCTTGCCTTCAAGCAGCACCTGGAGCATGGCTGACAAACTGTCCTCTTCTTCTTTTGTGGTCTTGTGATCAATTTTGGCCAATAATTCTACGCGCATCCGAAACATGGTCATAGCATCCCGGAAACGGCGCGCCAATTCCTGATCAATCGGTTTTTGCTCATTATCACGGACAAGGCTAATAGTCGAACCGCCTTTACCACAGATAAAAGCACCGACGTGTGAATTTATTGTATAAGCTCTGCCCTTTTTCATATGTATATCCCTCTTAGTATTATTTACAAAATATGTATTACGAAACACTTTCTTCTATAATACTTTTGAAACCATTGCGCGAAACGATAACGTGATCGATAAGTTCAAGGCCGAGGAGTTTGCCGGCATCAATTAATTGCTTTGTCACAACGATGTCATCGTTGCTCGGTTTCAAAATTCCAGACGGATGATTGTGAACCAGGATAACAGCGACGGCTGCGTATTCAAGCGCTGGTCTATACACTTCGCGCGGATGGATAATGTTCGCATCAATCGTACCGATTGAAATAACTTCGTCGTGAATGACTTTGTAGTGACTGTTGAGGTAAATACCGCGCAAATGTTCTTTTGGTAAATCAGCCATGCCTTTGGTGTAATTGTAAACGTCTTTGGCTGTACGAATAACTTTACCGCCATTTGGATTACGCTCAAAAAGTCTGCGGCCAAGTTCAACGATTGCCACAAGCTGTGAAGCACGACCAATCGGCAAATCAAGATCAGAGGCAAGCTGTTTCGGATTGCGGGCATTGGCAATACTTTTTTCACCATACTCTTTCAAAATCCGGGTACTCATTGCCAGAATGTCTTCCTTCTTCGAACCGGTATTTAAAATAACAGCCAGAAGCTCGGGCATCGAAAGCAGACCGACGCCGTCGCGCAACATTTTCTCGCGCGGCTTATCTTCATTCGGCAAATCACGAATGGTCAAAATGTACGGCTTTTCGGCTGTATCATTTCCCTTCGGCATATTTTTTTCTCTCATGATTGGCACGCTAAACGTGCGGCTGTACATCGTTTTCATAGGGTAAGTTTAGCACCGCAAGAAGAAAAGTAAAACTGCGATAAATACTAAACCGGGCAGCGAGAATTAGAACCTGGCCTCAAAATGCCCTGAAACGACGCCGCGTTTTACTTCAACATATTCTTTATTTTCGGCTTCAGTATATGTGCCGTTAGGATTCTTACGGTCGTATGAAAGGTAGTATTTACCGTTCGGCACAGGACAGTAGAATTGCCCGTACTTATTAGTCACCTTGCGAATAACTTCATTGCCGAGATTAAGAGAGAAAAGCCTGATGACTGCAAAAGAAAGCGGACTTTTGCTTTCCTCTTCCACAACTTGACCAAGTTTTGACGGATTGATACCGGCCTTATTCATGACATACATAAAAAGGTAAAGAGCAAAAACAATGACTGTGTAGGATCTTGGAGCAAGTAAAAGCGAGAGAGCTGCAACTACAAATCCGGCTACGAAAAGTATGCGCGAAAGTTTACTGACAAAAAAATCACGACGCGCATAGGCATTAAGTAATTTTTGTTCCTCCTGAAAAAATTCCGGCCAATTAAAATTAGTTCGGTCCATGGGAATATTTTTGGAAATGAGTTCACCTTTATTTTTAATTTCAAAAAAGTTACCAAAATATAAATCCCGATATATTTCATCTCTATTTGTATGGGCCAGAATAAATGACGGGAAGATAAAGCCCGTTTTGACCGGACGGAGCATGTAATGCCCTGGTTCAACGTTGAAACTATAACGACCGTAGAAATCAGTTATCGTCTTTGCGGCAATGCGTCCTTCAGGATCGACAAGTTCAAGATGAATTGGGTCGACAGGTTGTTTGGATATTGAATCATATACTGTCCCCCATGGGCGTCGGCGCTTTCTAATACCAAGCATAGTTAAAATATTGGCAAAAAGTCTTGACGGGAAAAGTAAGATTTGCGGAAACGTAATCGGCGCAGCAAAAAAGTTGTCGGTAATCATGGCAACAGAACCGATCAGGAGACCTGACATAGTAATTGCTCTCGGCACTGTGGTTTTTATTGGAACAGGAGTTGCTCTGTCAATTTTCTCAATAGTAATGCGGGTCGGTTCAAGAATTTGACCGGAAATAGCTTTGCCGGTTGCAGTAATAATATTTCGAACCGGTTGAGGAATAATTGATGTCAGTATGGTACGCGTTTCAGAGCGCGGTCTTTGATCAGGTGTAATTGGATTTTGATTTTCATCGTCAGGTGGCAATGACTCATTTGGTTCGTTAGTATCATTTGTATTAATCGCTACCGTAGACGGTGGATAGGTACATGGTATCGGACTGCCATGATTAAGCGCTATTACATCAGTACAAAGTTTTATAGCACCAAGTCCTCCGCCGCTTGTTCCACCTCCAGTACCAGAAGTGCCGCCAGTCGTATTTCCTGTAGTCCCTCCATTATTCTGGGTAGTAGTACGAAATACCTGAATACGCTGATTGTCAGTATCAGTAACATAGATATCGGTATTAGGCATGAGCGCAAGACCTTGAATATTATTGAAGGCACTATTTCCAGTTCCTGGCACTCCAACTTTAGTTACAAAGTTTCCAGTCGAGTCAAAAATGGCTATGCGATGATTGCCGCTGTCAGCGACGTAGACATTACCGGCCGCATCAAGAGCAATGCCACGCGGTGATTTAAGTTGTGAATCACCGTGAGTACTGCCGATCGTACCAATATATTGACCGTTGCGAGTGTATATTTCAATACGATTATTATTACTATCAGCAATATAAAGTTTATCGTCAGGACCAATGGCAATACCGAAAGGATTTGAGAATTGCCCGTGAGCCTGTCCTTGAGTACCAAAAGTAATATTGCTCGGCGTACCGTCTAATTCAAATACCTGGATACGGTAGAAGTCAGTAACATAAACCTTTCCGTCATTACTAACTGTCAGCCCATGTATAGCTGTAAATTCTCCTATACCAATGCCGCTCCATCCAAATTCGAATTGGTAAACACCTAGATCATTGAAAACCTGGATGCGATTATTTCCGTCAGCTACGTATATAACACCATTTGGTGCGGCAGCAATTGCATCCGGGTAATAAAATTCTCCTGCATCCTGGCCTCGCTTACCAAACTGAAATTTGTAAACACCGGCAGCGTCAAAAACTTTTATTCTGTGGTTTCTGGTATCAGTAACATAGACAAATTGATTGAGCGGCGAAACGGCTAGGCTGTGAGGATAATTAAAAGTAGCATCTATCCATTGGTTATCATAAGAAAAACTTGAAGTGAATGTGTTGGCTGCATTAAAAACCTGAATGCGATGGTTTCCGCCGTCAGCAACATAGGTTTTAAAATCCGGAGCAATTGCAATTGACTGGGCCGAACTAAATTGGCCGATACCGCTTCCCGCTGAACCGAAACTTTGTAGGTGATTACCGAGCTGACCAAAAACCTGAATGCGCTGGTTATTGGCATCTGTGACATAGATATTATTATTCGGAGCAATTGCTACACTTTTGGGATAATCAAATTTTCCATTTAGTGTGCCAAAGCCGCCAAATTCACCTAAATAATTTTGGGCGCTTGAGAAAAATTGCACGCGATGATTGCCTGTATCAGCCACATAAATTCTGCCGAAAGAATCAATAGCAACACCTTCCGGATATTGAAATTGTTTATTTCCGGTTCCGGCTGTGCCGAATTGTGATTGTAAAACACCCTGGGTATCGAAAATGGAAATACGGTGATTGCCTGAATCGACAACATACAGTTTATTATTTGCGTCAAAAGCAATTCCTCTCGGCACGCTTCCTGTTGTCTCAAATTTCGAAAGGTATGTTCCGTCCGGTTTAAAAACTTTTATGCGATGATTGCCGCTGTCTGCGACGTAGACATTACCGCTTGTCGGATTAATAGTTATTCCCCATGGATACCAAAATTGTCCGTCACCATTCCCTATACCGCCAAACTTAAATTTGAGCGTGCCAGCTGTATCAAAAACACTAACGATGTGGTTATTAGCATCAGAAACGTATATGTCCCCGCTTGGCGCATAAGCAATTTGAAGCGGATATGAGCTTGTTATCGTGCCAAAAGTACCCCACTTCCTTACGAATTCGGGCTGAGAAAGGGCTTTGGAGTAACCAGTAAAAAACGATAAGTTAACAGCTATCGTGAGGAGAATAATAATCCCATGGATCAGTTTGTGGTGAGCCTTGATAAAATTCACAGATGTTTAATTATAGCAAAATAGAGCACATATATATGTACTCTATTGTTGATTAGCTATTCGTACTTTCCATGCATGGCCGGCACAATACCCCGTTCTGCATCTATGACCTCCTGATACATTCGGCCAAAGCAAAACGATAAGGCTGGTAAAATGACGAACAATACTATGACTGCGCCTAATTTTGTATACCAGGTTACTTTGTGCCATGGGATTTTCATATTGGAATTATAGCAGATGATTTCACAATATATTTCAACTTAAACGCCTTCACCTTCTCATATGCTTCTTGGAGTCGCTCTTTGGAAATCTCACCACTTTTCACTGCCTCAAGCACAATTTTTCTAGCTTTGAAGAAAACTTCAGCATCGTAGCCGGTAACATTGTTGGAAATAATGAGCACATCGACGCCGGCATTAAGCGAACGTATGACGGCTTCCTTTCGTCCATACTGAGAACTAATAGCGCGCATATCCATGTCGTCGGAAATAACCAGCTGACTCACGCAACCAATATCTTTTTTGAGTACCTGCATATGATTTTTCGAAAGTGTGGCCGGATAGGTCGGATCAACATTTTTATTGTAGACATGTGCAACCATAATGGCCGGCAATCCTGCTGCGCAAGCGGCCTTGAATGGTTCGAGTTCATACTCTTTATATGTATCGGTGATATCAACAAAACCGAGGTGGCTGTCAGCAGTTGAACTGCCGTGGCCCGGAAAATGTTTGCCGACCGGCACCATGCCGCTGCTTGCGCCGCGACCAGTGCTACTACCTGAGCCAGTTTCTCGGGCACTTTCCAAAAGTCCGTTCATGAAAGCAATTCCTTTCTCACTCACAGTGGCTGTGCTGGCCGAAAATGAACGATCAATGCCACCGATGACAGGATTTTTTGGATTTACATTGACGTCAAGTACCGGCGCAAAATCCATATTGAAACCGTAGCTTGTAAGTTGTGTGCCAAGATTTTTGCCGACAGTGCGAACAGTTGCGGTATTTTGTGTTCCCAAATATGCAGCCGAAGATGTTTTTTGAAAACCAGCCAGATTTTTTAGCCTGCTTACTTTCCCTCCTTCTTCGTCGACTGAAATGAAAAGTGGTGTTTTTGCATTTGTTTGCAAATCATTGATGAGCTTTTTCACTTGCGCATCGGACTTAATATTGCGCGTGTATTTTTTGGTTGGCGTATCATAGTCAAATAAAATCACGCCACCAAGGTTAGTTTCGGCAAGAGCTCGCTTGATGTCAGGCGCTTTGGCAAAATCGTATCCACGAAAACCGAGGATGAAAAGTTGGTCGATTTTGGTTAGGAGTTGGGCGTCAGTTTGAGTGTCGGTGTCGGTTGCGATTTGAGGTTCGCTGGATTGCGGTTTTTCAGCCAGATTTTCGGCAGAATTTTTGGCAGAATTTTCGTCAATCATTTCAACTGCAGGAGTTTGATTCTCAGTTTGCTGTGGATCAACTGGTTTTTTTTGAAAGGCAATTACGATGAGAGCGGTGACGAGCAGGATTATGAAAATAATGAGAGATTTTCGCATATTTGAGTATACCAAGCCCGCCTACATTTTTCTTGAATCATATGCCCAGTGAAGCAAAGCTTGCCTTTGACGCGGACGACAAAAAATATCTCCGGTTCGGCAATTATTTTTAATTTGTCCTATATGCCTGCGCATCGCTACCCATCTTTTTATTTGCCTTTCATCATCGTTGGTTCGACGTCCGAGGTAGTACCGGCAATACCACTCAAACCAGCCGCGCGGATCTTGCTGATTAATCCAACCTTTGGCTTGCCAAACAGAAAGTGGCTGACTGGCATTCACACCAAAAAAATTGAGCTCTTTATGACGTTTGCCATCGGGAGATAGTTTGGCTTTTGTAAACCAATTTTTAGGAAATTCTTTTGGTTTGTCGGAAAAATATAGTCCCCCAAAAACACCAAGCTCAAGCATTTCTTTTGGGGTCAAATCTGGTTTAAAGCGTGGGTCAAAAATCTTTTTCATTATCTATTTAAATACATTATTTATTTAAATAAGTGATCGATAGTTGTAAGCAAGTCGCAAATGTTCCCCAGAGAAGATACGGTATGTTAACGTATACGACCCAGCGCAATTCTGGAGAAGCGTGCCAGATGGCATATAGTGCCCAGACGAGCGTGCCGAGAACGAGCAGTATATCGATCGAAGCGAGGAAGTTATTTTTGAGTCCAAATTGAAGTGGTGTAAAAGCGAAATTGAAAATCAGATTGAGTATAAATGGTAAAGCCACCATCCAAGCGATTTTACCAGTGTATGCTCTATAAAGTACCGTGCCGAAAGAAATTGCGATGATTGCATACAGTACAGTCCATACTGGTCCAAAGAGCCAGCTCGGTGGAGCCCATGTTGGTTTGAGGAGTTGAGCGTACCAGTTGGATGTGTTCACGGGTCCATTCTAGCATTTTTTAGATTAAGACTTTACACTTTCTTGCCAAATCGTTCTAGTAATACCGGCATAAAGAATAGTGACGTGATAGTGGAAGTAATAAGACCGCCCGTAATAACCACTGCAAGAGGTGCCAAAAATTCCTTACCCGGTGAATCAGCCCCAAGAATAAATGGTATGAGAGCCAACCCTGTAACGATTGAAGTCATAAGGACAGGCACAACTCTTTCTTTGGTTGCAATAATTACTGTTTGTATGTCTATCCCCGGTACTTTTTCTTCATCCAGCTCTTTCATTCTTGAAATAAGCATGATTCCATTTCGCGAAGCTATGCCCGCCAGCGAAATAAAACCAACAAGGTGGGCCAAACTGATAGTTCCCCCCTCTATATACACGAATAATAATCCACCGAAGAATGCTACGGGGATATTAAGAAGAATGAGTGCGGTTAATATCCAAGAAGAAAAGGCACCATAGAGTATGAGCGCTATCAGTGCTATGACAATAATAAATAAGAACAATAATTTACTACTGTTTTCTTTTTGGCTTTGATAAGTTCCTTCATAACTAACAGTTATATTATCTGGTTGTTCGCCTTTCTCTAGCGTTGATTTTACGATATCGACAGCACCAACAACGTCACCACCTTCATAATTTGCACTGACGACGACGACTCTCTGTCCACCTTCATGACTTATTGATGTTCTTCCTTCGCTAAACTCTATGCTCGAAACACTTCCGATGTTCATCCCTGTTTCGCTCACCATTGTATCTCGTAATCCGCCAAACGAATTCCTGCTTTCATTATCAAGCTTAGTGACTACAGGTATTCGCTGTAATCCTGATACAATCTCACCAACATAGTTTCCGATGAAACCTGATTCTATTTCCTCACCAAGAAGTCCAGGATCGTTGCCTTGTTTAGAAAGCATAGCTGTGTCTGGGTAAATATGTATTTCAGAAACTTTTACATCACGCGAAAGCTGGGCATTGCTTACTCCTTCTTGTGAATGCAATGCACTTATTACTATATTTCCGTAACTGCGCAGTTTATCCACATCATCACCGTATAATTTTATGACAATCGGCGCGCGTACACCTGAAAGTAATTCTTCGACACGATGGGTTATCGGTTTCCCAAGTGAAAAGCTTGCACCAGAAAACTTATTGAGTATATTTTGCACTTCTGGAATATATTCATTTATTTTCTCCGCAGACCCTTCTTTGAAGACCACCTGCATTTCCCCTGAATTTGCACCACTCGCATGGGCATCTGCACCTGCACGACCGGTAGTATTGCTCACATTTGATACAAACGGGAGTGATTTAATCTGTGCGCCAATATTTTGAACAAATAAATTTGTAGTCTCTAGTCCCGTTCCGTTCGGAAGCAATACACCTATGGTAAGTGAGTCTTCGTTAAAGGGCGGTATACCTTCTTTCCCGGCATTAGCATATAGAATAATGGTTGCAATGATCATAACTATAAATATGCCTGTAACCACTTTCCAAGAATGGATGATCGCTCTTAATATCTTTTCTGTGGTCGATTCAATCCATGTAATTATTTTTGGAGGTTTTTCTTCGTGATCGCCTTCATGTAATAGCCAGGATGCCAGCGCGGGTGTGAGAGTAACTGAAACAATAAGCGACGCAATGAGCGAAATTATATACGACAGACCTAGAGAAGTAAGTAACTTACCTTCAACACCGGGCAGGAAAAAAACAGGTACAAATACAAGAACCACTAAAATAGTTGCATAGATGATCGATCCTCGAACTTCTTGAACCGCATCAACAATTATTTTTAACCTCTCTAGTCCTGTTGCTTTTTTGCCACGTAGTCTTTTTATAATATTCTCTACGCTAACGATTGCATCATCTACGAGTTCACCTATTGCCACAGCGATACCTCCAAGCGTCATTACATTTACTGATAATCCCAACAACTTGAATATTATTGCAGTAACTGCAATGGATGTAGGTATAGCTAATAATGTTATAAGAGTCGGTCTCCATTTCATCAAGAACAGAAAGACAATAAGCGCGACAATTATAAGTGCTTCAATAAGTGCCTTTTCCACATTCGAAAGTCCGGCCGAAATAAACCATTCTTGCCTAAACAAGTCTGTGCGTAGCGTTATGCCACCTGGAGTTGTCTTTTGTAAATTTACAAAAAGACTATCTATCTCTTGAGTCACTTCCAATGTTTCTGCATTGGGTTGTTTGAATATTCTGAGAATTATTCCTTGACTACCATCGACTGATGCACCTCCGCGGACAATACTTGCACCTTCTACAAACGAGGCAATTTCACCTAGTCGAACTCCACCATTTTCTGTCTTTATGGCAATATCTGCTAATTCACTGATTTCTTTCGGTGCCACGAAAATTCTCACAGGATACTCTTTGTTTTGTTGCTGCAGGATGCCCGCAGATGCATTTTGCAGATTTCTTTCCAATACGAGATTTACTTCTTCCTGAGTAATATTGTATTTGCTCAGAGCTTCCGCATTGAGCCGGACCTGCCACTCAAGAACATCTCCACCCATAACAATGACATCTGAAATACCTCTCACTTTAAGTAAGTTTGGTTTTAGAGTGAAGTCTACATATGTTCGTAAGTCAGTCGGCGATATCTTGGAATCACTTTTCACCCCTGCCCACATAATTTCACCCATAACAGAAGAAACCGGGCCCAGAGAAACTTTTACATTAGGAGGTACTGCAACCGCTGAGATGCGTTCTTGGACTAATTGCCGGTTTTTGTAAATGTCACTACCAAATGGAAATTCGATATTGATAATGCCCAATGCAAAGGAGGCTGTTCCGCGAACTCTTTCTACACCAGCAGTACCAAGAACTGCATTTTCCAAAGGTACCAATACTGCTTTTTCAACTTCTTCTGGCGCAAGACCGTCAGCTTCCGCAAAAACTATCACGGTAGGCTTGTTGATGTCGGGTAAAACATCAACCTCCATATTTAGACCGGCATAAACTCCTAAGAAGGTAAACAATAGTGCAAGTAAGATTGTTTTATTCCTATTGATGGTTGCCCAACTAACAATTTTTTTAAACATAGAATTTATTCGTCATGGCCATGAGGCTGACTCTCGTCCTCTACTATTGCTGGAGCAGCAGATTCGACCTTTGTCTCTGTTTTCAGAATTTCTGAAAGCATCATGCCTGATTGAATTTGTACGAGGGGATCAATAATCACCAGATAAGAAAATTCTCGTTCAAGACCTGAGAGTATTTCAACATACTCACCAAGACCTCTTCCTATTTTTATTTCTTGTTTTCGCAGGGTGTCATTCTCAGTAACTATCCATACATATGGCTGTACTCCTTCAAATACTACCGCCTTGCGGTTTACGAACACACCCTTTTTAGAATTTTCTGGAATAATTCGAACTGATGCCCCGACTGGGAATGGTGTTTCTTTGGAAATGACAGCTTCAGCTTGATAGCCACCCTTCTCATCAATAATTGGACTAATGCCTGTAATGACGGCACTTCCCATAGAGTATTCAGGTCTCCAAGAAATCGAGAGAGTGTCTCCCTCGTTTATATCTTTCCATGAAGCAGGGATGGTGAACCGTACGTTTTTTCGCGGGTTTGCGTTGGATATAAACCCTACACGATCCGAGATCGTGACATAGTCCCCAACTTTTTTTTCAACTGTTGCCACAACCCCTGACTTGGAAGCGTATATTGGAATAACTCCACCTGCGCTTACCGCCAGTTTTTGTGCCAGAAGCTCTGCACCTTTTGCTTCATTTTTGGCACGTTCATTCGCTGAAAGCTGCTCAAGTTTTTTCAAACTGAGGTCAGTTTCAAAACCAACAAGACTCTTTGAGAGCTCGATGTCTATCTGGCTTCGTTCGCGCTCTTTGGCTGCTTTATCGATTGTTGCTTGAGTGAGTTCGCTACTGATATCCCGTAATTCTGTCTGTAAATCTTTTACCGACATTGTAATCGCATCTAGATTTAAAGATTCAGAAGACAAAGAAGCGTCAACCATTTCAATTGTTTTATCTAGAAAATTTCTGACATCTTGATCTGCTATTGTTCTGTTTTGTGTTTGAACGGCAAGGCTTTTAATAATTGTTATATATTTATTTCTTAAGTCAGAATTTCTAACGCCAAAGCCAGCTTTAAGTGAATTATCAGAATAATGGCTATTGAAAGGAGAATTTCCATACACACTTATCTGTGGGTAAATTTCAGCTATCGCTGTTTTAGCGAAGTCTTGCAATTTATTATTTAATTGTATTTGTTGTTGAGTGATAGCTTGTAACTCTGTTTGATATGTTGAGGACAAAGTACCGTCTGAGCCATCGTAAATTGATTTTTGTTTATTAGCTACAGACTTAAGAGATTCTGTAATTTGCCCGAAGACTGATTCTGTTTCTTTTGATATCTTATTGGCAGTCTCTAAATCAAGTTGTGCTTTTAAGGCATTTGCTTGTTGCTCAGCTAATGCCATCTGTTGCTCTGGCGATACCCCGGTAACGGTCACATAGCCAAGAACAGTCCCTGTTGAAACACTATCTCCCACTGATACATTCCAAGAACTAATAACACCTTCACGTGACGCATTGATCGAAGCGATATCTTTTGATGTTATTTCACCGTAGAAGCTACTAAGTCCTTCTTGCGATATTGCGTCAGTGTCTACATCTCCTACTTTTCTTACTAGAACTTGTTCTGATTGTTGTACTACCGATGCTGGCTCTGCATCATGCCCCTCAGGAGAAGCAAACACTATGGTGGTAATACTCCCGATGACAAGTATTGCTATGACAGGTAAGACTATTTTTTGTCGTTTAGAAAGTTGTTGATATACATTAATAACCCTCTTTTTGTATAAAGAGATTTTTTCTTTCATATATTTTTTAGTTATGCGGAACGATATCTGTATGAGGCTTACTCTCATCGGTACGACCTGTTGCGCCAGTTACTGTAACAGTAAATGGGTATGTGCGAACTACACCTCCTGCTTGGAATTGGGCAAAGAGCGTGTAGGTTCCTGCATTTTTAAAACTAAATGCAAAGTGAATTTCATTGTCTCCATCATCGTTAGGGTGTCCGTGAATGAATGTGTTTGGATCATCACCAAGTGCCACGACATGGCCTTTTGCGCCAAGATAATTTTCAGGAATAATTGTTTTACCTCCCTTTGAAATAGTAAAGGTAACAGGGTTTTCTCTACCGGAAGCAAAACCATTTTCTGCGTTCATTTTTACTTCAACATTATCCTTAGAGAGAGTTGTTTCTTTTTGCGAAACTTTTGACACTGCTTGCGGAGCACCAACAGTAATAGGAAGACGTAGAGTTTCAGGACCATCTTCAGAATCAATATCGACATATGCTTGATATGCAGTATTGTTTTTTAGCATAAGTTGTGTCTGCCAGAGTTTATCTTTAAAGTCTGGGTGTACATGCTGGTAGTCTAAAAAATCAGCTGAAGCCATAATGAAATGCATCTTTTTTTCTTTGGTAACTTTTAGTTCAGCATCGCTAAATACATGCCCATCTTTACCGTATAGCTCAAAAGAAAGATTTTGACTTCCGGCTTTTAAGACTGAATTTTTTACTATAATACGGGTTCCTGCAAGGGTGGCTCCGTTTGAAACACTCATTTTATCAGCATTCATATTTTTTGTAGGCATATTAGGGGTAGGCTGTTCTGAAGGAGTGCCTGAAGCCACTGGGGCAGTTTTATTTTGTGAAGTTGCATAATAGATTCCTCCTCCTATCACCAAAATGGCGACAAGAGCAATAATAATTTTTTTGTTCATGATTTACATAGATTAATTAATAATTAGTCTATGTAAATCCTAAAGAATCAACGTATTATACTTTATATATAAAGCTATTTTAACAGGTGGTGAGTCTGAGTCATATGTGGGTAGTTGATTAGGTGTCGGTAAAAAATCTATATTAAAATTTACAGGGATAACGGGTATAAAATCAAACGCAACAAAATCTAAACCATGTTGATCTCTATGGATGGAAATTGATATCTGGTGATCAACACAAGCCACCTTTTCATGACTATCTGCGTTTGCGTGTGATAAATCTGGAGTAACGTGAAAAACACAAGCAAAAAAGCTCAGCATTGCAAGGCTGAAAACTACTTGAGTTTTAAATTTGAGGCTTTTTTTCAACATACCCTTCATTATACCATATTTCTTAGTATATTAAATTCCATGTATCCCCTGTATCATTGCTCTTATAAATTTTATTTTTTTGCGTAAGTGCATAGACGATATTTGGATTGTTCCGACTAAACGCAATGTGAAGGATGGTTTCTCCGTTAAATTCTCCGCTTACTTTCTTCCATATCTTGCCCGAGTCACTTGTCTTTCCAAGACCTCCCAACTTTTCACTAAATACTAAAATGACTTTTGCATTTCCCGGGTTGATTGCAAGGACGGATACTGCGCCACCTTCTAATTGTGGTGATAGAGACGACCATGTTATACCTTTATCCCGACTGACCATTATACCCTGGCCTTGCGGAGTTGCAGCATATACTACATTTTCATCCTGAGAGTCGGTCGCAAGATATACTGGTAAGAGATTTTTATTTACAATTTCCCAATTTTCTCCTTGATCAACACTTCTTTGTAGACTGCCTTGATACCAGCCATAAAAAATATTTGGATTCACTGAGCTAAGTGTCATTGCATGGAAATCCACCGGACCGTTTATTCCATTTGAAACTTTCTTCCACGTTATACCACCATCTTCGGACTTCTGAAACCCGATATTGCCTCCGACACTAGGGTGTCCACTAGAAAAGAAAGTATTTGTTTCGGTGGGATGAGTTGAGAATCCCATGTAATCATCCTTACTTTTGCCGACTCGATAAAGGTCTTTCTCATTAATGAGTGCCAAGAGGCCATGGTGGGTGGCGATGTAAAGCTTGTTTGGGTCTGTCACATCAACCGCCAACCCGTGACCATGGGTAATAGACTCCTCAAGGTATAGATTATTGGCTAAAGAATCTTCTACTGCCTTATCGCCTCCGTTCGAAAAAAGCACAATGCTCCCAATAATAACTATCGCAATGATTCCAAATAAAACATTCTTGTTTTCCATAAAATATTTTTAATTACTAAAGATACACAGGTTAAAGATTTTTATTTACCATACCACTCTTTATACCAGCCTTGCATGTCCTTTATTTCTTTTGATTGTGAGACAGTAATATTTTTTGCAAGCTCTATCATTTCTGGACGGTTAGTTCCTGCTTCCAGCATCTGCACCATCATAAGTGCCATCTGATGATGTGGAATCATTGTCTCAAGAAATGCCTTATCAAAATCAGTTGCGTTTTGGAGCGATGCCATATCTTCTTGTCCTCCCATATGCATTCCGCTTCCTGACATCATCCCGCCACCCATCATTCCCGTGTTTACTTTTGGAACATCTTTTCCAAACCAGTTCTTATACCACCCTGCCATGTCTTCTATTTCTTTAGTCTGACCTGCAATTATTGCACTTGCAAGAGTTTTGATCTCGGGGTGCTTAGACTTTTCGAGAGCTACCTTTGCCATTGCTACGGCTCCATCGTGATGTGGGATCATCTGTTCGATAAAATGTTTATCTATATTACCCATCATTTGAACATTACTTCTATTTTGATTATTACCCATCATTCCACTGTTTCGATTATTAAATCCAGAAAACATTGTTGACCCAAAGATATTCGCCAACACCAGCCCTACAACAACTCCACCGATCCCAAACATAATTTTATCATTCATATAATTTTTTATATTAATAATTGCTTCCCGAAAGAATAATGATATTTTAATACCTTTTACCTAAGCTTCTAAATACTATGCCGGTCCAAATTGATATTAGCCCGAAAAGTAGAACGAGTCCAAAAAATGCATATGTTATCATTCCTAAATTGATAGCTGTTGTAAGAGCTGTAGCTTCTATCCAAATATCTCGACCATCATTTGAAACCATAACTGGTTTACCTTTTTCATCTAAAATCGGACTGCCCTTTATATCAAGTTTTGGGATTTGGCGGGGCATTTGTGAATATGTTTGACCCCCGGTGATTTTAAGTGTATGAGTCCTGATAATATCAGACTGTGATTTAAGCGTTAACGGGCCCCGAACTGGTGTATCAGGAATAGAAGCATCCGCAGGTGTTATAATTTTTTCGCGAGCTACGTTATTATACGTAAATGTAATACCCCATAACGCCCCAAAGACTAGCACAACTCCAACGGTAATTGCTAACACAAATGAGATTTTTAGTAATTTTTTCATAATTTTTTATTAACTTGTTAATTAGACAGAGCTTGTTTGCTCTTGTTCTTTGTATATTACTACAATTTATTTTGTAACATTTATATCAAGCTCTAATTCTCGTATACGATAAAGTAATCGCTCGAAGAATGTCTAGACTATCTCTCCCTTTTTCTCAAGCATCATGTGATGAATCGTTGCAATCTGAAGCCATGTTGCAATAAGAATGAGTACGGCGGCACAAGCAAGTGCGTCCATTTTTGTAATTCCGAATACCAAATTATCACCCCCTCCGATAAGTGCACCTGTAAATACGATGACTCCAACGAAACCTACGATGACGCTTGCAACATGCATTAATTTTGATATTTTCATATTTTTACAGTAATTGATTAATTATTAGTAATGACGACTTTTCTGGTTACCTGTTTGATAAATCGTATATTCTGATTAATTCTTTGACCGCTTTTTCGTTGCCACCTCTATCTTGCATTTGTTGCTTCACATGGGAGCGGATATGGTTTTCAAGAAGAAAACTGTTTAGGCTCTTGAGTGATCTTTGAATTGAGAGCGATTGCTCTAGTAGGTTGGGGCAATATACTTCTTCCTCAATTGCTTTGATAAGGCCATCAAATTGACCCCTAAGTATCTTCGCGCGATGAAGTGTTCTATTTTTTAATTTTTGATCAACTGAATGGTGCATATGTTTTCGTTAGGTTATTAGTTGTCGACTTACTTATAGTATATACCCCTATACCCTATTTTTCAAATCAAGTCATTGAACTCTTTATTTTTCCAATTAAATTCCATATTCCAATCGCGGAAAAACGAAAAGCTGTTGAAGAGGAAATGAGTCGGTTGGAACTGGAAAACAACCAAAACCCACAAAGACAAAACACCCCCATGGGGGCTCTGTTCATTTTTGCGCGGACTGGTGAACGAAGTGAGAACTGCGATACAACAGTACGGTTCGTATATTTATATACCCACGCTAAAATAAAAAACTATGGCTTTTGTATAGAGTTTTTTAATGAGAAAGGACTCTCTCACATGTTTTAGTTTAAGACATAGACGCCGGTATAAATGTAACCGGCCCATGCTCCTACTACTGGATAGTTGCCATCTGAAGAAATTGTAGCCGCAATCCATTGTGCC
>JAYSVN010000047.1:0-10627 GCA_043718505.1 Minisyncoccota bacterium | reverse complement strand
AAATATATAATCGAGGTAATGTTTGCAAAACCGTACCTCATGAAAAAAATAGCACTACTTACCTTTACATTCATTTGTCTCTCTTTTCCTTTTGCCCGGGCGCAAAGTACCACGGCCCAAAGTCCTCACATAAGTGACGGACAACACGAAGCCTGGAGTTTATTTCCGAATCAGTCAATTAAACTTTGTAGTGAAAATATTACAGTCGGAGAGTTGAATTCAAGGATTCGCACATTACTGCGTTGCGAAAATGGCCTCATTGCTGACGTCAAAAGAGATAGTTCGGGATGTTGGCTTAGATTTAAGATGACTGCCGGAGTTAATAAAGACTCACTGGTCTGCACCATAATGGAAATTAAAAAGCCGCAATTCATCATTGCAGCTAATGATTCACTCAGTAATTTAATTTTTTTCCAGTGCAAAATCGGCAAAGGTGTTATGACTGCAGCAATTGCGCCAAATTCATCTGTCCTGATTGTCGGAGAACAATTGAAGGATCGTTACTATGATTTAGTAGATAACTATGTAATTACTGCAGACAGCAGAGACAAGTTACACACTTATTTTCTAAACCGATTTATCAACGAAATTGCCAATGAAATTGTTTGCAGCGACAGAGTTTTTAAGGTATACGCCGCAAAGTAGATTCAAATTTAAAAAAGTGTATCCAAAATTTAGAGCGTTTATACGCTCTTTTTTTATTACCTCAATTATTCAAAATGTAATTCCTGACCTTTCTTTTCCATAACTTTCTCAAGCTCAGTATAATCGGCGAGCTCTCCTGATTCAACAATATGTTTAGCTTCGGTTCGCGCAGCTTCAACCATCTTGGGATTTTTGATAGCCTCCATGGCCAGATCGGAAACGCCCCATTGTTTGCCAATGGAAAGCTCTCCCGCGCCGCGAAGTTTGAGATCAAGTTCGGAAAGCTCGAAACCGTTTTTGGCAGTTTTGAGAGCATTGAGTCGTTCGATTGTGCGTTCGTTTCCGGGCGAACTACGGCCTGAGCGATCATCGCCGTTGCCGGTAAATAAGTAACAGTATGGCTGATGAGTGCTGCGCAAGACACGACCACGAAGCTGGTGAAGTTGGGCCAAACCAAATCGTTCAGCGCCTTCAATAATAATGACAGTGGCATTGGGAACGTTAACGCCGACTTCAACAACTGACGTTGCACAGAGAATATCAATTTTGTGACTGGTAAAATCTTCCATAACTTTTTCTTTTTTCTCTTTACTCATTTTTGAATGAAGTATGCCGATAGTGTAGTCAGGGAAAATATCACGCTTAAGACGAGCAGCTTCAGCAACTACTGACTTCGCTACCATTGCCTGTTCTTTTTCCGGATCTGGTTCGTCGATGCGTGGACAGATCACATACATTTGGCGGCCGGCCTCAAGTTCTTGGCGGATTTTTTCGTATGTTTTTTCGCGACGAGTTGGCGGCACAATATCAGTAATAACAGGCAGTCTGCCGGCGGGCATTTCAGAAAGAACAGTGAGATCAAGGTCGCCGTATATGGTGAGAGCGAGTGTTCGAGGAATTGGGGTTGCGGTCATGGAGAGGAGGTGGGGGATGGGTTGGGTGTTTTTGGGCCCTTCGCGCATGCGCTCCGGGCTTATAAGTGCAGTTGTTTTTTTAAACGCCGGATTTTTAATTGAATCAATTTTTAACTTTCCTTCATGTTCATATGCTACGAGCGCCATGGCAAAATTTCCATATTTTAGAGAGCGTTCGAATTTGCTTTTCTCGGCAAGTGTAAAAAATGGCTTGTCACGGAAAATAATAGCAATGGCGTCTTCAATTAAAAAATCTACATTTGTCGACATTTGACCTTTCTTTTTGCCGCCAACCTTCAGGCTATTTTGAAAAGGAATATCTTCACGTCGCAATGATTCACGGAAAAAATGAATAAAGTCATCGCGAACAACATCACCCGAATTTCCATCGCTGCCTTTACCAAGTGTACCGACCTTGCCGCGAGTTTCAGTAATTATGCGCGATAGGCGGTACGTTAGATCTTTGTAATATGTAAAATCACGCGGCGCTTGTGCAGCTTCGGCTGTGACAGTTTCAAGCGACAGACTATCTCCCGAAGTTCGTCGTACAAGCTGCATACGCTGTCTAACACCAAAGCGATGCTGCTCGTCGATAACCACAAAAGATAAGTGTTTAAATTTCACTGATTTCTGAATGAGTGAATGGGTGCCGACGAGAATAGGTACTTCGCCATTTGCGACCCATTTCAAAAGTTGGTTGCGAGAAATGTCGGTCCAGCCACTTTTTGAACTGCCGATTGCAACTTTCGCCGGAAATTTTCTCGCAGTCTTGCCTGTTAGTAAACCAATTTGCACTGGCATGCCTTCAAAAAATTTAATAAACGATTCGAAATGTTGTGCCGCCAAAATTTCAGTCGGGGCCATGTATGCGACCTGGAGATTGCCAAAACTTTGCACTTTGTGCTTGCCGGACTTGGCGTCGAGATTTGCCGGCCGCGACGTCACCACGGCAAATGCCGCCGCCGCAGCCACTGCCGTTTTACCCGAACCGACATCACCTTCGAGTAATCGCGACATCGGTGCACCTTTTTCAAAGTCAAGAAATATGCCGGCGATAGCATCGCGCTGTCCTTTAGTCAGCTGAAACCCAAAGCGGGAAATAAAGTCATCAACTTTTTTGTCGTCAATAACAATTTGCTGTGTCGGCAACGTTTGAAGCAAGGCGCGGTCTTTGGCTTTCTGAAGCTGAATATAAAAAACTTCTTCAAAAGCAAAACGCTTGCGGGCAGCCAGAGCGTCACGCGAACGACGCGGCATGTGCAACCAATGCATGGCAGTTTTCCAATTGGGTAAATTATATTTTTTTAAAATTATTGCCGGAATCGGATCAGTTTCGAGGTCCAGCACACCAAGCAGAAAAAGTTTCTCAATTGAATGGTGCATAAAGCGGGACGACACACCACGGCTTTCCGGGTAAATAGGGATGTGGGCGCCTTCGATTTCATCACGCCCGTCGGCATTCGCGCCGACTGTTGAATTGAAAAGTGTATCGTGTGAATCAATTGGCAGGGCAGTGCCGCGATCGAATTCAGCATTTGCTAAGTAGATGTCGCCGCGACCTGCGCTGTTTTCTCCATTTTTCCCGCCGCGCACGGTCGGTCTTCCTGTCAGCGTCACAACTTTCCCAACCGGCAGCATTTTGGCAATGTATGCCTGATGGAACCAAATAGCCGTAATCTTGCCGCTCGAATCTTCAAGCACAGCTTCAGCCATCGGAATTTTACTCTTCCAGCCTTTCTTTGTTTCAGTTTTAACAACACGCGCCACGATCGTGGCATTTTCACCCGGCACCAAATCAGCAATTGCTGAAACTTTTGAAATATCAGAATAACGAGCAGGGAAGTGATATAAGAGATCACGAATTGTCAGGACACCAAGACGCGCCAAAGCTTTGCGTTCAGGTTCGGCAATACGGATACGATCTATGAGTTTGTCGTCGAGAGTAATATTGGCGGCCGGTTCTTTCATCCGACTATTGTACCAAATTGTGTTTTTGGGTAGCAGGTTGATAGCGAAAATAAAAAGTCCCGAATCCAGGACTTTTTACAATGTAATTGTTTAGTTTATCGTCTTAATCTTCTCCACCAGCTCATCAAGCGTAAAGTTCGATTTGACCATGTAGTCAGTAGCACCGAGCGCTTTAGCCTTTTCCATATCTTTTTCGTCGGAAAGGTTTGAGAAAATAATAACTGGCACAGTTTTCATTTTGTCATTTGCGCGAATTTTCTCAAGCATGCCGAAGCCGTCGGTATTACCGGGGAAGAGGAGATCGAGGAGAATAAGCTCAGGAATATCTTTTTCAACTGCGGCATTAGCTTCGTCAGCATTTCCTGCTGTCGTTACTTCATAGCCTTCAGAGGTTAACTTTTTGGCTGCTAAATTCTTGAGAAATGTATCGTCTTCAACAATCAGTATTTTCTTCATATAGTGAATGGTACTACAGGTAAAATTCTAGCGCAATGAATCAAAAAGTGCATAGTTGACTTTGGCCTGAATAGTTATATAGTAGAGAAAATTAAAAAACTCATATGGACAAGTCAGAAAATACCACCCAAGATTACAAGGCAATCAGTCAAAAGATAAATCTAACAGAAAACCAGCATTTGACGGCTATGATTGATTACATTGAGAATCAAAGCGAAGCCCGTTTAGATGCATTGATGAAATGCTCAGAAGCATATGCCAAAGCAATTAGTGAAGATCCAAAATTCTGGAGAGAAAAAACCACTACGCAGGTTAGTGATATGTTGAAAGGCAAAAAACTCGAAGCTTGGCGACGAATCCAAAAAAATTGTTTGGTGCTCAATCGACCCGAGGTAAAGCGCCGACTCCTTATTGCGGCTGAAAAATTGGGTATTGGCAGCAACCGCTGGGTGCTGGAGGAACCATTGTTGTAAAAGAGTAAAGTCTTAAACCATCCCTTCGGATGGTTTTTTTAATAGGAAACGTAGAAAAAATGAGCTATATATGATAAGGTAATGCAATCGGAGACGTGTCGGAGTGGTCTAACGTACCTCCTTGCTAAGGAGGCAGGCTTTAATCGGCCTCGAGAGTTCGAATCTCTCCGTCTCCGCAATAGATGTCCAAGCTTAGAACTGGAACAAAGTATGGCAAAAAAGTTAACTAAATCAAAAAAGAATTTTTTATCCGAACGTGAGGGTCAAATGCAATTTTTTGCTGACTTAAGGATAGATGCTGATGTAGAATTGACCCATAATACTGACGGAGTGTACAAGGGCACCTTATTCGAGTTTAAACTTACGATTCCGGATATTAACAGAGCACTTTTCCAAGCCATAAAATATCTTAGCCACAAAAGAATTAAAGGTGAACCAATACCGGCACAGATATTACTTGTAGCACTCAATGAGCAGAATGGCTATCTTTTTTATTCCGGAGACTTCCTTCCAGATATTGAAAAAATTTATGCCGGTGCTGCAAGTAAAAATAATGCCGATTTCAATACTAAAATTAAGCCAGGGAACATTGATTACAGTAAGATATCCGGCCTACAACGTATTATAGAAATTTTAAGTAGAGAAAGCTTCACTAAAATCAATATAGATGTATTTGATGTAGTTGGTTGGGCCAATCACTACTATTCGGTGAATTCTAAGGCGAGTAAAAGTCGATTATTTGAAGAATTACGATCGCCTAAGATATTTAAAGATTATATATATCCATGGAAAGGCAAGGACATAGATTTTAAATACATTAACGACCTTCTAAATGCCAAAATTCTTAAAAAGGAGTTGGGGGCTTTCTACACACCTGTGCCATATTGTCGCAAGGCGACTGAACTTGTACGTCAGGCTATCAAACGCCTGCCCCCGGGTCATGACTACATTATTCTTGATCGTTCTGCCGGCACCGGTAATCTCGAGGAATTTTTGACTGACAAAAAAGTTGACGATATTACAGTTAGTGAGCTCGATCAGTATATAGACAGGGATTTGAGAGTAAAATATTTACAGAGTAAGGCAGATATCTTTGCTACATTTTACCCAAACCGCTTCAATGATGTAACAGTTGGAGAATTAGAAAAATACAATACAAAAATCAGTCTCTATAATTATCTGTCTGACAATGAAATTAGTCATACCATAGTAAATACTTACGAATTAAAAGAATGGATTGTTTTAAATGAGCGCCTTGGCGACAAGGTTAAGTTAATTATACCCCCACCAATCCAAGCTAATCCCAAGAATGCATTAGTTAGTGGCGGCGATGCTCTTAGTGACGATTTTGTATTAAGTAGCAAAGTTGCCAAAAAATCTATTAGCAATGAATACTTCTCAATTATTAACCAGTTAAATGGCTATATTGCAGATAAAAAAATTAATATAATATTGTTTGAAAATCCACCCTTTCGCGACGAAACATCCAATTCTCACATGAACGGGAAATCGAGCTCCACCTTTATAAAAGAAAAGATGAAAGAAGAAGTCAAAGGCTCTGCTCTCAATGATTTATCAAATCAATTTATATGGTCGGGTTGGAAGTATTATTTAAAAAAACCTGACGACTACTTTATTCTTTTTTCACCTATAAAATACTGGAAATCTGCTGAGCTTTCGAATAAAAAATTTGTTGAGGGGTTCATATTTAATCGACGACATTTTCATAATAATGCATCGGCTATAACTTGTATTCTTTGGAAAAATGAAAATGAGAATAGAGAAACTATCAAGTTAAATATATGGGACATAAAAGATATTCTCCTGGATAATTCATCAAATGGTGTAATTACTGATGAAAACAAAGAAGTTGAAGTTAAAAAAGTTCGGCACCCCCTCAGTAGGTTTTATGACAAAAGGGATTGCAAAGATGACTTAGTCGATGGAATAATCTGTGCTCTTGACGGCACAGAAGATAATGATAAAAAAGGCAGAGTTATTAGAAAATATAATAAAAATATAATTGGTTATCTTGTGGCGCAACAATTCGGTTTTGAAAATCCAAGATTATCAACAAATCTTACCAGGTGTGCAATCTATAACGGAAACGGTTTCTTTCTAAGATCAGATAATTTCATTGAGAAACTCCCTCTATTTGCTGCTGGGAAATTACCTATTGAAAAAACATGGTGGTTGAGTGGAATAATCTTCAAAACTTCTGATGGCGGAGAGAGATTTAAAAAAGATACTAATTTTCTAAAAGCATGTTTTCTCTTTACCTGTCTATCATATTTCAATAAATGCCGATCGCTAAATGGTACAGACGGGCGATTTTACAAGAATGAACTTTGCTTTGATAAAGCTACTTTAGCAAGCGAGAAGTTAAAAAACTATAAACTCACCATTGAGGAACGAGATCTGCTGGGTATTTTTAAAGAGGTACTCAGAAAAGCTAAGACTACTAAGGGATACAATTCAAAATACACATACGGTACTTACCAAATTGATCAAGAACTCAACACTCGTAATAAAAATGACAATGAAGAATGGATTTATGATTATCCTGAACTCAATACAGAACTCAACACTTTAAAGACCAAACTATTAAAATATTACGAATCTGTTATCCAGCCGAAACTGTTTGAATATGAGCTACTAAAATAATTTTATGGAAATAATCTGCTATACTGCCATATTTGTTTTTGCTTTTGGAACCTCGAAACATTCGAAATGAGTTTTATACATTGGTCCTTAATTCGTGTATACTTTTATCAAGTTTCTCGAAAGTGAGCCTATTAAATGCGTTCAATATTAATTTGGAGGGATGGATGAGTGGTTTAAATCAACGGTTTACTAAACCGTCGTTCCTTTATCGGAACCGCGAGTTCGAATCTCGCTCCCTCCGCATTAAGAGACAGAGATTTGTTCTGAAAATAGCCTTATTTATCAAGAGTTCGAAATTTACAGACTTCCTAGAAATATCAATTTTTTGTAAGTGATAGTAAGGGATTCGAACTCTAAAGTAAAACACATATGAATGACCTAAGTAGTATACATTCTTACTATAAAGATAGAATAAACGAAATAAAGAATTTTACGATGTCTGGGGACCCATGGTCATTCTTAATGTGCTCCTGCTTCATTGATTTTTTAGTAAAAATGATTTTAGATAGGGAAGTCACGAAGGCAGTTGATTATAAAAATTTCATTCGTACATACATGGTGAGCGTTAATCCGCTATATGCTACATTTACGTATGATAATGGACAAGTTGATTTGCCTGAGCAATGTACCATGTCCTCAGGTGTGGAATGGTACATGGATTTTCACTGAAACCTGATACTCTAAGTATTAGTAATGGGGGAAGAGAAAAATCAATATTGTTGGCGCACAGGTTAAATGGTCATAGTCACCTCATTAAATACAATAAAAATGGTTTTGATTCTGTGATATTTACTGCAGAGGACTTTGCTGAAGATCTGGAAAAAGTACTCAATAAAATTTTTATTGACCTTGCACCCAATGACAAGGTTCTTGAACAAAATATTTTATCCTGGATAAAAAACTATCCTCCTGTTGCAGCGATTATTGTTTAAAATTAATACATATAATAATTTATGCCTGAAGATTTTATAAGTAAAATATATTCCAAAATCGGGGCGTATTTTACTGGTACAAAACGTAGAAATATTTTTTGGATTGTAGCTCTTTTGTTATTTATTAGTCTATGTGTAGTGTCATATTTATATAAATTAATTGTCCCAACAGAGACGCTGTATTCTGTGTACAGTAGTCTAATACAGGGCTTACTCGCGTTGGTAGCACTACTAGGCGCGTCAGCCATGTTTAAATTAGAGCTACGGAGAAATCGCCCTCACGACTTAACAGTTGATACGTTTACCCCTGAGAGTTTACATAAATTTATGGTCTATACTTTTGCTCTATTTTTTGTTTCTTTAATATTATTAATGCTTACTCCTTTTGTCTCAAAATACTACTTAGGATGGCCAGCTTTATATGGGACTCTCATGCTTACATCCAGAGCCTTCTTTATTGTTACTAAGGAAACCTGGAGCCACATTTCTTCTTAATTCTAGTAAAAAGTCCACATACGCCTGTATTTGCCCAAGCTCTTCGCTCGTGAAATAATCAAAGATACCAAGGGCTTTTTTTCTTCCTTTCAGAACTTTCTATTTTTGGATATTCAATCGAAGAAACTGGTGGCCCGCAGATTTGTTTCTAACAAACTATTTTTGTCTACTTACTTTAATTCCGCTATACTTTCCTCATGCGTCCAACGGTTCAGATATTTTGGCGAATAGTGTACGCGATTTTTCCGACGGTGCGGGATTTGCTGCTTCGGCTCGGTATCATTTGGCATAGCAAAGACCGACAGCCTTTTCCAATCGGCAATCTGAGAGAAGATGTCATACAGAAAGTTTTCCGTGAGCGTCTTGTGAGTTTCGGTTTTGAGAAAAATATTCTTGCCTGGATCGATTACGGGGAAGTGCTCTCAATGCGCAAAGCCGATCCTATTCGCCCCGGCTATCACTATCACATCCGACTCTTTGTCGATGGTGAAGTTCGTGGCCACTATGAAAAAATGCCTGAATGGCATCCGATCGATCATTTTCTTGAACGCGGCATGCTCAATCGTGCTGACTATTTCCGCTCAATTATCGGCGACATGCTCGAAGGCGCCATTTTATCACCATTTTCTGATACGAAACTTTCCGATTTAGGTTTGGTGGAAATAAAACTTTCAGGTAAAACAAGATCCCACAAAGCACCGGCTGTATCACGACGTGTACCAACCAAAGGGTATAAGTGAAGATCAATAAAAGGTAGAGAGTTACATTCAATCACGCCACATTTGGGCGTGTTTTTATATGAGCGGCCCATATCGCTAATAATGAAGTCGATACCAACAATTGAATCGTCTAAATATTTGGCAATGTATTCGAAAAGCGCGATATTGTCAGGGTGAGCAATATCAGTGAGATCAGTTGTTCCGCCGCCAATACCGCGTGAAGCTTTTTGGTTGAGAAAAACTGTGGCGTCTTTTGCCGGAATACTTTCGAGTTTGTAATTTTGACGCTTAAGTTCGATGTGTGTTTCCTCATCGGTAACGAGAGTGTGAAAAATCGCCTTAGTATGCGATCCGGCGGGCAATTCGGCACGAAGCGGATTTTTATTTTCTATTTCAATAAGTTCGGAAATGGAATGAATGCCATCGCCAAAAACGCACGGCGGTTCGCGGCGGAGAATCCCGATAACTTTGCCGCTGATAAGAGTAATGCGGTGAACCATGCCGTCGAGTTCCTGCTCGACAACAACAAATGGTGAGAGGACTTTAGCTTTTCTAAAGGCGATCTTAAGCGCGGCAACATCACGGATATGTGTAGTCGTGTGACGGCTGCGAGAACCCTGGTGAGGTTTTATGATTACGTTACCCTTCGCGCTGCCCGTCTGAATTTTTTCTAGAATTTTCCTTGCAGCCGAAAACCGATATGCCAAACCGCCTTGTGCAACCGGAATACCAGCTGCAGCAAATTTTTTACGCATAATGAATTTGTTGTCAATCCAATCAATCGACTTCGGATCCTCGCGGTCCTTCCCATCTTTACTGAGTCTCGGCAAACCCTCGAAACTTAAAATTTTTCCCTCATATTCCGCTACAAAAAACTCCCGCCCCATACCGAATAACTGAAATTCCCACATATTGATACCGCGGCGTTTAGCTTCCTGCCAAAAAACCCGGGCACGGGAAGTGGTTCTGGTATCAGGCTCAGTTGCAATTTTGCCGAGGCCGACTGAATGAAGAAATCTATATATACCGGGCCAGGCACTTTTTCTCACGACACTTCTGAAAATCGGCTCGATCAGTCTTGTCAGTCTGCTGAGGACATACATAAAAGGGTACAGAAACATTTCAAAATATATCGCGCCTTTCATAAAAGCGTGATTAACCGGCGCATTGCCGCAGTCAGGGCAAGAATTTTTACGAGCAGTTTGCGCAGCTGTATGGGCAGGCGGTATGGGTGACGAAGGTGACATACCGATATGGTAGCAGAAAAAGTCGCCTGAGCGGCATTCTCGTTTTTCCACCTGCAGCCACAAAAAATTAACAAAATGCAATGTATACTATCCAGAGTCTATGGAATCAAAAAC
>JAYSVN010000046.1:0-10946 GCA_043718505.1 Minisyncoccota bacterium | reverse complement strand
TTCAGTCCGCCGGTAAAAAAGCGTACAATCCAGTTTCTTGGAGCAAAGTTTGCTGTCGTCAGAAGCTGGTGAAGTTTGTACTCTGATTCGATGTAACCAACATTTGGGTTTTCAGGTGACGGCTCGGGTTCAGGAACCATATTAACTTCACAGACTGCGTGAGCCAATTGGAATGTTACACTGATAACGAAACCAGTGATCGGCAGGAAAATCAAAAAGTAACCTACGAGTACAGTACCAATAGAATACTGCAGGCAAGGTAAGCCAATAAAGATCAGCACATGACCAATCTTACTCAGCCAAAAGATCCAATGATCGGATCGGCTAAAATGTAACTTCTTGCCAGCAACATGACCTCTGAAATACTTAATGAAATCAAGAATGTAAATCCAGGCAAAGTAACCTGCAGCGTAGAAGATCCATATATATAAAAATTGAAATATATAGATCCAATACCACTTTTGTGATTTGTGCATTCTGACCCACCAACCCAGATTAATATCATCATCATGCTTGAAAATGTTCGTGAAGACATGATGAACGATATTGTGTTTGAATTTCCAGGTCCCGATATGGCCTCCAAGGATATTGAGACTAAATCCGGCTGAATCATTAAGCCACTTTTTTTCGCTGAAGCTACCATGTCCGCCATCGTGCATGATATTGAAGCCAATACCAGCCACAATAAAACTAAGGGCGACAACAGTAAGAACGAGAAGTAAGCCTTCAGTAAGTCCGCCGATAATAATTACCAGTGACATAATGAACGCTAAGACAAAAATAATAGATTTGCTGTAAAGTTTCCAGTTGCCAGCAGGCGACCGGCCTTTGGCAGCAAAGTAGCTTGCGTAGAGTCTATCAAGACGCTCAGCAAACTCTTGCGATTGTGAACGGAATTTTACTTGCATATTATATTTTTTTAGAACAGGATTGACTTTTATTATACCACTCTATGTCAAATTGACGCATTAATCGCCCTGAACCCCCAGAAGAATTAGCCGTTAATTCTGAAGAGGAACAATTAGGCTGGGTTGGTGATGTCCCATTTTAAAAATAAAAGCCCCGTTTATAGCGGGGCTTTTTGTTTTTTATAGATACTGTTTAATTTTAATACACGTTAATTTTTCTTTGCTGTTATAAAATGCTCATGGATTGACCAAGTAAGACCCCTAAACCTAACTGAGCCTTTATGGTTCATGGATTGCATATTGCAATTTCCGTAAGCGGTCTTAAATTTTTCAGCAACCACTTTATATTGCTCGCAAGCTCGATTTCGCGCATCCTTTTCAGCAAAATCTTTTATTCGATTTGCTGACAAGGCACCGCGATGATCAAAGTAGTAATCTGCAAAAGCTGAATCACAGGGTTCTATCGTCGCACTGTATGTCAGTGTCATACCATTACTATCTGCCTCAAACGTCACAGACAGTGACCCTATTTCAATATGTGCAGGGTAGTGAGCTTTCAGTGTTTTACCAACTGTGTCGCAAAACACATTTGAAACTTGATGAAAATTATCCCCGGCATTATTTGAGGCAGTTCTTGTTATAGTAATCGTCTGCGCATTTACCTGTACAGTAAAGCAGAAGAAAAAGAAAATATGTAATCTCTTCATAGTATGGATTTTTTAATTTTATATATTATAGCATATTTCTGCCCTGTATGTCAAGTAAAAAAGCCCTTATAAATAAGGCTTTCTTATCTGATTAATATTATTCCTTCAATTATCTCTTATGTTGGTAAATATATAAATCCTCCACCGCTTTTACCGCATCCCCAACAGCAATGTTATTTTGATGATATAGACCATCAGTACAATCTCCGGCAGCCCAAGCACCAGGAACACCAGCGCGCTGTGTTTTTGGATCGACAATAATTTGGCAACGATCGTTCATCGGCAGGAAATCTTTAACAAAAGTAGTGTTTGGTAATTGTCCAATTTCGACAAAAACACCAGTGATCGGAAGTTCAGTAACCGTACTATCAATTTTATTTTTAAATACAATGCCACTAACGAACTTGTCACCTTTAACTTCCTCAATCTCAACGTTAGTAAAGCTTTTCATTTTCGGATTAGCCAAAACTTTTTCAATAGTAATGGCGTCAGCGCGAAACTGTGAACTACGATGGAGAAGAGTAACAGACTTGCAGTAAGCAAGAAGCTGAGCCGCACTTTCAAAGGCGGCATTACCGCCACCGATTACCACAACATCCTGATCCGCAAAAATCGGGCCGTCACATGATGCGCAATAGGTAATTCCTTTATTCTCAAAAATGTCGGCGCCCTTGGCTTCAAGTTTGCGGCGGTATGAGCCTGTGGCTACAAGAATAGCTTTTGAGTTATATGCTACAGAACCGTCAGCTTGGGGCTGGCCGTCTTTCTGGGCAGAAGCATCTTCTACGGTAACAATAAAATCAGAGCCTTTTTGTTCCGCTTTTTTTACACTTCCGCCTTCAACGATAGTGAGCGATTTATCTTTGTACTCATATGTGTGTTTACGCAGATTAGCCGCAAGATCCATACCGGAAATATTCGGCGTACCAATCCAGTTTTCAATATTTTCAGATACGTTTGATTGACCACCAAATTCTTTGGCAATAATAAGTGTGTTGAGTTTTTTGCGGGCAGCATAGACTGCCGCTGCGACGCCTGCCGGACCGCCACCGATAATAATTAAGTCGTACATCGGTATAGTTTAGCACACCGTCCATCGCAAAAACAAAACCCGCTTATTTATGCGGGCTTTGTCAAAATTTTATTGCTTCTTTCTTCGGAGAAATGCCGGAATAGCATTCCATTCGTCGAGGTCGTCATCAAAACTCTCGGCGTCTTTTTCATCAATAATTTCAGGCTTGTCAGCGCGGTCGATTTTCTTGACGTATTCGCCGCTGTTTGCAGTAAGAGGAGTGTGCTGAATTTCGCGTTTGTCGTCAGCCATAGGCATTGGTTTCTTGTCCATACCCTTATCACCTTTGTCGCTCTTGTCACCAGACTTGTCCGGAGTTGCCGGCATAACATTTGGCTGCTGCATGAAGAGAGACTTTTTGACCTGACCTTCTGAATTTGGAAAACCGGTAGCAATCACGGTAACCTGCATTTCACCTTTCTTGAGGCGATCATCCGGAACCATACCCCAGATAACTCGAGCTTCCTTGTCGATTGATTCAGTAATAATAGTCGCAGCACGCTGGACTTCATTGAAGGTAATGTCGTCACCGCCAGAGATAGCGAAGAGAACACCCTTAGCGCCATTGATTGAAACATCAAGAAGAGGAGAGTTGATAGCCTGCATTGCAGCTTGTTCAGCGCGATTGTCGCCTGAAGCGCGGCCAAGACCCATGAGCGCAGTACCTGTGTCATGCATGATGGTTTTGATATCGGCAAAGTCGACATTGACTTCACCTGGGCGAGTGATGAGTTCGGAGATACCTTCAACAGCCTGACGGAGGACATCATCACAAAGCATAAATGCATCTTTGAAGCCCATATCTTTGCCGGCAATAGCCAGGAGGCGATCGTTTGGAATGACAATGATAGCATCAACTTCTTTTTCAAGTTCAGCAAGACCTTGTTCAGCGAGACGCATGCGTTGCGCACCTTCAAAAAAGAATGGCTTAGTGACAACACCGACTGTGAGCACGCCTTGTTCTTTGGCAGCGCGAGCAACAATTGGCGCAGAGCCGGTTCCGGTGCCGCCACCCATTCCGCAAGCAATGAAAACCATGTCAGCGCCTTTGATGACGTCTTGAATTTCAGATTTAGTTTCTTCGGCCGCGCGCTTGCCGACGTCAGGATTCATTCCGGCGCCGAGACCCTTCGTCAGGTTTTTACCGATGTGAATTTTCTTATCAGCCATCGAATTGTGGAGGTCCTGAGTATCAGTATTCATCACAATAAATTCAACACCTTTAACTTTTGAGTTGATCATGTGGTTGATCGCGTTTTTTCCCGAGCCGCCAAGGCCAATAACCTTGATGCGTGCAAATGTTTCAATGTCTGGATTAATTTTTGCCATATGTTTGTTAAAAATGTTTTAAAATATTTCTTTACTACAAGTATTGTTACAAATAATTTGGGGCGATTGAAAAATAATGCGGCCACGATGGCTGCATTACCTGTAAAAAGGCTTGTAAATAAAGGGTTTATTCTGGCTGTTAAATGTCTACACTTGCTCTTGGCTATGAGCGTATAAAGGTATCATAGCAGACGCGTGGAAAAAGGGAAGCGCCCAGGAAAGTACAGAAATATGAAGAAAAATAAGGCTAGACGCTGGACGAAAATCAAAATTCTCCTATAAAACTGATTTCAGTTTGAAGTGAATAGCCTGTTTCGCTGAAAACTTTTTCCTGAACAGTTTTTATAATAGATCTGACATCTTCGGCAGTCGCATTTCCATTATTTACAATGTAATTTGCATGTTTTTCAGAAATTTGGGCACCACCAATTGTAAATCCCTTTAAGCCAACCTTATCAATCAAGCGTCCGGCACCGACACCTTTAATTTTTTTGAAAACCGAACCGCAGGAAGGAAATTGTTCTAGCTGTGGCTGTTTTTCATTTCGCCAAGCCATATTTTCTTGGGCTTGCTTTTCAATTAAACTTTTTTCTTTTGGTTCGAGATTAAATGTAACTTCAAGAACAATTATTTCCTGATCATGCAAAATACTGTAGTCATATCCAAAATTAAAAAAATTTCGGTCAACTTTTTGAATTATATTTTCCTCGTCTAAAATTTCAGCTGATTCAACTATTGATTCGATAAAAATTGTATTTTTCCTGTCAGGTGCCAGAAAATGCAAATTTTGCCAAATAGCTCCGCCAACAGAACTTGGTATACCGGCAAAATGCTCAAAACCTGATAAGTTTTTCTCGGCTGTGATTTGAATGAGATCGGCAACAGAGACTCCGCTGTCAGCTATTACTATATTACTATCAGAATCACTGCTACAAACTACTTGCATAGCCTCATTTTTAATAATTAATCCTCTAAAACCTTTATCTCCAAAGAGAATATTGGCTCCGGTGCCTAGGATGAAATAGGGAATTTTGTTTTTTCTGGCTTCAGTAATTGCCTGAACCAACTCATCTTTAGTTTGAGCAATGACGAAAAAATCAGCCGGACCGCCGATCTTGTAGGTAGTAAAAGGGGCGAGAGCAATGTTTGTTTTGAGACCAGGAATGTCTAACACAACGTAAGTATACCAGCCAGGAAAATGAATAAAAACAATGAATAAAAAACAACAGAGAAATGAAAAAGTTAAGAAAAATATTGTATGTCTCTGGCTAAACTTTCTTTTGCCATGGTGAGCCCGGACTGGTTTTTCTCTCTGTGGTAATAAGTAATATGCAAAATACCTAGATACACCATCCATAAGTGCATGCGATTTTCAAAATCATCGGTGAAAAGTGTTTTATCGGCATAGCCATCAATCAGGTATTGAGTAGGGAAGGAGTTGGTCGAAAAAAATTCCCAGCGAGCAAATTCCCGAACTGGATCACCTCCTTCGGCAGTTTCAAAATCGAGAACCCCAACAATTTTATTATTTTCGATAAGCAAATGTTTTGGCGCAAAGTCATTATGAATTAATCTTGGCTGAATTACCGGAAATTTTTTTGCTCCTTCCTCTAAAATAGCAAAGGCTTTTTCTATAATTTCAGTATCAAAATCTATTTCTTTGGCAATTGCAAGAATTTTATCTTTACTTAAATACTTCCTAAGCAGAACTTCCTGAATCGAGCCGTAATTCCATTTACCATCCTTTTTTATTCTTCCAAAACCATCCATTTTAACCGAATTTATTTTTGAAAGGATCTCGCCGGCTTGTCTGCCAAGATCCTTTTTCTCTTCTTCACTGAGGTTTTGCCTAAGCTCATTTAAGGGGATACCAGGCAGCTTAGATTCGATTGAAATACAGATCTTCTTATCAGCCAAAGCAACGTTTTCAGTGAGCAAAACCTTGGGGACTGGAACACCGGCTTTTTCGCTAGCCTCAATTGCCCATTTTTCATCTTCAAATCCCAAACTATCGTTATGACAAATACGAAGAATAACCTCCTCGCCAGAGCTTGTTGTAACTGAATAAACTTCGTTAGCTTCACCTTTGATTATTCTTTCTTTGGAAACAAAATCAGAGCCGGTGGCTTTTTTAATGAGCGGAGCACTTACTTCATCCGGCGTATTAAAAAGTCGTTCGTGTTTATCTTTAATAAAACTAAGGTAATCCTCGGTGGGCCTATCTTCCGGATTCATATGTGCTTACGGCATCAACTGGTTGAGCAAATTAGTGATCGATTTTTTGAACCTTGTGAAAAATTCACCCACAGAACCACTACTTTCAAACGGAGCATTTTTGCCCAAAATAACGAGACCAAGGACAGGAAACCAGCTAGTGTCGCGGATTTTATTTTTTGTGTTAGAAAAAGCTTCAGGGGTACCGATGCGGCATGGCAAACGGAGTTCGTCTTTGCCAAGCTCTTCAATAACTGCGAGATGTGAACCGCCGCCGAGAATAACAACACCAGCCGGCAAAAGACCACTTCTTTTTATCTTCTTCAAATATGAATCAATGATCCAGTAAATATCTTTAATTCGGGCTTCAATAATTTCATCCAATTTCTTTTTTGAATATGTACCGAGCACCGCACCGATTTTCAGTCCCTCAGCTTCTTCAAGTGAAACTTTCATGCCGAGTGCGATGTCGTTGGTGATGTACGTTGAGCCTGTGGCAAAAACACGAAGCGCCACAACCGAGCCTTCTTCAAAAACAGCCATGGTTACAGTTTCAGAGCCGACATCGACAAGGAGACAGCCCATATTACGATCGCGATCAGTGAGTGCTACTTCACCAGCGGCAATCGGACTAGCGACAACATCAATGACCTCAACTCCAGCGTCGGAAATAGCGGTGAGCAAATCTTCCAAGTGTTGTTCGAAGCAGGTAATAAACAAAACTTTAATTTCAAGCTTCATGCCTTTGACGCGCTCAGGACGGCCAGGAAGATTTTTGCCGTCTAATTTGAAACCAATAGGTAAGCGATGAAGAATACGGCGATTTTTTATTTCCAAATTGTCTTCAGCCACTTGCATGGCTTTTTGAATATCAAGTTGGGTAACTTCGCCGTCCGCTTTTGAAATAACAGCTGCACCTATAGTTGTCATTGATTCGAGACCAATGCCGCCGACAGTAGCAAAAACGCGCTTGATCTGTACACCTGAATTTTTTTCGGCTTCCTGTAAAGCCTTTTCGATCGTTTTAGTCGCTTGCTCAATATTTGTAATGTAGCCGTGACGCAAACCACGGGTAGGAGTAGTACCTGTACCGATGATGCGTGGAGCGCGTTCACCTTTTATATGTTCAGCAACCGCGACACGAGTCGCGTATGTACCAACATCAATTCCCACCGTGATATTTCTGATCATGATTTAAGTCGCGGCTGCAACGCATAATCAATCTGAAATCTGCGGAGCAGAGTATAAAAAGAGTGATTATGAAAAACGACGCAAGAATAATTTTTCCGCTCGCTCCATTCTACTACTATGTTCGTATCCTTTCAAATGGAGCATTCCGTGAATAACTATAAATGTATTGTATTTCTGGACTGTTTGGCCAAATTCGGCGGCTTTCTTTTTGATAATCTGCGGACAAAGTATCATTTCGCCGGATTTTTTGGAAAAAGGGAAAGACAAGATGTCAGTCGCGTAATTTTTACCGCGATGAGCGGTGTTTAATTTTTTGGCCTTTGCGGGGTTCACGTAAGCGATCGAAAGTTCATATTTTGGCCCTAGAATTGCATTTTTGAGTTCAACAAAAGGCAAACGGGGAAGTTTGCCTCTGTATTTTCCTTTGGTTTCGTTTAATATTGAGAGAGTTTCGTCCTTCATTTGGAAAAATGAGGAGGATTAGGTTACTTTGCCAAGTTTCTTGAGGCGATCGTATTCAGCCTTGCGTGTGAGACGGCGGAGGGCATTGTTTTTGACGACGAGTTTAGAAGGCTTGCGTTCAGCGTAGCGATTACCTTTGACGTTCTGAATAATGTGAGTATCCATAATCTTACGAGAAAAACGGCGCAAGAGGCTTGCGTTGTTTTCGTTTGTGTTCTTTTTGACTTCTACCTGATATGCGGACATGTGGTCAAAAGATAGCATATATATTGAGAGGAGGCAAGGGAGCCATTGGCGACACTTGTCCTGGTGAGGGCAAGAGGGAAAGCTTTTAGTTACACATAAAAATACCCCTTTCGAGGTATTTAGTTTTTTATTTGATTAAAGTCCTTAAATCGCACAACGAGAAAACCTTTTCGAAAACCCACATGAGGATATTCAATACTATTTGCACTCGGACAGTCTTCCTGTACCTGAGCCCAGACAAGCTCTTCCAAAGCTTTTTCTCTTGCCTCTAAAAGTTCCTTTTGAGCAGCCATTTCTAATCCGATTTTAATTAATTTATTTTCCTTATCAGTCGGATCAATTGTCCCTCTGATTTTATCAATAAACGACTGCAATTCAATACACTTAGCATTGTAAAGATTTGTCGCATCAGCCTTCATTTTTAAAAGAATTCTTGCTTCGAGACTTAGAATTCCGATACGTTCTTCGTGAGCATTTGGGTATTGTGTCGGCTCGGGATAATCCACATCCTTCTTATTTACGTGCTCCATAAATTCCAGGTACATTCTCTCAAGAAAAGAGATTTTTCTTTTTTCCATTGTTTTCCCTCAAAATACTGTGACCAGGATAAAAAGTCAATTACTCCACATCAACCCTAATCGCTTTCGGCAAAACAGCGAGCTTTGTGTACAAATCTTCTTCTTGTGTGTCAGATTCATTTTTGGGAATAACCGGCCAAAGTTCGGGATCAAGTTTTAATTGCATCCGGACATTAATACGTCCTCGTGTATCGGGTGCTTCAAAAAATTCCGGTTTGTAATCGCTGAAAAGTTCTTCAAGTTTTTTGGTGGCACGCTCTATGGCCGCAGGTGTTCCGGTAAATGAAAGATTAATGAGTCGCATGTACGGGGGATAACCAAGACCTGAGCGAATCATAAATTCATTGTCAGCAAATTCGGCAAACGTTCCGCGTTTGGCACTTTCCAAAACTGCTTCGCCGGCATACCTTGTCTGAATAATTATTTTTTTACCAACTTCAGCGAGTCGCATGAGCAAATGAGCGGCGCGTTCAGGTGCGTCAAAAAGCGGCATAGCAAAAAGACTGTCGAGAGAAGCCACAACAATGAGATCAACACTTTCCGGTAACCGACTAAAACCGGCTTCCGTAGCCAGGAGAATATATTTTTTTCGATCGATAAATTCTTTGGCGGCAATATCCATGTCCAGCTCTTTTTGCCGGCCGTCGATGCGCACCAACGTTCCACCAAGTCCGGCTGCGAATAATTCCTCTTTCACTCTATCAATACCAATGCCAAGTGGCACAAGATTCCAGCTGCCGCACCTGTTGCAGACAATATCAGGGCTTTTATTTTCATTACACTTCGCACAAAAGAAAACTCTTTCAGTATCAGAGAGAAGTGCCAGAGGATTGCCGCAATTCGGACAGGTCACACCCTGGCCGCAATCTTTGCAAACAGTATTTGAGGCATAATTTTTTCGGAAAGCAAAAATAAAAACCTGCTCATTGCGCTCAATACTTTTCCTGATAGCCTCGATTGTAGTTTGTGAAAGGGTCCGAAAACCTTCCTGATCCGGTTTCTTGAACGACATATCAATAATATCCGGAGACTTACCGGGAATACGAAAATTTATTTTTTCTACCGAATTGGCAGTTCCGAGTCGAATACGGCCGCTGGTTTTGAGTTCAAGTAATGAGTCAGAGAAATAGATCGGCACACCGGAAACATGGGCAAATACTTCAGCCGCAATTCTTTTGTCTATAATCGGACGCCGCCGGGTTTGGTAGAGTCCGGAAGATTCATGCTCAACAATAATGGCGCCTAGTTTTTGTACAGGAAGCACGGCCGCAAAAAAAGTCCCGATGAGTAAAAGGGGGTGTGTAGATTCGGCTGCCTTTTTCACCATTTCTTTTTGCGCTTTTTTATTCTCCTCTCCGATGAATAATATAGTGTGTTCGGTAATGCCTTTTGATAAAAGCTCTCTCCAATTCTTGGCTTCCTGAATTGTAGGAAAAATAATTGCTACCGATTCTTTTTTGGCAAAATATTCGCGAATTAGTTTTTTGAAATAAATAGTACGATCAGCTTTTGATGTTTGGATAAGTATTGGCAGTAGGCGAGACTTAATTTTTTGATCTGTTGCTGCAATTTTCAGCGTAGTCGGTTTGATATCCTTAAGTATGGGATCATCAAAAATAGCCGGCCGAATTGCGGAGAGAATAAGTCCGGGATGCGAAAGGTAATATCGAGAGAGCAGCTTGGCAGTTTTATAGAGCGCGCCACCGTGAAGCGTTTGCCCCAAAACTTGTTCAATTTTTTTAAGTTGAAATGAAGATTTCTTAAGGGAGGATTTAAGTCCGGCGACATCGTCAGTCATCGATTCGATTTTATCAACAATACCGAGAACTTTTCTGCCACGGATTTTAATTTCAACAGTATCGCCCTCACTAACATCTTTTAATGTGAAATATGAAAGCGGACCCTTGTCTGGTCCGGCTCCAATCGGAAAAATATGCACAGCTTTCATTTTCTCCTGCATATCTTCAGCCTACCATTTTGAGCTTAAATTTTCATGAAGAAAAAATAAACCCGTCACAAAGTGACGGGTTCGATACTCAATTAAAAAACTAATTCCACCACTTTGGGTAAGGAGTATTATGTCCTTTTCCGCCGATAACTATTGCGGCTGCAAGAGTAATACTTATAACAAGAAGCTGTGTATACATTGCGCTGAATGTAAAAATCATTGCAGGTATCAGGAAGAAAATTGCTCCGAATATTAGCCCAACTAAGACTATTTGCTGGCCCTCCTTTACAC
>JAYSVN010000045.1:0-11064 GCA_043718505.1 Minisyncoccota bacterium | reverse complement strand
AAGCCTCTACGCCAAGTCGATGCTAAAAGCCCTGGTAACAGATCCTGGATCTCCGCACTTTTTTATACTTGTGGCAAACGGCAATATTTCCTGGCCGGCGAGTCTTAGGAGTGATCGGGTTGAAGTCGTCACAATTAACTTTGCCAAAGGTAAATTCCTTTCCTTTTTCGCCCTTCAATGCATCGTACCTTTTATTTTTTTCAAAAAAAGAGCCTCTATTATCTATTCACCGACAACTCTTTTTCCCTGGCTGCTGGTAAAAAAATCTGTTGTAACGATTCATGATCTCGCCTACGCAACTTTCCCTGAGGAGTCCGGTGCTTTTGCGAGAAGCATCATGTCGCTTTCATATTCCATCGCTGCCAAATTCAGTAAGCACATTGTCGCCATTTCAAAAACTACAGCCGAAGCTGTGAAAAAATTATATAAAAGAGAACATGCAGTTATCGTTGTCTACAATGCTCCTGTACTAGCCAGTGGGGATGTAGAAGCATACACAATATGTCCGTCCATTCCGCATACATATATTTTGTATATGGGCATTAATCGGAAAAGAAAAAACCTGGCTGTTCTGATTGAAGCTCTTCAATATGTGAGCGGAGTTTATTTGGTAATTGCCGGTGACCGTTTGGCTGGCAGCCATGAGGAATTTTTGGCAAAAAAACATGGAGTTGAGAAAAGGATTATAGAGCTTGGTTACATTGCTGCTGAATTCTGCAAAATAAAATTATATAAAGATGCAGCCATTTTTGCTTTTCCGACTTTAGATGAAGGTTTTGGACTCCCGGTGGTCGAAGCTCAGACTCTCGGTACGCCGCTGGTCGTTTCTGATATTGCGATTATGAGAGAAGTAGCAGGCGACGGCGCACTTTTTGCTGATCCGAAAGATCCGAAGATTTTTGGAGATGCAATTAATCATTTACTCTCTGATGGAAAGTTGCGCGAGGAACTTCGGGAGCGCGGCTTCGTTAATGCCAGACGTTTTTCCTGGGTTGCGAGCGCCAAAGTTCTGGCGGCTATATTTAATGAAATAAAAAAGTAATATGAATAAGCAAAGTAATGAAAGTGACAAAAATAATATGAATATGCCGCTTGTCCAAAAATATAAAAGCCTTTTCATAAAGTTTTTTGCCAACTTGTCACGCCCGCGTTTTGGTTTGCGTAATACACTGCGCAATAAATATCTCAAAGCTTTATATTTAATCATTTTATTTCCAATTGAAGTGTTAGGTGATCTGGTTTTTTTCTGGAAACGCTTTGGCAGAAGTGTGCCGTCTTCACCTCGAAAGATTCTGATTGTTAAAGTCGATCAGTTCGGCGATCTGCTTTTTTCAACTTTTCTACTACCCATTATCAAACGACATCATCCGCAAAGTGAAATTGATTTTGTTATCAATCCGAAAGCCAAAGATGTTCTGGCAGGAAATCCAAATATTGGCAAGGTATTTTTTTGGGAAGATCCATTTTTATTTTTTCTTAAAGAGCGACGAAATGGCAAAGAACAACAGAATGACAATAAGCAACAAAATGACAAAAAACGACGTAATAGTGACGATTTTTTCTCCGCCTGCCGAAGCTCTCTCCGCACGCTGCGTCTGATTCGGAAAGAGAAGTACGATATTGTCATCAACGCCAGGGCCTATTTGCCCAGCCAAAATATTTTTTGGTCCTTTACCGGTGCGAAGTTTTTGATTTCCTTTGACATAGCCGAGGCCAGTTTTTTGGCCAACCACTGGGCCCGCTATGACCTCAAACAAGATGAATGGAAAAATTATCTACACCTCATTCAGCCTTTTTGCAAAGATGCACTCTCGGCAAGTTTTGAGCCGCATTTTTATAGTTTAGATGATGCAGGTTTGGAAATTGCCTTGCCACATTTGCCAAAATTGTCGCAGCCGAAGCTTGCGGTCATATCACCGGCCAGCTTTGAAAAAGAAAAGGGCTGGAACCGTGATGCTTGGCGGAATTTGCTCATTGGATTACATGAGCGTGGCTACCTGGCTGTACTTACCGGGTTGCCGTCGCATGAAGGTTTTTTGCGTAACCTAGTCAGAGATCTGCATGTCAAAAACCTACCAGCCAAGGATATGTCAGCCAAAAAACTCGCAGCAGAATCTTGGCTTATTGCTACCAACCTAACTATTCCTCAACTCGCTTCGCTCATGAAAAAAGCATCTTTCTTTATCGGAATAGAATCATTTCCGGCACATTTGGCCATCGCTTTTCATAAAGAAGTTTTTACTCTGCTCAATACCAACATTTACTATTTAAAAGGCAAAAGCAAAAAGACATGGATAGACGGCAGAAGCATGCTGCCGGTAATTCCTTCAGTTCATGTTTTTTCAAATAAGAATACAAAACCGGCAGACATTTTGTTGTTAATCAAAAATGCGAACCCAAAATCTGACTAACCAAACACCTGGATAATCTAAAAGCTGAATCTAGTGCGTAAAAATAATCTGCACGGTTTTGATAACAATACCAAGATCAAGAAGCAATGAACGATTAGCTAAATAGTAGAGATCGTATTCAAATTTTTCTTTTGAATCGAGTACTGAACGTGCGTAGCGAAATTTAATTTGTCCCCAGCCGGTAAAACCGGGTTTCTGAATGTGGCGCAAAAAATAGTAGGGAATTTCTTTCTCAAGTCCAACGACAAATTCGGGCCGCTCAGGCCGCGGGCCGACAAGTGCCAGGTCACCAACAAGGACATTCCACATCTGCGGAATTTCATCTATGTGAAGTTTGCGGACAATACGACCGACCTTGGTAATACGCGGATCTTTTTCTTCAGTCCAGACTGCTCCACTTTTACTTTCAGCATTATGAATCATTGATCTGAGCTTGTAGAGAGTAAACGGCATACGGTTGGCGCCGATTCTTTTTTGGAGGATAAATATCGGCCAGCCGGTTTCTATAATTGTCGCAATCGCGGCAATCAGGAAAAAAGGCGAAGCTATGATCATGACAGTAATGGCAATAATGATTTCAAAAAAACGACGGATAAAAATAAAGCCTATATTTTCCCTTTTCGAAATAATTTCCATTGCCCGCTCTTCAGTCATGAGGGAAAGCGGTATCCTGCCGAAAAGATCTTCATATGCCCGCAAAAGAGAGATACCAGTACATTTCAGCTGCTCAGCGGCAGTAAGTAAAAGTTCAGGCTCATGACTTTCAGAAATAAGTAAATGAACTTCTTCTCCGGGCATTTCATTTTTTTGACCTTTTTTCCAAATACCAACAATACGCCCGAGCGCCGGATTCTTTTTTATTTCCCCAGCAAAATTATGTATCGCTGCACTATCACCGATGAGAATAATTGATCTGGTTAAAAAAGAAGTAAAGATTTTATAAAATAAGCGGCGCCAACCGGCAATGAGAACAAAAGCTGCGGAAATAGCAATCACCAAAGTAATTTTTGGTGTAATGCCGAAATAAGGAAATGAGTAGAAAAGAACAATGCTGACGCCGCCGCTCACCATAAAGGCCATGGCCAGTCGTCCGATATTTCTCGGATTCGGATTTACCCGACGAATATCATAAAAGTCAAAAACAAAGAGAACCAGAAACCAAAGGATAAAGAGGAAAACAAAAGGTCCGCTGTGAACACTTGCGGCTGACCTCCAGCCTTCGCTGCCGAAGCGGAGTAAGATCATGAGGCAAAAGGAGACGAAAAAGGCGATAGCATCGCCTAAAACCAGGATAAGCTGGCGAGTCTGAATCATGGTGCGATTATAGCCTAGCTGTCGTATTTGTAAACGCCGGGCAGTCAGTGTCTGTTGCAGCCATTGCATTTTTATACAGGTATGGTCTACTTATAGTAGTATTACTAACTAAGATACATATATATGGAAAACAACATGGAAAACAAAAGCAGCAAGGCTTGGGTTTGGATTATTGTAGTTGTAGTGCTTATTATTGCAGCGATAATGTTGTTTAAGAATAAATCAACGCCGCCGGTGACTGAAACACCCGCACCTGCCGTAACAGAAGAACCAACTTCAACTGAAGATACTAGCGGAGGAAGTCCTAATGTTGTCACCAATAGCAATTTGTCTTACAGCGATGCCGTCACAGCCTATGGTGATAATCGCATTCAGCTCGACAAAACCTGTCAGGCCCGTCCGAACAATGTAACGTTTAAAGCAGGCACCAGTATTATGATCGATAATCGTTCACCACAGACAACAAAAGTTCGTCTCGGCGATACGTTTACCATCAAGCCGTATGGTTTCAAAATTGTGAAGCTTGCCGGTACAACTCTACCCGTAACTTACTACATTGATTGCGGTACATCTCAAAACGTAGCAACTGTTCTCGTTCAGAAGTAATTAAGAAAAATATCAAGGAAAAAGCCGTCTCACACAGTGAAGCGGCTTTTTCTCATGTTATACTTTTTTAATGATATCTGAAGCGTTCCTTAAACGGGTACTTATGTTCATCGGCGTCATTCTTTCCGGACTGATTACGCTCATTTTTATTTCTACCCCGACATCTCTCGAAGTGCCGGTACCGGATGAATTACCGCAAATCGTCACAAGCTCATCTCTCAATCAGGAATTTGAAGAAGCCAAGCAATTTTTTAGCATACCTGTCAGCCAATCAATTCCGGGTGCCTCTATTGCCTCAGTAATTTCCTGGTCACCGGACAATAAATATATTGTGGCCAATCTCTCAATCAAGGATATTTCTGAAACACAAACAGCTGTGTATGTTCTTGATCTTAACCGCAAACAATACATTAAAGTGCCCAACGTAAGATGGCTTGATGATGTAGCTTGGGCAGGTACAAAACTTGCTTATGCTACAGAAAGCGGCTTCGGTGTTTTCGATGCTGATTCGCTCGCTAGCGCTACTTTTGGCATTAACGATAACGCTGCTTTGCCGACTATTTCTTCTGACGGTGAGTATGTTGCCTATCCGGAAAACGGCATTATGATTTACAGTTTAAATACAGCAAAATCAATTCGCCTTACTTCCGGCCAAAATGATATTCCGGCTCTTTGGCAGTCGGATAATAAAACGCTCGTCATCTTTACTCAGCAAAACCAGAAAAAAACTGGATCAAGCAGCGCATCTTCACTTGCTGAACTCCATATCGGCACTAGAGAAATAAACATCCTGACCGAATTGCCGCAATCACCAAAACTGGCGCACTGGGTTGCAAGAGATCAGCTTGCACTTCTTACACTTGGTACAGCTGACGGTTACTTTGATTACACTTTTAATTTTTTAAACCAGAAACTTAAACTTCTGGCTGAAATATCCGAAGGTATTGCCTTTACTTCTTATGAAGACAGAGAAGTGGCTACATTTAAGGGTAATAAAATTGTTATCTACGATGAACGTGCCGAAAAAATTATTGAAGCTAAACGCAGCAGTAAAAGCAAAGTCGTCAATTTTTCTTTGTTGCCGTCGCTGTCGGTTTTTCTGGTCACGGAAAAAGATGCTCGATATGAGACATCAATTTTCAATTTAGTTACAAATGTCGAAACTGCACTTGGCGATATTTGGCTGCCGTATGCCATTGTTTCCTCAAATGGCCAAAACGCCGTTACCGTACAAGAGGGTAATGATATTGTGGCATTCGTCGACATTCCTAAGCGCTAATATTGCGCTAACATATGACACAGGGATATTGACGAAAATACGATTTAGGGTAGGATAGCTCTATAGGCCAAAGACAGCGGGCATTACACAAGCAGTCTTCGTAGAAATACGATTAAAGCTAGTGTAAAGAAGACCTGCCGAGGACAATAAAGCTTTGCTTGAATATTCAGGCAGTTTTATATGAAGCGACTCATGTCGGCCTTTATGGCCGGTTTTTTTATTTTAGATAATCATTTCTATTCATAATCACCGGCGGTCGAAAATATAAACACACAAAACATATGGCTCTTACTAAAGCAAAGAAAGTAGAATTATTGGAAGATGCGGCTGGTATTACCAAAGCCGCGAAAAGTATTGTTTTTGTGAAGTTCGATAAACTCACAGCCGCTGACAGTATTGCGCTTCGTCGCGGACTTCGTGCCGAAGGTGCAAGTTACCGAGTTATCAAGAAAACTTTGCTCAAGCGTGCACTTAATGGCGGAAGCTATTCAGGTGATATGCCTGACATGCCAGGCGAAATCGCAGTGGCCTGGAGTGATGACCTTTTGGCTCCTGCTCGCGCAGTTTACGAATTCTCAAAGACTAACAAAGAGAAAGTTATGATTATGGGCGGTGTATTCGACGGAGTATTTAAGTCTCAAAAAGACATGCTCTCAATCGCAACCATTCCGTCACATCAGACACTTCTCGCGCAATTCGTAAATCTCATCAATTCACCAATTCAGCGTTTTGCAGTTGTTGTCTCGGAAATTGCCAAGACTAAAACAGCGTAGTACTGTACAAAGCATTTGCAGCTGAAGAAATTATTAGTTTTATATAAATAATTATTAAAATATATGGAAGAAACAAAAACAGAAGTAGCTGCCAGTCAGGCAGCAGTTCCGGCAAAGTTCAAGGACCTTGTTGAGAAAATCGAAACTATGTCAGTTATCGATCTTCATGAACTCGTAAAGACATTGGAAGAAAAGTTTGGTGTTTCAGCTGCAGCAGTTGCTGTTGCTGGCCCAGCGGCTGGTGCTGCTGATGCAGGTGAAGAAAAGGACAGCTTTACTGTTGTTCTCGCTGCGGCAGGTGAGCAAAAGATCGCAGTTATGAAAGTAGTTAAGGAAGTTCTCGGCCTCGGCCTTAAGGAAGCCAAGGATCTCGTTGACGGTGCTCCGGCAACTCTCAAAGACGGGGTTAAGAAAGCTGAAGCTGAAGAAATGAAGAAGAAAATCGAAGAAGCAGGCGGCAAGGTAGAACTCAAGTAATGCCAAAGGCACGCTTACTAACAAAAATCCCCGACATATGTGGGGATTTTTGTTTGCCTGAAGTTTTGCACAGCTACAAACCTTTTTTCTTCATATTTATATATAATGAGCATATTATTTGTAATCTCGTCTTTTACTATGTTTAAAAAACTGATTTTTGTGCTCAGCCTGGCTGTTGTTTTTGGGGGTGGTATTTATCATGTATCAGCTGAAGAGCAGGTTCTTCCGGTTCCAGTCGGAGCTCCTACGACAGTGCCGAAACCTGTTCCCGCCATTGCTCCATCTGCTACACCTTTGCCAACAACTCAGGCCGAGGAAATTAAAAAAATTCAGGGTTTTCTCATTAATCAAAAAGCACTCAAAATTGATGGGGAGCCAACCGGTACTACTGGTCCAAAGACTAGGGAAGCTATAAAGAAATTACAACGCGCCCTCAAACTTCAAGAAACAGGCACTGTCGGTCCAAAAACCAAATCTAAAATTAAAGAAATTCTCTCAACACAGAAAAATAGTCCTGATGCCAGAGCGCTTGAGAAAAAAACTGAGACAGATGCTCAGCCGGAAAAAGTCATTATCAAAACTGATAAAGATACCGCTTTCGTTTTGCCAAATCCAAGAATCCCGCGCATCCTCATTGTAAAAGGTAAAGGTATTCTCCATATGAATGTTGAAAAAGGTACATGGGAAATTGATGAAGCAACAAAAGTACCTTCCGAACTTGCTGATTTTGATAAACTATCATATTGCAAAACATTCTATCCAAAAACTACAAAAGTTGGCCCTTACATGTATGAAAGTCTTGATGCCGGACGTACTGCAAGCACAACCAAGCCACCCACTATGACAGGCATGACATATCGCTGCGTTGTGGAAGGTGAAAAAACCATTCCAGTTGATCCGGATGAAGCCACAGATGCCACAAGTGGCCCTCGTCACTTGCCTCGTGTCATTTTTTCAACTGATAAACCAAGCCTCCACATAAACCAAGAAACCGGTGCTTGGGTGAAAGACCCAGCTGGCGTTAATACCACTGCTTCAAGCGACAAACTGGCATACTGCAAAACATTTTATCCAAGTACGATATCAGTTATGCCGTTTGGCTATGAAAAAGGTCCAGATCTCAGTCTGGCCAGACTCTCATATCGTTGTGTTCTAGAAGGTGAATCAGAAACAGAATTGCCAAGAGGCTCTGTGCTTGGGATCTCAACTTCGGCGGAGCAATTGAAAACGAAGACAAAGAAAGTTCTCAATTATAAATTTACTAAACCAATTTCCCCTAATGCCAAAGGTACCGATGTAATAAATCTGCAGACATTACTGCGGGATAATTGCTATATTGAAGGTGTTACTGGTGACACTATGGATGGGCCAACAGTAGAAGCTCTCAAGAATTTCCAAGCAGCAAATAAAATACCAACTACAGGAACATTTGGTCCTCAAACCCGTGCTAAAGCTACTGAGATAGCGAGTATGCCTGCGATTTGTGTGGATAGCAGTACTCCACAAATTGTTCTCCGTAGTCCTAATGGTGGAGAGGTATACTCAGGTGGCCAACAAATTACAGTTCTTTGGAACTCAAAAAAAATATCTGCAAGTAGTCCAACATGGGTTGCCCTGGCTGTCTATGACGCTAATAATGTTCTTCTCGGCAACAAAGTTATTACTTCAAATTCGTCAGTAAATGATGGCCAAGAAACAATTACTTTACCAACGCTTGCCAGTATCCAACAATCCAATCCAGCTGTTTTCCAAAATGCCACATTTGGTAACCACTTTAAAATTATAGTTAATAGCACGACTAATAATTTGCCGTACCAAGATTATTCGGATAATTTCTTTACGATAAACACTACTACATCTGGATGTACCGGAACTACTCCGAGTGTCACCATGATGTCACCGAACGGGGGAGAAACATATCAAGCTGGTCAGCAAATTACGGCGAAATGGAAAACTTGTAACCTTCCATATAATCCTGCAACACAGCTAGCTGTTATGGATGATCGAATTCCAAATTGGCAAACATTATCACTATTCGGTAGTGTACCAGCTCTGAATTTTGCAACATTAGTGTCATCAAGCGGCAACGAATATGTCTATCAGTATTCGTTCGTAGCTCCTTCTAGTTTTAATTCTAGTTTACCTGCACAGTATCAAAATGTATATGGAGGTCTGCACTACAAAATAGTAGCTAATGTTGCCTTAAATTTTGGTACACCCGGACAGCAAATCTATGAAGATTTAAGTGATAATCTTTTTACGATCAATGGCTTGAGCGGATGTAATCCAAACTCTCTACCTACTGTAACCACTCAAACTACGACTGAGATTAGCGCAACTGGCGCGGTACTCAATGGTCGTTGGACGAGTGGCGGCTGCGAAACCATTACGTGGTTCCAATACGGCATAACAACATCACTTGGCATTAGCACTGCACCAGCAGGCATGCAAAGCGCGCAAGCTTTGGGAGGTGTCTACAATATTCAAGTCCCGACATTTACTCCAAATACTGTGTATTACCACAGAATCTGTGCTTCAAATGCTTTGGGACAAACATGCGGTCTGACTCTGAGCTTTACGACCCCTCCAGTTCAAACAGGATGCATTGCAACAACACCTCCTAGTATTACAGTGACTTCGCCAAACGGAGGAGAAGTATATACTGCAGGCCAGCAAATAAATGTTACATGGACAAGTTGCAATATTCCAGCCAATGCATTAATAAACATGACTATTAACGGGGCGTATGGACTTACTGCCGCAGCCAATAACGGAAATGTTTTTGTAAATTTACCTACGATTGCACAATGGCCAATGCTACTGTATGGTTTACATCATAAAATTTATATGGAATGGAATGGTAATACTTCTGTCAATGACCAATCAAATAATCTGTTCACTATTAATGGCCCTAATCTAAGTCATCAATTAGTTTTAACTGGAGGCGTAGATGCAAATGGCAATATGACTTCTGATTTTTACTCTTCTACAAACGGAGTAAGCTGGAATCTTGTTTCCCAAAATAATCCATGGGGATTTGCTACATACAAGAGAATGTTTTCCTTCCAAGGAAAAGCATACATATATGATAGCTCGGTCCCTAGTCATTTATGGTCTTCCTCTGATGGGCAAAATTGGAGTGCCGTCACTTTCCCCGGCCAGGCGTATGCATCAGCGGTATCTGTTTATAATGGAAAAATCTATATACTTGGTGGTTATTTTGCACAAACAACAGCAACTCCAACAAATGAAGTCTGGACATATGACGGAACAAATTGGGTACAGCTACCGCCTCCACCTTGGTCTACAAGAGGGTATGCTAACTCGATTGTTTATAACAATAAGCTGTACATGATATATGGCGAGGGTAATGCTATGAATCCGAATGATATTTGGTCATATGATGGAACAAGCTGGACAAGCCAAGGTACTATTCCTTGGATGCAAAATAAAGCTAAAGCCAGCTATTCAGTATTTAATGATGGAACAGGAGAAAAAATATATGTACTTGGCGGATTTGAAAGTGTCATTGGAACTAATAATTTAAATGAAGTTTGGACATTTGACGGAGCAAATTGGGTTAGAAAACCAGATGCAAACTGGGGAACAGGTGATAGCGGAGCATCATATGTATTAAACGGCAAACTTTACTATGCCGGAGGAAGATCTTTAAATGGAACTCCGGGTAATAGTATATGGTCTACAACAAATGGCTCTACTTGGGCACTAGAAACAAATAGCCCAGGCTGGTCTCCTCGAGCATATTTTGCTGCAATGCTGGTTCCTTAAACATAAAAATCGCCCCTCCCGGGCGGTTTTTAACAGGTTGCCCTCTGCGTACACAGGAGTATACTGAAAAGCATGAAAGAACTAGCCAAAATTTTCGGATCGGAAGCGCGGGTAAAAATTATGCGCGGCTTTCTTTTGAATGCCGATCAGCCAATTGATAGTGAAGATCTTGCCAAGCGCCTCCGACTGCCGCGTCCGAAAGTTTCTAATGAATGTAAGCAATTAGCCAGTATTGCATTCCTCAAAAAGAAATCTTTTTTCAAAGATGTTGTACGTCGCGGCAAAAAAGGTAAGAAAAAAACTGAAGGCTGGCAGCTCAATCCTGAATTTTCATACAATGAGTCATTGCGCGGTCTCTTAGTTGAAGAAGAGTTTCTTAATAAAAAAGAATTGATCAAACGTTTCCGCGGTGCCG
>JAYSVN010000044.1:0-11172 GCA_043718505.1 Minisyncoccota bacterium | reverse complement strand
CGATGGCTTTTTTATTTGATTTCGGCAAATCACGAATATGCCCGACAGATGCACGGACTTTATATTCGCCTTCTAAATATTTTTCAATTGTCTTGGCTTTCGAAGGTGATTCGACGATTAATAATTTCATAACCACCGCAAGTATTACACGAAAACAATTTTCTTTGCAAACTATCGAGTAAATAACTTTGTAAATAAATTGGCAAATAAAAAAGTCTTCGCGCTTGCGAAGACCTGATGCTGTTTAACTCCAATGATATTTTTTCATAAGTTCACGATGTCTTTCTCCGCCTTCACGTGTGAGTTCGTATTCATTGCCATTTTTTTCAAGCAAACCCTCTATCTCCAGAGCTTTTATGTATCCAATAAATGGATTTTGTACATTAATTTTGAGTACGATCCGCAGCTCTGTTTTTACTAGTTCGTCAATTTTTTCCTCGGGTATTGACCTTTGGCTATTAATTATCTTTAAGACGATAAAAAGAACCTTATCCTTTATTAAACCGGCTTCATTTGTTTTTGCTTCCATTATCTGTATTTTTCACAGTCTAACTATGTTGCGAGCAATAGTCAAAGGCGGGAAATGAAACCGATCTCTTCTTTAATTACACCCTTGATTTCAAGCATCGTAAGTACCATATTAAAATCCGTTATCGGCATGGAAAGTTTGCGAATAAGTTCATCGCGTGATAATGGTTCAATAAGAAAGGACGCCACATGCTTTTCCTCTTGTGTTAGATCGTCGCGTTTTTCAACTGGCACCGGGCCTACATCTTCGCTTCGCGGAAAGCCAAGTGCTTCATGCAAATCGTCAGTGCAAGTGATGGGTGTGGCGCCGAGTCGGAGAAATTGATTCGCGCCTTTGCTCATTGGATTATTGATATTACCCGGCACGACCAGCAGGTCCCGATTATAATCAACGGCCAGTTTTGCAGTAATAAGCGTGCCGGATTTTTCTCCGGCCTCAGGAATGAGAACAGCATGTGCAATACCGGCCACTAGCCGATTGCGTTGCGGAAAGAAATAGTCTCTGCCTTTTTCATGTGGTTTGAATTCACTAATGAGCATACCGCCATGGTCAAGAATTTTGGCAGCTAGATTTCTATGTTGTGCAGGGTAAATAACATTTTCATTGAGCCCTGAACCTGGAAAAGCAATTGTCGGCAAACCGGCCTCAAGAGCAGCTTCGTGAGCGATCGAGTCTATGCCATAAGCCAAACCGGAAACAATGACCACCGGCATATTTTTGAGTGACAATATAAGAGAACGGGTGCAGTCGCGCCCATAGCTAGTATATTTGCGCGGCCCGACAACAGTCAGAATTTTCTTATCAGAAAGATCAACAAAACCACGGACAAAAAGCTCTTTTGGCGGATGGGGAATTTCCAGCAAACGGGCAGGGAATTCATATTGGTCAATTTTATACATTGGGGGCATATCACTATTTTATTACTCCGCGATTAAGAAATTTTAAAGAAATAATAAAATATTGCTCAGTTTATTGCTTTGTGATTTACTAGAGAAAATAGTTTAAAAACAAAAAACATGGAAAATGTGCACGAAAAAAATGTTAACAAGATAATTGATCTTTTTGGAAATTACCAGGCACTTATTTTACTCAGTACTATTATTGACAACTGGGTAATTCATCACCCATTACCCTGGAAAAAAAATCAGGATTGGACGCTATCAATCCAAGACGCGAATGGCAAAGAAATAATTCATGATTGCCATAGTACTGAGTTTGCAGATAAAGTGATCACCATTGCTAATCAAAGAAAAAATCAAATGGAAAAAGATGCCGGCCAGCTTGAAATAGAATTGGAGATGGAGCCGGGTAGTTTTACAGGTAAAACTGATTAAATTACGATGTGATCTGTATTTTTGAACAAAAACCCTACAACGTAGGGTTTTATTTTGCCAAATCCGGCCTTTTTGCTACTATTACTTCATTCCTGCCGTGCGCAGTTCAATATGCTCGATATTAAATTTATTCGTGAAAATGCAGATCTCATCAAAGAAGCAGCTCGCAAAAAGCATGTGGCTGTTGATATTGATGAACTTCTAAAAAAAGACGATGAGCGCCGTGACCTTATGCAAAAGGCAGACGAACTTCGCGCTGAACAAAATAGAATGTCGGGAGTGATCGCGCGCGAGAAAGATGCCAAAGCCCGCGAGCAGATGATCCTTGAAATGACGACAGTCAAAAATGATTTAGGGAAAATTGAGGAAAATTTGAAGCCCATAATGCTAGAGTGGAAAAAGCTCATGCTGGAAGTGCCGAATATACCTGATATGAGCGTGCCGGAAGGTAAAAATGATGAAGGTAACGTTGAAATAAAAGTTGTAGGTGATAAACCGGAATTTTCATTTCAGCCAAAAGACCACATCGAACTTTTGGAAAAATTGGATTACATTGATCTTGAACGCGGTAGTAAAGTTTCCGGCTTCCGTGGTTATTTTCTCAAGGGTGGCATGGCCAAACTTTCTTTTGCTGTCTGGCAATATTTTTTGGAAAAAATTACGGCTAAAGGCTACGATCCGATGATTGTGCCGTCTCTGGTTCGCCCGGAACTTTTATATGGTTCAGGCTATTTACCACAAGGTGAAGAGGATCTCTATAAAACTCAGGACGGCGATTATTTTGCCGGTACTGCTGAAGTTGCCACAATGGGACTTTATTCTGATGAAATAATTCCGCTCGAAAAATTGCCAATGAAAATGGCCTCATTTTCGCCATGCTTTCGTCGCGAAGCGGGCAGCCATGGCAAAGATGTAAAAGGCCTTATTCGTGTCCATGAATTCTACAAATTAGAAATGGTTATATTGTGTGAGGCCGAACATGAACAATCAGTGGCATATCACGAAGAACTTTTGGCTAATGTTGAAGAATTAATGCAGGAGCTCAAGCTTCATTACCACGTTGTACTTAATTGCGGCGGGGATATTGGTCTTGGCCAGGTCAAAAAATATGACGTCGAAGTTTGGATGCCAAGCCAGCAGAAATTTCGCGAAACCCATTCGGCTTCATACTTTCACGACTTTCAGTCTCGTCGATTAAATATTCGTTACCGCGATAAAGAAGGAAAAGTACGCTATGTCCACTCGCTCAATAATACACTCGTCGCCACGCCCCGTATTTTGACGGCCATAGTTGAAAACTATCAAACCGAAGACGGTATGATCCGCGTTCCTGAAGTTCTCAAAAAATATTTCAATAGTGAGTTTTTGTAGTCATGTCACTCAAGACTCTTAAAAATAAGCCTTTTGTTTCTGACAAATTGGCAAAGAGAAGAAAAGCAGCCACTCGTGCCAGACGAATTGTTGGCTTTATTTTAATTGCTCTTATTCTCGGCGGAGCAATTTATTTCACCCATGCTAACCGTTACCTGATCAAAGATGTCACCGTCGTCGGTACAAAAGCAGTCTTGCCTGAAGAAGTGAAAACAAAGGTTGAAACCAGTATCAATAGTTCCCGTTTTTTTATTTTGCCAAAGCGAAATATTTTCCTCTATCCACGTAATAATTTGAAGGAAATGCTGGCGCGTGATTTTCCGCGTCTCAATGATATTGATGTTCACATTGAAAATAAGAACCTTGTTGTTACCGTTACTGAGCGTGAACCTGCATACCTTTGGTGCGGACAAACTATTCCGACAACACGCGCTACTGCTTTTGCCGGTACTTGTTACTTTGTTGATGAGACCGGATTTATTTTCTCTCAGGCTCCGCAATTTAGTGATGCAGTTTATCCGAAAATATATACGACTCTCTCAAACGGTGAACAATCGATTGGACAATTTGCAATGGATAAAGAAGTTATTGTACGCGTAGCTACTTTTGCCAGGGAAATTACCAATGCCATGTTTAAGCCGTCAGCATTTTCGGTAACAAGCGAAGGTGATGTTCTCTTATTGCTCTATCGAGATAGCGATGTCGCGCCTGAAGTGCGTTACAATCCAACACACGATCCGATTTCAGATGCAGTCGGATTTAATACTGCAGTGACAAGCGAGCCGCTCAAATCAAAGTTAGCAAAATCATTTGCCGTACTCGAATACATTGACGTGCGCTTCCCGAATAAGGTATTTTACAAATTCCATGACGAACAACCAGAACAAAATAAACCAGCCATCGTCCAGTAATGCAGTCAGCAATTTTTGGCTGAAATTTGCCGACCGACAAAATACCGGCTCAATACAAGGGCCATTTTTTGTTTTGGCACCTATGGCTGATGTCACCGATGCGGCTTTTCGGCGTGTCATTGCAAAATATGGTAAGCCCGATGTCATGTGGACCGAATTTGTTTCTGCCGACGGCCTTATGCTAGGAGGCAAAGAGCATCTCATGCGCGACCTTTTATATACAGAAGCTGAGCGCCCGATTGTCGCTCAGCTTTTTGGGGCTAATCCTGAAACTATGCGGGGAGCAGCAAAGTTATGTGCCGAACTTGGTTTTGACGGCATCGATATAAATATGGGTTGTCCTGATCGATCGATTGAGAAACAAGGTGCTGGTGCAGCTACAATTAAAACGCCTGACGTTGCGGTTACAATTATTCGTGCGGCAAGGCAGGGAATTGCAGATGCTGTTGCTGAAGCTGAGATTCAGGGAAAAATTTTGCGCAATATCCCACTTTCAGTAAAAACCCGTATCGGTTACTACAAAAATGAAATTGAAACCTGGATTCCAGTTTTACTTAATGAACATTTGGCAGCCATTACTATTCACTGTCGGACGAGAAAAGAAATGTCTAAAGTACCAGCGAGATGGGAACACATACAAGAAGTCACTGCACTTCGCGACAAAATTTCACCCGATACACTTATTATTGGCAATGGCGATGTACGTGATATTGAACATGGCAGGGAACTGGCAAAAAAATACGGCGCTGATGGCGTGATGATTGGCCGTTCGATTTTTGGTAATCCGTGGCTTTTTGCTCAATTACTCAGGGGCTCGGAGAACCAATCTGAGCAAGATGAAAAAAAGCTGAAGAAAAATTCAAAGTTATTTTCCAATAAATTTTTTCGCACATTCTCCGAAAAATATGCACAATTCCTCCAAAATTTTTTTGGCGTCAAAAACCGCTACTGGTTGCGCAATTCTGTCGCTCAGGAAATATCAAAAGAAGAAAAACTGCGCGTGCTCATTGAGCACTGTGAGTTATTTGAAGAATTACTCAGTGGTAATCAACCTGGCGGAAAAAGTTTCGCCATTATGAAAAAACATTTTAAAGCTTATATTCATGGCTGGCCTGGTGCCAAAGAACTTCGCATGGAACTTATGGAAGCAACATGTGCTGCTAACGTTGAAAAAATTATCAACAAAAGCTATAGTACAAGCCACTCTACTTTCACAAAAAAATAATAAACAAAAAACTATGGCGACTACTCTATCATTAAAGACCAGGACAATTTTAATCTTGGTTTTGGCAGGGCTCATTGCTCTCAGCCCATTATTTATGTGCAGTCCGGCTCATGCGCAATCCCAACTTGAAACGAAGCCTCGCATCCAGACAAAAAAACTCGAACGTTTTGAAATCAGGCCCGGACTCAGTTATCCATTTACCTGGAATGCTTCACTTCAACTTACTATCCAGGAAGACGGCGTCAGACTTGGTGTCTATGCAATTGGTCAACCCTGGAGTCGTTTTTCCGGTGCTGACAATACCAGAAGCACTATCACCAAGTACGGCATTTCTTTTGGCTGGGCAATTGTCCGCTGGCATTCAAAATGGAAAGGTAGCGGATTCGATTTCACTTTTGGTTCCGGAACTGATCCGAAAAATCAACTTAAGATGTATTACACTGTCGGTTATGTGCTCAAAATTATGAGAACCATTTATCACGAACCAACTTTTGCTATTACTGCTTTCATTTCGCCCAAATTAATGTCTGAAACATTTAATAGAGAAAAACGAGGCCTAGCCTGGGATGCTTCCGGATCAATGTATGCCCGGAGTATTGACGCAGGTTTAACTTATGTGTTTTAAGAAAAACTAATCAAAAATTGAACTCTCTGTGATGGAGAGTTTTTTTATTACCAGATAAATCTATCACTAACAAAGTTGGCTCATTTTTGTTATACTCGTGCCATGGAAACTCTTTCCCTCTACCGTAAATATCGTCCGTCCACCTGGTCAGAAGTCCGTGGCCAGGATCATATTGTTAAAGTTTTGGAAGGCAGCATAACAAATGGCAAAATTGCCCATGCATACCTTTTCTCCGGTTCTCGAGGTACAGGAAAAACGTCAGTCGCCCGTATTCTGGCCAAAGCTCTCGACACTTCTGACAATGATATTTATGAAATGGATGCAGCCTCTAATCGCGGTGTTGACGACATTCGTGAACTGCGCGAAGCGCTACAAACACTTCCTTTTGAATCAAAGTATAAAGTTTACATTATCGACGAAGTCCACATGCTCACCAAGGAAGCTTGGGCCGCACTTCTCAAAACTCTTGAAGAGCCGCCGGCTCATGCGATTTTTATTCTAGCAACAACTGAACGGGCAAAAGTGCCGGATACAATTCAATCACGAAGTCAGGTTTTTGAATTTAAGAAACCGACACCCGTCATGCTTGAGGAAATGATTGCTGAAGTTGCGGCAAAAGAAGGGAAAACTTTGCCGAAAGAATCTGCTCATCTTATTTCACTCCTTGGCGACGGATCATTTCGTGATTCATACAGCATTTTGCAAAAAGCTATTTCGTATAGCAAAGATAAAAAAATAGATCCTGAAGAAGTTATTTTAGTGACAGGTGCGCCATCAAATATTCTTTTGCGCAGCGTACTTGAGGGAATTGAGAAAAAAGACGTAGGAGCAATTTCGGTCGCCCTTCGTGAAGCCGAAAAAAACGGCGCAGATATTTCAATTTTTATGAAAATGTTGCTCAACAAATTGCGTACCACTTTGCTATTGCGCTACGCTCCTGCTGAGAAAAAACATATTATGGGTGAAGTAGGGGAAGATGAAAGTGAATATTTGTCTAAGTTTGAAAAGTCAGCGGGCAAAAGTCTTAATTCTGCACTTCTGATTGCCCTTCTTGAAGCTTCATTGCAAATACATGAGTCGCCGATTAAGACCTTGCCGATTGAATTGGCGTTCATGAAGTATTTTGGGGAAATGTAATCTACGCCAAATTTTCTTTAGAAAAAATTGATCACGGCTTCATCTTGAATAGGTAGGATGTGTCTACCTATGTACGCAAAGATTGAAGAAAAGAAAAAAGCTATAGAAATGCGAAGGGCGGGCAAAGTGTATTCTGAAATTCTAGAAGTTGTTCCAGTAGCAAAATCGACACTCTCAATTTGGCTTAGGGAAGTTGGTTTAGCCAAGGCGCAAAAGCAAAGAATAACCCGAAGACGCATTGCCGCTCAAAAAATAGGAGCTAAAGCGAAGCATCAGTATAGAATTGAGCGACAAAATCTCATTTGGCAAACATCAAAAGCTGAAATAGGAGAAATCACCGATAGAGAATTATTTCTCATCGGTACAGTTCTGTACTGGGCGGAAGGTAGTAAAGAAAAAACATGGAAAGTGGGTGCAAGATTAACATTCAGTAACATGGACTCAGGCATGGCAAAGGTATTTTTGGAATGGCTCAAGAGGGTAGCCAAAGTGCCGGAAAACATGATAGTATTCGACGTATATCTCCATATAAATCACAGATCCCGCTCGCAAGAAGTAATGGAATATTGGAGAAAAGTGGTAGGGTTTAAAGATAGTCAAAATTTGAGACTTTACTATAAAAAGATTTCAGTCAAAACAACAAACCGCAAAAATATTCAACCAAAAACATATTTCGGCTTACTCCGAATATCAGTGCGACAAAGTTCGTCACTCGTTCGGAAAATTGCAGGTTGGACTGAAGGAATAGTGAAAGGAGTAACAGAATAATTGGGGGATCGTCTAATGGTAGTGACGCCGGGTTTTGGTCCCGGAGATCGGGGTTCGAGTCCCTGTCCCCCAGCAAATCATTTAATAATTAATTTCTAAATTTAATTATGTCATACAAAATTGTTGTATATAGCCCTTCAGTAAATGCTGATGCAATCCGAGAAGCTATAGCGGATGCCGGAGGAGGGAAACTAGGTAAATACACCCACTGTTCGTTCTCTTCTAAAGGCATAGGTCGTTTTAAGCCTGAAGATGGTGCTCAGCCACATATTGGAAAAATCGGAGAACTTGAATCAGTTGAAGAAGAGAGAATTGAAGTAACTTGCGCTGATGAAGTTGTCGGCAATATTATTGCAGCTATTAAGCGTGTGCATCCGTATGAAGAAGTTGCAATGGATGTTTATCAGCTGACTAATTGGTAACACATTATAGTTATTAAAGTTCCAACATCGTACCAGGCCCCCAGCATTGAATCTATAATAAAAAAGACCACCTTTTGGTTATAGATGGTCAATAAGTTACTCGTCCTTTACTCCTTCTTAGTTGTAGTGCTTGAACCTTTCTTGAAAAATATCCCAGAAAGAAAGTTTAAGCCTAATGCCTGCCAGAAAGTAATCTCAGGAAGTTTGAAGATAATAGGCATCAACCAATTCCAAAGGTAATATGTCGGTCCGGCTAATAAAAGAGCGAAGAAAAAGATTGTTATTACAAAGAGAATTACTATACCGAGAATGTTAGCAATTGTATCAAATATTCTGTCTAGCATTTTATGTAGTTTTAGAGTGTTTATTGAATGAACTTTACTTTTCTATTTTAGCATGATATTTGTATTTGTCAATAGATAGTAAAATGGCCGCAATGATACTATTATTTAGCAAATAGGTTCTGAAGTTCTATCGTGCCCGAGTACAATAATATTAATTACAATACATATGAAAAACACAATTGCACAACTTTTCTTACAAGAACTCCTGGCCGAAAAATCATCTACACGCAATAATATTGCTGTACCGTCTATTTACGGACCGTCGGCAGATGATAAGGGATTTTAAGAATATATATGCAATTACTCCTCCCGCTTCTCATTCTCGCCGTACCAATAGCTTGTATTAGCTGGACCCTCACACACGAAGAGTTGTTTCGGGAATTTCGTGACTACTGTGTTCGTCGGAGCGAGGAGGATAAGACATTAATAAGCCGAAAATTCTTCTATGTATTTACTTGCGAGTATTGCTTTAGTCACTATGTGACAATTGTTGTACTTATCATTACCAAGTACACAATATTATTTTCAGACTGGCGAGGTTACCTGATCTCGTTTTTTTCGCTCATCTTCATTGCCAACGTCTATATGAGTCTCTTCGCCAAAGTTCGGATCAATATAAAGCATGAGAAAAAGGCAATTCAAAAAATAGATGAAAGCCTGACAGATAAAGAAGAAAAAATAACAAAATAAAAACCCCGGATTTTCCGGGGTTTGTGTTACTTTCCTTTAAATTGAATTCTTTTCTCGTGTAGCGATTCTCCGTCTCCACTTGATCCACTCGATTTTGCTGTTTCTAGGTTAAATTTTTCAATTGCCCTAGAAATCGCAGCAAACATTGCATTTGAGATCGGTTTAAATTTGGGATAAATCGCAGGAGCATCCGGGATACGCGAAGAGAAATATGGTTTAAGAAAATCTATATTCTCCCCAATGCCAGTCCGATTGTTTAATAAGAGAAAGTATTCTAAGCCTTCCGTAGTATTTTCTGCGTCAAACAAGGAAACGAGCAATGAACTTAAGCTCGTTGAATTATTTGTACTATCCATAATCGAATACTCTTCATTAGTAGTGACATTTTTGAGGACAATATTTCTTTGCCCATTAATGAGTGTTTTTCCCTCAACTCCGAAACCGTATACGAAAACTTCCTTATTCGTCTCGGGATGTATTGTATATTGCGGTTTAATAATGAAGTCAGAGCTAAAGGCTGCTACTGTTTCGTTGATAAATTGTTGTTGACGAGCCAAACTCGCTGAATCAACTAGTAAATCCAGATTTTTACTCTGGACAGGATTTGTTCCAGGAATCTTTACAGTGTTGTCTGCAAGCTTAGATTTTTCCACGCGTTTCTTCCCATAGCTACAATTAATCCAATAATATGCTGTTCCAGAATGGTCGACATATATCCTAGCAACAAAAGAATCTGCTGAATCATTTCCAGCTATTTGATTTTGTGCGTAGGTAGTTTGAACTTTATTATGATTAATCGGTAGGCTTTTGAAGGTCTCTGCTGAGATGCATACCCAACCTGTTTGGTGACGTAAGTATTCGGGGATTTGGCTCACTGAGTTAAATCGACACCATGTAAGGAGAATGATGAGACTTAGTAAACTTTTCATGTTTTCGAAGGATTTGGTTTTCTATACTATACTTTATTTATTATATTTGTCAACCATGCTGAGTGAACTTGAAACTATAAGCATGATATATTTACACAATGAGCAATACTATCGTAAGAACACTTGCCACACTTGTCGTTCTCGGTGCCATCACTGCCTTTGCAGTAACTATTGGGCCAAAAAAACCTTTGCCATCTGAACCGCCAGTGTCTGAACCTATTTCAGTACAAGCTACTTTGTCTGGCGAATACCTTTGCCTGTATACAAAAGAAGTCACGCCGCAATCCGACGCAAAAGCTGATGAATGCGTGCCAGGTATTAAAACTGATGGTGGTAAATATTATGCGCTCGACTACAATCTCATGTCGGGAACCCGTCCACCGATTATCATAGGCGACAAAATAGAAGCAGCCGGACTAGTAACTCCGATTGAAGCTCTGAGTAGCGATCATTGGCAAGCGTATAACATAACCGGCATTTTTTCTGTAACTGATTCTTTCCGTAAACTGAATACCGCACCAATTTCATATGAATGTAATGGTGACGCAAAAGTTTGCGCCGATGGTTCGACTGTCGGACGAATGGGAAGCGAATGTCGTTTTGCCGCTTGTCCTCCGCCTGATGCAACTTCTGCCAAAATTCAAACATCACTTGGGCAGGCATCTACCGGACTCAGTATTACAATTTTACCAAAGCAAATTATTTCAGACAGTCGTTGTCCGATTGGTGTGCAATGTATTTGGGCGGGGACAGTTGAAGTGCGTGCCATGACTTCTTCGAAAGTGGCTCATGGCGAACAGAATTTTACACTGGGGGAGCCAAGAAATTTTGCTGATTTCACTATTACACTAGTTGAAGTTACGCCTGCTCCAAAAGCAGAAGAAAAG
>JAYSVN010000043.1:0-11617 GCA_043718505.1 Minisyncoccota bacterium | reverse complement strand
CGAAGCGTTATACACAGTTAGAAAAATCTCCCCAAAATCCATAAAATGATATAATAAAAGGCAATTGTTATGGATCAACAGTTTCAAACATCTTTCATTCCCAAAAAGCCGGTAACTGAAGCTCGTGCTCCTGTTTCGCGTGGCTCGGTAAGCTTTTTTAGTATTCTGGCAACAGTTATTTTTGTTATTTCGCTCATCATGCTCGGCGGATCTTTTTTCTATCGCATGACCATGGCCAAGCAGCGTGACCAACTCACCGTTGATATCGGTACCAAAACTAAAACCTTTGATTCCGGATTTCTCCACGAAGTTACAACACTCGACAAGCGTATAAAAGCCGCCAATGCTGTTCTTGCCAGCCACACGCTTATTTCACCAATATTCACCAGGCTCGAACAACTCTCGCTCAAGACTATACAATTTACAAAATTTGAACTGAGCCCTGCTACTGCCGGAGCAACCGGTACAATTAATATTAAAATGTCAGGTAAGGCAGTTAACTATGCCGCCATTGCTTCAGAGTCTGATGTTCTTGCCGGTGTTAACAGCACAAAAAATACCTATTTCCTTAATCCGATTTTCTCCAACCTCAACCTCGATGACCGCGCCCGGGTTTCTTTTGACCTGAACTTTTCAGTTGACAATGATCTGGTCTCATACGAAACCTACATTAAACGTTTAACAAGTGATTCGTCACAGACACAATAGTATGGGCAAATTTATCATTCCAGTACTTCTCATAGCCTTATCCTTCGGATCATACTTTTTGTATACCAAGCCTATTTACAGTGAAGCCAAGACAACCAAAGTCGATGTCGACAAACTCAAAGACGCCAAGACCAAGCTCGAAGCTGCGATTACGAAGAAAGATAAATTGGCCACAACGTTTAATTCGCTAGATCCGGCAGACATTGATCGTCTCGAGAAATTAATGCCTGATAACCTCGATAACATTAAGCTCATTATCGATGTTGATCGTACAGCCAAGCAATACGGTATGATTTTGAATGCAGTAAAATTTGATGTTGATCAGCAAAAAACTAGTATCGTAACAGGCAGTGCGACATCTCAAACAGGCACACCAGTAAAAGACAATAAGGCAGCGCTCGAAAGCAAAAAAGACTATAATACATTTAGCCTGACCATGACTATGACCGGCACATTTGCCAATTTCACCAAATTGGTTAATGACATGGAAAAAAATCTTCGCATCATCGACATTACGAGCATAAATTTTGATGCCCAGGATACCAAAGACGTTTATAAATTTGAAGTTAAGGCCAAAATTTACTGGCTGAAAGGCATAGATAATAAATAGAATAATAAATAATTTATGAATGGCGCATTAAAAATCTTAATCATTGTACTCGTTGCCGGCGCTCTTGTCGGAGGCGGTTCTTACTTTGTGTTAGATAAAAGTGCCAAAGGCCAGTCTGAACCGCTCCTTTCCTCGGAAGTAACAGGTAAGGCTGTCACTATTCCGCAGGGGAACACCACTACGGATCAAACTATTCAGTCCGTGCTTCGCCAGATTAATGATCTCGACCAAATCAAGCTCGATACTACTATTTTTGCTAAGCCGGAATTCCTGGCACTGAAAGATATTTCTCAGGAGTTGCCTGCGCCGTCTGATATCGGCCGACCAAATCCGTTTGCGCCGATCGGCGTTGATATCGGTACTGTGCCGGGAGATGAAACAGCAGTTGATTTAACCAACGATTTGCCCGGAGCAGATCTGACGATGCAGGCGGTTATAACAAATGAAGTCCAAAATATTGGTCAGCGATCAGCAACGTTGAGTGCCAATGTCACGGTGACTACACAGACATCGCGCTGGTTTGAATACGGAACTAATCAAAACACAGTTAATAAAACTACCAAACAAACCGGAACAGAAAGTACCTTTACGGCCACAGTCACAACACTTAGTCCAAAAACAACGTATTACGTAAAAGCAGCGGTCGATCAGAATGGCACAGTATCGTACGGCGATCTGGTCTCATTTAAGACAGCTGAGTAGCTCGCCATATGAGCTTTCTCGAACATCTGGTCGGTGAAGGGGTGATTACCGAAGAGCAAGTTTCGGCTATTTCGCGTTTGGCGGAAGAAAAGTTTGAGGGCAATACTGATGCGGCTCTTGTTGAACTTGGCATTAGTCCGGAAGAGTTGGTAAAGATGAAGAGTAATTTCTTTAGTATTCCTTTCAAAAAAATTAATCAAAAATTATTAACTTCTGAACTTTTAAAATATATTCCTGAGGATTCGGCTAAGCACTACCGTATGGTGCCGATCAGTTTTACCGACGGTGTACTCGAAGTCGGTATGCTTGAACCTGACAATATTGAAGCCACTGATGCACTCCAGTTTATTTCTACGAGAATGAATGTGCCGTACAAAGTTTTTCTGGTCAGTCCGAAAGATTACGAGCTGGTTATGAATAATTATAAAGGAATAACGGGGGAAGTGGATGCCGCACTCAATGAGCTCGATACTGAAATTGCCAATGCAAATGATGCAATTGAACTCGAGGCGCTCAAAAAAAGTGGTAATAAAAAACAGGGACCGCAGGAAGAAAAAATAGTTGAAGAAGCGCCGATCATTAAAATTGTGGCGGTTATCATCAATCACGCGACTGAAGGCAATGCTTCTGACATTCACATTGAAAATACGGGGGAGCAGGTCAAAGTCCGCTTTCGTGTTGACGGTGTTTTACATACATCGCTCGTTTTGCCGCTCAATGTGTACTCAGGAATTGTGGCCCGTATCAAAATTTTGGCCAAACTGCGACTGGATGAAAAGCGTAAGCCACAAGACGGCGGTTTCTCAGCCAAAATTGCCGGACGTAAGGTTGATTTCCGTGTTTCTACTTTGCCGACATACTATGGTGAAAAAGTGGTTATGCGTATTCTCGATTCGACGCGTGGTGTTTTACCGCTCGACGGACTTGAGCTTTCTGAAGCAAATAAGACCATGATTCGCGAAGCACTTAAGCGACCGTACGGACTCATTCTTATTACCGGCCCGACTGGTTCAGGCAAGACGACAACGCTCTACTCTATGCTCAACGAGCTCGATCGCGAAAAATCAAACGTCGTTTCGCTTGAAGATCCGGTCGAATATCATATTCCGGAAATGAGTCAGTCACAGGTTATGCCGGAAATCGGCTACACGTTTGCCACTGGTTTGCGCTCTGTGCTGCGTCAGGATCCGGACATTATCATGGTGGGAGAAATTCGTGACAAGGAAACCGCTCAGCTGGCTATTCAGGCCGCGCTCACTGGTCACTTAGTTTTCTCAACGCTCCACACTAACAATGCTCTCGGCGTCGTGCCGCGCCTCATCGATATGGGCGTTGATCCGTATTTGATCGCGCCGACCCTTATTCTTTCTATTGCCCAGCGCTTGTCTCGTGTTATTTGTGCGAGCGGCAAAAAGGAAGTAGCCATTGATGGAGCACTGCAGCTTATGCTTGATAAACAATTTGCTGATCTGCCGGCTGAATATAAGAAAACACTCGACATTAAATCTCTCTATGAATCACAGCCATCTTCAGACTGTCCTTCAGGAACACGCGGCCGTGTGGCGGTTTTTGAAATGTTCAGTGTCGACAAGGAAATGCAGGAAATTATTCTTAAGAGTCCGGTCGAATCAGAAATTTACCGCGTGGCCAGAAAAAACGGCATGCTTCTCATGCGCGAAGATGCTATCCTCAAGTCAGCCAAGGGGATTGTCCCGCTCCAGGAGGTCTATAATTTCAATATTCAGTAGTTTTAGCAATAGTAATTTCAACATACAATAGGTTTACTTGACTGACAGGTATACTATAATAGAAGAACATATGCCCGACACACCACTCAAAAAACACACAGTCTTTATCGTCGATGACGATGCTTTTCTACTCGACATGTATGCGCTTAAGTTTTCGCAATCTGAGTTTGAAGTCAAAACTGCTTCAAATCCGGAAAAAGCACTTGAAGCCTTACGCGGCGGTTTCGTGCCGGATATCATGCTGCTCGACGTTCTTATGCCGATCATGGACGGTTTCCAACTACTAAAAGTCATGAAGGACGAGAAGTTAATTACTAATACAACCAAAATTATTCTTTCAAACCGTGGTCAGCAGTCAGACATAGCGCTCGGCCAATCGCTCGGTGCCTCAGGATATATTGTCAAAGCCAGTATGACACCGGCCGAAGTTGTCGCCGAGGTTTTGAAAATAGTCGGGGAGTTTAAGTAGGTTTTATCTTTATTTTATTTATTTTTTAGATTTTTGACATTACATGGATTACAAACAAGAATTAGAAGAACTTATCCTGACCGCCATTCGAGAGAATGGTTCTGATATTCATGCCAGTACGGCTCGTCATCCGGCTATCCGGGTAACAGGGCAGCTTATTTTTTTGGTTAATCGCGCAGTCTATACCAATGATGACATTCTCGGCATGCTTAAAGTGCTACTTGATGACGATGCTAAATATAACAATTTTCTGGCGACGCTTGAAATCGATTTTGCCTACAGTTTCAAAGGCGGTGAAGCCCGTTTACGCGGCAATGCCTACATGTCACAAAATGGTTATGCTATAGCACTTCGTCTTATTCCGAAAGTTAAAACAATTGCCGAACTAAATCTGCCGCCGATTTTGGAAACCTTTACCCGCAAGAAGCAGGGCTTTTTCCTGACTGTCGGGCCGGTAGGGCAGGGTAAATCAACAACAATGGCTGCCATGATTTCACTTATTAACAATGAGCGTGCCGAACACATCGTTACGATCGAAGATCCGATTGAATATATTTTTGAACAAAAACGTTCGATTATCGATCAGCGTGCAGTCGGTATTAATACCAAAGATTTCCATACTGCTTTGCGCGCGGCTTTTCGTGAAGATGTGAACGTTATCATGGTAGGGGAAATGCGCGAGCCTGAAACTATTTCAACAGCTGTTACTGCCGCTGAAACCGGCCACTTAGTGCTTTCTACTCTTCACACCAACAATGCATCGCAAACGATTGATCGTGTCATCGACTCTTTCCCTGCAGAACAGCAAGGTCAAATCCGTATTCAACTCTCAAATTCTTTGCTCGGTATTTTTTCACAGCGCCTCATTCCAAAAATTTCCGGCGGCTTGGTTCCGGCCTATGAACTTTTGGTTAATAACAATGCTGTTTCAAACCTTATTCGCGAAAAACGTACGCATGAAATTGAAGTCGTTATCGAAACCGGCTACGAAAATGGCATGATCGACATGAACCGCTGCCTCATTGAATTAGTACAGAAAGGCGAAATTTCAGTTGAAAATGCTTACATGCATTCACTTAATCCGAAGGCACTTGAGCGAATGATATAGAGTAAAGACATCATGATTTTTAAATATAAAGCTATAAACGATAAAGGCGAGAAGAAAGAAGGTACTGTTGATGCCATTACAAAAGATTCAGCCATCAGCGCACTTCAGCGTCGCGGCCTCGTTGTCGTTTCAATAAAAAGTGATGATGAAAAAGGCGGGCTTTTGGGACGCGAATTTTTTACCCGTGTACCGCAAAAAGATATCGTTATTCTTTCTCGTCAGATAGCTACGCTTTTCGAAGCCCAGGTTTCAGCTCTCAAAGCATTTTCAATGTTGGCGTCGAACTCTGACAACAAGACGCTCAGGAAGCGCATGAACAATGTCGTCGATGATCTCCAGGCGGGAGCCTCGATTTCTGAAGCGCTCGCCAAGCACCCTGATATTTTTACTGATTTCTATACAAACATGGTTAAGGCTGGTGAAGAATCAGGTACGCTGACAAAAACATTTAACTATCTGGCTGATTACCTCGATCGTCAGTATGAATTGACCAGCAAAACAAAAAACGCCCTTATCTATCCGGCTTTCGTGGTTATCGTTTTTATCGCCGTCATGGTGCTCATGATGGTTATGGTTATTCCGAAACTTTCTGAAATTATTATTGAGTCAGGACAAAATATTCCGATCTACACAAAAATTATTATCGGCATCTCCAATTTCTTTGTCGACTACGGCATCTTCCTGTTAATAGCTGCTTTTCTTGTTATTCTGTACGGCATTGCACTGTCGCGTCGGGAAGCGGGGAAGCTCTATCTCGATCGTATGCGTTTATCCATTCCGCTTTTTGGTAAACTCTTTCAAAAACTTTTTCTCTCCCGTATTGCCGATAACCTCGATACTATGATTTCTTCAGGTATTCCGATTGTGCATGCCATTGAAATTACCGGTAATGTCGTCGGCTCAAACCTTTACTCGCTCATTATGAAAAATACAGCCGAAGCGGTTAAGGGCGGTGCGGCACTTTCAGATGCGCTTGATCGAGAACCAATGATTCCGCAAATTATGGTCCAAATGATTAAAACCGGTGAAGAATCAGGCTCACTTGGGCAGATTCTCAGGACAATGGCGCATTTCTACAAGAGAGAAGTTGATGACATTGTCGATACGCTAGTGGGCCTTATTGAGCCAATTATGATTGTTGCGCTCGGTCTTGGTGTCGGCGTCCTCCTGTCATCTATTCTGGTACCGATTTACAATATTGCCTCATCCATTCAGTAGAACCTTGCGTCCAGAGGTACGGAAAATCTTTGCTAAGATTTTCCTCATCCTCGGACCGTCGTCCTGCGGAGCCCTCTGTATGCAAGGTTTTCCACACAGTATAAATAGAGAAGTGCTATAATTAACCGTATGAATAAAAAGATCCAAGCCGGCTTCACCCTGATCGAACTTCTGGTCGTGATCGCCATCATTGGTATCCTTGCCGCGATGGTTATTACAAATCTTCGTACAGCCAGACAAAAGGCACGTGATGCAAGCGCCATAACTTCAATGTCGAGTGCAAGAGCGGAAGCCGAGAATTACTACGACAATCAACTGACTTATAACTCTATGTGCCAAATAGGAACGTATACTGGGCAAAGTACCGGACTCAACAATTTTGAAACTTTGCTTATTGCTGCTTCGACTGCAAACGGTGAGTCTTCTGTCTGTAACGTAGATGGTGCTGCTCAGCAATACCATGCCTATATACCACTTTCAGCAACCAGTGATTTCTTCTGTGTTGATAGTTCAGGATATGCCGGCAAAATAACTGCTACACCACCTGGTCCGGAGTGCCGATAATAAAAGTGTCGCTAATAAAATCCACTGTCTTTCTCCTTACTTACTAAAGAAAATGCTATAATTTACTCCAATGGAGTATTTTATGCCTGTCGTTGTTTTTCTCTTCGGTACCGTTCTCGGTAGCTTTTTGAATGTTGTGATTTTTCGTCACAATAGCGGCAGAACTTTCGGTGGTCGCAGCGGCTGCATGACATGCGCGCGCAATCTTGAATGGTATGAATTAGTGCCGATTTTTTCGTACGTATTTCAGGGAGGTAAGTGCCGCAAGTGCCGCACACCGATTTCTTTTTTATATCCGGCCGTAGAACTCGGTATGGGAATTATTGTTCTCTTTATCTTTGCACGCTTCGTCTTTTTCCTGCCAAACGCTGTCGGTAACTTCCTCTACTTCACTTTGTTTTACATGCTTACGTTTTCAATCATGACAGTTATTTCCGGTTATGATTTGCGCCATAAGATCGTTCCGAATAATTTAGTATATCCGCTCATTGTGATCGCTTTCCTCGGGCTTTTCTTATCTGACTACGGAGTATTTCATTTTCATGCCGCAACTTTGAGTGCAATTGCTGCCGGCCCGATTGTGGCTTTGCCGCTCTTTGTACTCTGGGCTGTGTCAAAAGGGGAATGGCTGGGCTTTGGTGACGTTAAGCTGGCAGTTGCCATAGGACTTTTGCTCGGTGTGGATCGTGGATTCTCAGCTCTTATCCTTAGTTTCTGGATCGGAGCAATTGTCGGCATCATAATATTGCTCTCCAAAGGTTCTCTCTCTGCCCGCAAGATGCAAATTCCTTTTGTGCCTTTCCTTGTACTCGGTACACTCATCGCTTTCTTCTTTGATCTGGGCGTAATGAATCTTCTTGATTTCTTCCGATAATATGTTTGACTTCGCGCCGTGGAAAAAAATACTGCGTCAAAAAATGCTGTACCAAAAACAGGGCGTGACCTTCGTCGAATTGGTTATCGTTATTTCGATTTTTTCAATTATTGCCGGCACGCTTCTCCTGAACTTTTCCCGATTTGGCCGAAGCATTACGCTTCAGAATTTGGCTCAGGATATTGCGCTCCAGATTAATTCCGCTCAAAAAGAAGCTATTTCAGGACGCACTAATGATCTATCGGCGCTTTGTGACAGAACTACGCAAGTCTGTGCTCCGACATACGGCGTCTACATTGCTGCGGAACCTGATGCGGACAATTTAATTATGGGTACATATAATGACGGTGAGGTCGGCAGAACCCTGCTCACTTTTTTTGATTACAAGGATCCGCGCAATGCCATGCTCAATGATGGCGACAATCTTTGCGGCACAGGAACCAATACTGAATGCCTCGACAATATTTCACTCGGGCAGGGGAATTACATCAGCGCAATTTGTGTCGGACTCGGTAATGTTTGCACCGACGATATTTCATCAAGCTCAGGCCTGCATATTGCTTTCAAGCGACCATTTCAGGATGCAATCATGCATCAGGATGACGGCGAGACTACCGGTGTCAAATATAACTATGCCCGCATAACTGTTAAATCACCGAATGTTGATACGCCGACCAAAGATATTATTATCACTGGTCTTGGGCAGATAAGTATCGGGCCGACACCGTAAGCTTGATGTCATAAGTTATATGAAGTTAGTTATCCGTATGAAGTTACAAAACACCAAATCAGAAATTTCCAGAAAAAACCTGATCAGCAAACAGGCAGGCTTCACCTTGCTCGAAGCCATGGTTGCTATCGCAATATTCACTATTATTATGATTATCGGTATTAGCGCTCTACTCAACGTCAACAGCACGAATAAAAAATCACAAAATCAGCGAACAATTATGGATAACCTCAACTTCGTCATGGAGGATATGGCCAGAAATTTTAAGCTTGGTTCGTACTACCATTGTCACGGCGGCAGCGATGGACCTATTGTGCAGGGAAGTGCACCTAATGATTTTCTGGTTATACCTCAGGATTGTGCAACATCAGATCCGATTTCGAGCCATAGCGGATCGCTCGCTGCGGCTGTTGAGCCGATGTTTGATTCAGCAACAGGTATCGGTATTCCGTTTGAAGACGGTTATCCTGGATTAGCGGGGAAAAAAGCTAATGCACAAGATCAGATCGTCTATATGTTCGATGAAGATGATAACTGTATTCTGAAAAAATCCGTCGATGGTGGTGTTAGCTTTGTGCCGATTACGCCATTTCCTGATATTCAACTCGATTGCGCGGCTTCGGGATTCAATGTATACAATACGACTTCACAAAATTTTGCCATTGCCCCAAGAATTCTTATTCGTATTACCGGCAAGACAAGTTACAAGGGAACCATAACCCCGTTTAGCCTTCAGACTTCAGCTTCGCAGAGAAATGTAAATGTAATTGCGCCATAGTCGGCGATACAATATAGCAAATAGATATGAAATTTTTTTCAAAAAATAATCAAAAATCAAAGTCCAATCGTGTAAATCTGAACGCAAGGCGTGCGGGCTTCACACTCGTCGAAACGCTTGTTGCGGTGGCGATTTTTTCAGTTTCAATTGCGGCTGTTATTTCAGTTGTGGCCAGAGGAATATCAAGTAACACTGCTTCCAAAAATCGTATTACAGCCAACTATTTAGCTCAGGAAGGTATTGAATACATGCGCCAAATGAGAAATAAATATACGCAAGCACCTAATGTAAGTTTAAACTGGAGTGATTTTATGGGTAAAGTTGCTCCTTGCGATATTACCACTCAGGGCCAGAACGCAAAATGTGCCATTGAAGATCCGGCCATACTTGATCCTGCACAGGAACTTTTTCCATGCTCTAACCAGCGATGTGACGATCGGCCTATTTACCTTGATCGCGACTTACAAGGTGAAGTTGAAAACGGCTACTACTATCAAACCCAATCCGGAAGTCCCGGTTCAGAAACCGCATTTCGGCGTTACATAACCGTTCAAACTAATCCGCTCGATGCCGACCAGCTAAAAATAACAACCCATGTTGTCTGGGCGGAAAAAAATAATGCTGAGAAAAACGTTACGCTCACTGAAACCTTAACAAACTGGTTGCCGACGCCGTAGCATACAAAGCAAATTATCATGAAGAATTTTTTATTTAAAAATAAAGAAAATATCAAGAAAAACGACGGCTTTGTGGCGCTTTTTGCCGTACTGGTTTCGAGTATCCTTCTTCTGATGGCACTCTCTATTTCCGGCGTTGCTTACAAAGAACAATTACTTTCAATCAATGCCAAAGCCAGTCAATACTCTTTTACGGCAGCTGACACCGGTATGGAATGTGCGCTCTATTGGGATGTAAATAAACAGTGGTACACAATTCCAAACGGTTTTCCGAATCCTATTGATTGCGGCACAGCTCAGCCCCCTGAACTTCTGCCAATTTCAACACTGTCGCTTTTTGTATACAAAGTGAATGTTGAAGCCAATGCAAATGGTGTTATCCTGCCGGGCTGTGCTATTTTTTCAATCAATAAAGATTATGACAGCAACAATGACAATACAGGGGATTCAACCAAAATTGAATCGCGTGGCTACAATGTGGCCTGCAACAACATTGAATATGGCTTAACCGGTGTCGGCGATCTTCAATTTGTAAACGGCGCAGGTGCCCGTGCCGTCGAGCGTTTCCTCGGCGCAGTCTATCAAAACGGTAACTAGAGATTTGGTTTTGCCGCGAACATAATTTGGAAAGTGCTGCATTTAGCAGCCCTTTTTGCTATGCTGGGTGCATGAAAAAAGTCGAGGAGGCAGCTCTCAGGATCAGAAAATTACGGACCGAAATTACCCGTTTGCGGGAGCTTTACCATGTAAAAAACGATCCTTCTGTCACTGACGACATATACGATTCGCTGACACGGGAATTGCGCGAGCTTGAGAATAAATATCCGGAACTGCGTTTTAAAGATGCCAAAGATGATCCGACCAAACGTGTGGCAGGCAAGGCCCTTGATAAATTCGTCAAAGTCACACATAAAACGCGCATGCTTTCTCTCAATGATGTTTTTTCCAAGGAGGAATTTCATGATTGGGTAAAGCGGATGGAAAAATTATTGGGTGGAAAAAATAGCACGGCGAGCTACGAGAGCAATAATGAATTGGGCGCCAACAAGATAGATTTTTTCGCCGAGCTTAAATTTGATGGTCTGGCTGTTACGATTCGTTATGAAAATGGCAAACTTGTTCAAGCCGCAACTCGCGGTGATGGCTTTATTGGTGAAGATGTAACCCAAAATGTTTCCATTGTGCCTGACGTTCCGCTTGTTCTTGAGGCGCCATTTCCCAAAGTGCTCGAAGTGCGCGGTGAAATTGTTATGTCGAAAAAGACTTTGCTCAAGCTCAATGCAATACAGGAGAAAGAAGGTAAGCCAAAATTTGCCAATACTCGCAATGCTGCCGCCGGTGGTATTCGCCAGCTTGATCCGTCGATTTCAAGGTCGCGCAGCCTTAATTTTTTTGCCTATGACATTGCCGATATTTCTGACGACTTTGGCC
>JAYSVN010000042.1:0-11986 GCA_043718505.1 Minisyncoccota bacterium | reverse complement strand
GAGGAGATAAGCGATAAAATCTGTCTCCTCTGGCAAAAGCCTTTAACCAAAGCAATTACCGCATCTTTTGTGCTTCTTGTCATAACAACAGTATTTGCCTTTGATAAAAACTTAGCTTTTTTCGGAACACTCGAAAGAGGTGAGGGACTTATTAGTTTTGTGACCTTTTACGGTATATTTTTCTTTGCCGCAATTCTTTTCGACAGAACTTTCTGGTACCGTTTTTTTAATCTGACGCTTATTAGTGGCTGGATACTTTTTATCGTTGAACTCTCCCAATACTTTGAAGGAATTGTTCGTCCGGGATCCTGGGCTGACAATCCTATATTTTTGGCGACATACTACTTATTTGTCATTTTCTCTGCCGTAATGGTTTATTCTCGTGGTAAAGAAAATAAATCAAAAACGTCTGTAGGTATCAGTTTGATAACTATCGGTATATGTTTGATCGGTATTTTCATTACGGAATCACGTGGAGTGCTTCTTGGTATGGGACTGGGATTTTTAATCATGCTCTGCTACCTGGTTTTTGCCAGGAAAACTGATCAGCAGAATAGTTCTCAGCAAAATAGTGCTCAAATAGGGAAGGGTGATTGGCAAAAAAATAAACAGAAAAATAATGATAGGGCAAACAGCCCAAAACTACTACAACGCAAAACGCTTGCCATTATTCTTGCTGTGGGTGTAATTTTGACTGGTGCTTTCATTGCTACCCGCCATGCCGCCTTTTGGCAAAAAGTCCCGGGTTTTAATCGCCTGGCCGCCCTTACTTCGGAGAGTCAGACAGTGCAATCACGTGTAATAAATACAAGAATAACATTAGATGCAGTCGGTCCTGCCAAAGTTGGCCTCAAAAATACTCTTATAGGCTGGGGCTGGGATAATTACATTTTTGCCTGGCAGAAGTTTTATGATCCTGAAATATTTGTCTACGATCCGGGTATCTTTGACAGAGCCCACAATAAATTACTCGATGTTCTGGTTATGGCCGGTATTCTTGGTCTTTTGGCATATCTCGCAATTTGGTTCTATTTTATTAGAGAGATACTACTATATGGTAGAACTAACAAGTTCGGCGCGGCTGTGTTTTTATTTTTTGCTTCATCATTTTTCCTGCAAAATCTTACCGGTCTTGATACTATCGTGACGTACATTCCTTTTTTCGCCATATTAGCCTACATACTATATGAAAGAGATACAATCACAGCAAAAAAATAATTACATCTTACCGATCGTTTTCGGACTGCTAACCGTTTTCTTCGGCTTTGTACTTTTTCCCTGGACATTGGTACCGCATTTTCAAATGATTCGCTACAGGCATACCATTCAGGAAGCCGTAGCGAAAGAAAAACCGGAAATATTTACGGACGAAACATTTATTTTTAGTCCCAACACCTATATTCAGGGCTCGCTCAGACTTAATGCTCTTACCGTACTCTTTAATGATTTTATGAATGGAAAGATGACAGGCTCAAATCCAATTTTTGACAAGGCACTGGAGGAAATGGAGAAATATGTCAAAGATAATCCGTATCGCTATGAATTTATTTTTGCTTTGTCAAAGGCTTACGATGTTCAGGCGGCATTTAAAAATGATCCGGCTTTGTATAAAGTTGCAGAAGAGTATCATAGACAGGCTCTGGCTCTCGTTCCGGAGCGGCAAGAATTAGTGTATACCCTGGCGCTTAATCTACTCAATCAAAAACGTTACCCCGAGGCGGTAACTATACTTAAAGACTACACAGCAAAATATCCCGACACCTATGAAAACCATTTTGAGCTCGGACAAGCTTATGCAATTATTGGCGGTAAATCCTACGATGATGCACTCATTGAACTTGAACTTGCTTTGGAACACGGTGTAAACATGAATCGTGCCTTAACCAAAGACGCATATGAGCATATGCTCCAGTACTATTACAAGAATAAGGACAAAGCGAGATTTCTGACTGTCGTTAATCGCCTGGCTACAATTGATGCAGAGCAGAAAAAAGATTATGAAAGCTTGTCCGCATACGTAAAAGAACATAATGCTATACCGATGTTGAATATTGTCACAACGGAATAATTACTCTCAATTTTGAATTATAAAATAAATTTTTCTAAAAATTCCTGATTTTATCTTCAGGAATTTTTTATTTAAACCTCATTTTTATTTCAGATGGATTGTTCACAATAGTGAAAATCTAAAAGCTCTTTGAAATGAAAGCAAAAACTATTTTGTTCTGTCTTTTACTCTGTGTGAGTAAAAGCGAAAAATCACAGGCCCAAAACTGGCAGGCCATGCCAGGGGGCAGTCTCAATGACAATGTCAGTGCAATATTCGATGATGGCACATATCGATGGGTAAGCGGCAATTTTACTCAAGCCGGCGCTCTCAGTGCTTATCATATCGTTCGACATGATGGTTACAACTGGCTGGCAACTGATTCCCTGCCAAGTGAAGCCAGATGCTTTGTTAAGTACAATAACGAAATCTATGCATGCGGGCAGTTTATTATTGGCAGTAATTGGTATGGAGTCATGAAATGGAATGGAACAAAGTTTATTCCATTTCTGCGAATCAGTCCTGGAAATGGAATTTACGATGCTGTAGTGCATCAGGGTAAGTTAGTTGTAGGCGGATGGATAAATACAATTAATGGAAATCCGGCATGTGGCATTGCTCAATTTGACGGGGCAAACTGGAGCCCTGTAACTTTTTTCGTGAGTTCTCCGTCTGCTACGTGTAGATTTGTCTATTCACTTTTTAGTGATGCTGCCCGGCTGTATATTGGAGGCGAATTTAATCAGATCAATTCGCAGGTTATACAGTATGTCGGCTATTTGGAAAGCGGTGTTTGGTATACAACAAATTTTCCGCCGTACGTTAGTCAGACTTTTGGGCAAAGCGTTTATAAGTTGCTCAAATATTATGGCGATATATTTGCGATTGGCTTGATTCAGGGTGACGGATCAACTGACTGCCCGTCTGTGCTTCGCTATGATTCTTTGCAGTCTTCGTGGCAATGTGTTGGCGGCGGAGTTTCTATGCAAATGAAAGCAGCTGCGATTTCCTGCGGGAAGCTATATGTTGGCGGACTTAATATTGCACCATATCCGCAAATAAATGCTGGCATACCAATACGTGGTATCGGTAGTTTCGATGGAATAAGTTCGAGTGGAGGTGGCTGGGTTGATGAAACAGGAAATTTGTTTGGGGGCATGTATCGAGTCTTATACGCCGGGCAAGGTGACACGCTTTACGCCGGAGGTAACTTTAATCAAGTTATAGATGGCAGTATTACCGACTATATGGCTTATACAGTGTCTTGTCCGCCAATTACGCTCCCGGTCGAGCTGTCTTCGTTTGACTGTATGTACAGCAATTCAGTGATCCGTATTTCTTGGCGTACCTTGAGTGAAGTAAACTCGAGCTATTTTGACGTGTCTGTTTCTTTTGATGGAATAGAGTATTTACATTATGCATCGGTGGCCGCAGCGGGGAATTCGAGTGAGCCGCATTCATATTCTATAGATTACAAACCAGAGAAAGATGACATTGTTTATAATAACATTGTCTATATTCGCCTTTCTCAATTTGATCAGGACGGGGGCTCGAAGGGGAATTGGGATTGTGCAGTGGATGTAAATAAAGAAGACAAAGATATGAATAATAAAAATGGGAATGATGTCACTGTCTTTGATATGCAAGGAACCATAGTTGCAAAGGGGCGATTTTCGCTTCCGCCTTCTCACCTTCCTGCTGGTTTATATTGTGTAAGAATAGGGGCTCAAAATAGTGTTCTGCGATTTGTAATTCGATAGTTAAAATTCCCTTAAACTTAATTAATCTTTCTTAAAATTTTATACTCCGGACCAATTGGTACCGGAGTTTTTGTTTTCCTACGGCACCCACTTTATTGTATGTCTTTGGCAAATAACGCCTCTAAGGATATACTCCTCATGTAGAAATAATTACACCATGCTGAGAAAAATACTCACCAATACCTCATGGCTTATAGCCGGACAAGTAGTTACCAGGATCTTCAAGTTTCTCCTGGTTGTTATAGCCGTAAAGCACTTAGCTTTTGCCGACTACGGAGTTTTTGCGCATATCCTGGCATACATTGCGATTTTTTATGCTATTACCTCACTTTTCCATACCCTTTCACCACTCCACCACCAGCTTGCCAAACGGCGCGATGAAAATCATGCCATCCTCGGCGAGCATGTGCCATGGCGGTTTTTCCTGGGTGTAATTGTATTTATAGTTATGACAACAGTCGGTATTCTTGGCCATATCGGCAGTCCGCTCCTTATAATTATTCTCGGACTTTCGATTACACTCGACTTTATCCGTGATGTTTTTGGCATCACCCTGATGTCGCGGGAACGCATGAGAGAAGAAGGAATTGCACTCAGTATCCAGACTGGTACTGCACTCCTTACCACCATTTTTCTTTTTTCGGTGACTCAGGCAACGCCGCTTGTTCTGGCTTTCGCTTTTCTTGCCGGTTCAGTGCTCGGTCTTATGGCTACACTTTTCTTTTTGAAACGTGAAGTTAATTTCCTGGACATTGCCCGAAAAAGCAAAATGCCGACTGTTCGTTTTATGAAAGAGTATATTCCTTACGGTTTCGGTTTTGGCATAGCCTCAGCACTTTCATTGTCACTTGTTTTTAACGGATCACTTTTCCTGCTTGGTTTTTATACTGATGACGCAACTATCGGAGTTACCAGTCTGCTTTTCCAGATCCTACAAATTATGCTTGTTCCGTATGTTATGTTTGGCGTTTCGAATTTGTCATCACTCAGTCGGCAGACTGAAACGGGTAACTTAGAGAAGAAGACCACTGCTTTTTTAGGTTTGGGGTTTTTAGTTATACCACTTATGTCAGCTCTTGTTTCTCTCGGAGCATATTTTTTTGTTCCTGTAATCTTCGGTCCGCAAACTGTTTCTTTTGTCAGCCGCAACTGGCCTCTTCTTGTTGTAGTAATCCATTTTGGAGGAGCAGTTGCCCTGTCTCTTTATGCATATCTTGCTTTAGGTAAAGCAAATATCCTGGCCCGTCGAATCCTGGCTGTTTGCCTCATTGCTTTTACCGCTATGTACGGCGTCCTGGAATTATGGGGAATACAATTTGTCTTTATCGTTCTCGCACTACTATACGTTGCTCTCGCTTGTGTACTCCCGGGCTCACTACTTTACTCGTATATAAAAAAAGAAAGACGGACTATTGTTGTTCCTATAACAATATTTCTTTTGTCGGCAATATTTCTTGCGCTAACAATTGCCGGGCACCCTATTCTTGGTAGTTCATTAATCTTTTTGCTTTACCTTATTTCTTTACCGTGGCTTATTGCACATTTACGCGATATGCGGCAAACTATTGCTCTATGATTATCGCTTTCTCAGGCCTTGGCGGCTCAGGTAAATCCAGCCATATTGGCAAATTATCTGAGCATATAAGCAAAGAACAAAACGTCCGTATCATCGCTTTGCGTGAGCATTTTCTCTGGCCGAAATTGGTTACTTTTTTACGTGGTGGTTCAAAGTCGCTAGCTGACATCGGCAGGGATCAGCATTCAGGATTAAAAAACAAACAACCAGCTAAAAACCAAAAAGGAGAAAAAAATGTAAAAACCACGTCGAGTTCAATATATTATTTCATCCGTGACTTGTTCTATATTTTTGATGCAATTCGTATCCGTCTATTTATCGTCTCTCCGCATTTTAAAAAAGAAACTATTATTTTTGATCGTGCCCTAGATGACTTTGCTATCGAATTAGCCGAAACAAGTTCCCACACCTATTTACATCATGCTTTTGTGTCTGTTTTTGGAAATCCAACGTTACATTTCTATCTCAAAAGTTCACCTGAAACTGTCCTGTCTAGAAAACATGAGGATTCGCTTGAAGTACTTCGAAAGCGCGAAGCACTCTATGAAAAAATGTTTAAAGAAAAAAAGCCCAGTTTTCAGCCAATTATCATTACAACTGAAGGTACTATTTCAATAGCAACTGAAACTATTCTACGCGTCGTTGATGCCGTTATGCCGGCACAATCCAGTAAAGAAGAAAGCTTTCAGATCCAAAATTTTCAGCCAGAAGGCTGGGCACTATACCAGGCTTTTGTAATAGGAGATTTCTACCCGCTACTTTCTTCAGTTATTATTTTTGACCCAAAAAAACTATTTGAAACCGCTATTGCTAATCGTATGGCTAATATTTTTTTGGAAAAAATGCTCAGTAATCCTGATTTGCACACTAAGTACTGGCAGGAAGATTGGCACAAGTATGATATGTACCGTAGCGATGTAGCAATAAAAAGAGAAAAAACGCTTGCCCATCTTGCGGAAACATTTGCTGATCCCGGTAATCCTATAAAATCATCCGAGTACTCTTTAGTTAAAAATGATGAAAAAGCTATTGAGCTTTCAGGCGACATTGATATTGTTTGCTTTGATCTCGAAACCTATAACAAGATGCTTTCTCTTTTTAAAAAGTCAGGAAAAGTAATTGTGCAGACAAAAGAAAAGGCCGATATTTTTATAGACGGCCTGCTACCCATTGATCTCCATTTTGGACTTTCGTTCGGTAATTTCCGCTATGCATCTGATGTGGCTTTTAAAAACGTATCAGAAGCGGAAGCCAGATTTCTGACAATTATTGCCCATGCAGTTGCCGAACTTACCCTGGTAACGCTCGGTGATATTTTGAAAATTGTCGATACTTTGGAAATTAAAAATACTTCAAACCAGGAAGCAAAAATGAAAATAGAAAATCTTAGCAAAAGCCGGGGTTGGGGAGCAGGGTATCAGGCATGGATACGCGGAGCTCTCTATCCCGAAAAACATGGCTACACATTTCCCAAAAAAATGAGCACTTTTGCGCTTGTGCGTTCACGCCTCGGTCTATTTCTCCGTGAGCCTTTCCGAATTGGAGCACTGATAAAAGACCTCTGGCTTTTGGCTTTGGCACTCAGGGCGCGGAATATGGGAAAAACTCCTTTCCACGAACACTGGACGGAACATATCCGCTAAATATTAGTTCTCATTATTGTCACTAATTTTTTCCTCATCAACATTTTGCGACATATTCTGATCTGGTTTTTTCCAAAGACCTTTGTGCCAAGCTATGTATGGTTTCTTGCGAATGAGAGTAGCAAGCGGTATAAGTAAAAGTGCCGGAGGATTTCTACTCCATAAAATCCATGACAACCGCGAAAGCCATTTTGGAAAATGCTTGTCGGCAAAACGTCTGGCATTTATACCGGCGCGAAAAAAATAATCGCGCTCTTTGGCTTCAAAATCACTAATACCTCCCGACTCATTTGGCATGTGGTAGACAAAAACTTGCGGATCATAAAGAAAACGGTAGCCCTTTTTTTTGAGTCTAACCAGAACGTCACTTTCTTCACGAAATGAAGGCTGGACAAATTTTTCATCAAAACCGCCGACATCGCGCAAAACTTTCGTCAGGTAGCTCATATTACCGCCTTGGGCGCCATCAACCCAAACAGATTCTGTCGGTATCCAGCGCCTGGCATCAGAACGAACTTCACCCCAAGGCAAAATCGTAATTCTTTTTTTTGAATCCCTGATAATTTTTTGAAACGGAACTTTTTCCGACGTCGCATTGATAGTCGGTCCGCCGACAGCACCAAGCATTACATATTTTTCAAAATCTTTTTTTATTGCTTCAACATATGTCGGTTCGGCCGTAGCATCATCGTCTATAAAAGTAATAATATCTGTCGTCGTATACTGAAGTGCAATATTTCTGGCCTCAGGAATAGATTTTCTTTCAGTAATATGACGATAATCTGTAATTGCCTTAAGTGTTTGCGGCAGAAAATCGCCGGCTGAAATTGCATTTTTGCTGCTATCAATAATGAGAATTTTATCAGGCAAAACATTTCCATTAGCCAAGCTCAAAAGACATCGCTTGAGCACGTGCGCTCGTTCGTACGTAATAATAGCAACGGTGATAGTCATGCTGTCTGACATACTATCTTTTAGCCAAACCCAGAACAAATACGTTTTTGAGGAAAATGAGTACGGTATACAAAATAAGCAAAGGCAAAATATAAAACAGTAAGTCTAGTCTCCCGACAAGCGTTAGGATAATAATGAGCAGGAAAAATTTTGCTCGTCCGAAAAAGAATATTTCCCGTACATGTTTGCGCCATGTCGGTGCGGATGTATGCACATCAGTTTTCATGTGCGGCTTTGGTACAAGGTCGAGATAAAAAGGAGCGGACACGCCATGATAAACAAAAAGGAGCGAGCCGACAACAGAAAGCATCGCAAGAGTTGTTGAAGGGTGTACGACATGAGCAATCCCGATCAATAAAATAATTTCACTGATGGCATCAAGAAAGCCGTCGATATATTGTCCTTTTCGGCCGGCAATACCTTTGGCTCGCGCCAAGTCGCCATCGAGCTTATCGAAGAAAAGACAGGCAAAAAGCAATACCGCCAGAATAATCGGTGAATCAAAATTACTAAAAAACAGGAGTCCAACTACAACTGTCAGCGCAAAACCGAAGGCCGAAACATGGTCAGGATGAATTTGTGTCCGAGTCAGTTTCTTGGCCAAACGTCTCGAAAGCGGGCGAAAAAGGATCTCTTCCTCTATAGGCTTATAGCGATTATCCCCATGGAGGTCACGAAGGTCTCTCTGCGGGGGAGTATTGTTATTTGGGGATTTATTCATTACCATGCATTATACGAACCATGGAGAAAAAGACAATTTTTGTAAATCTCAATTTTGACGACTTTCACCCGCAGCGCAATCACGACGGTGATTTTGGCGACATTGGCGCTGGTGGTGTTTTGGAGCATTTGGAAAACCTGGTTATCGAATTTCCCGGCCTGATTGTCTCACTTTTCACTGTACCTAGCTGGATTGACCAGCCACATCGTCATCATCGCTATACTTATTTTTTTCGACAGATGTTTGGTCTTCGTCCTGTTGTACATGCTCAAAACAACGAACCTTTTCTTATTTCAAAACATACGCTATGGTGCGCGAAGGTAAAGCAACTTGTTCTGGCCGGCAAATTTGAAATTGCTAATCACGGATATTTTCACTACAACCCAAATATTCGTATTCATGGTCAGGAATTTATCGGACTCTCGGAAGAGGAAACCAAAAGAAGAATATTGCTTGCCGAAGAGGAATTTAAAAAAGCTGACATTCCTTTTGTTAAAGCTTTCCGCCCGCCGGGCTGGGGCACAAATAAAACGCTTCCAAAAGTTTTACGTGAACTCGGCTACAAACTGTATGCGCCGTATTCATCGCATAGCAAAACTTCGAAAGTTGGGAAAAAGGACGGCCTGCTCATGTTGCCGCAAAACTGGAGTATACGGGAATCACTGGAAGAAGCACTTTCTCTTGCAGAAAAATACGGCGTCGTCTACATGAAAGGTCATATGGTTTATCAATATGGCAGCGAAACAATTGAAAACGGCATTACGCCGGAATTTTGGCAAAATCTGCGAATGACCCTAAGGCTTCTCAATGAAAAATATAACGTCAATTATATTTCACTCCAGGCGTTAGCAGATAAAAGCGACACAGTGCTATAATCTTTCAATGGAAAAATTCAAGGTTCGCTCTGACCCGTATACATATGATACTGCGAAAGGTTTAGTGGAAAAATTGGCGAACAAATCAACTCGATTATTGGACGTCGGCTGCGGTTCCGGTGCCTTTCTTAATATGATAAAGGATACAGTGGGAGAACGTCATGGTTCGGATTTTAATCTTGATCAGTACGCAGATGAGACGAACAAACACAATATCAAACAAGTTAATTTAAATAATCAACTGCTGCCATATGAAAAAGAATCATATGATATGGTGACATGTCTGGATGTCTTCGAGCATATATACAATCCTTTTGTCACGCTAGGAGAAATATTACGAGTAGTTAAAAGTGGGGGTTACGCTATCGTAACTACTCCGAATGTCCATAACTTTATTCACAGAATAACATTTGCCCTTACCGGCGGCCTGAAAGGATTTTGGAATCCAACACACAATGTGGCTTTGGGAGAAACCCATGTCACGCCGATTTTTAGACAGACGCTGCAGCATTTTTTGAAAGGTAAAGGTGTAATTTCAGAAACCACTTTTAACCGGACAGTCATCCCCTTAGTGAGAATTGAACTACCAATAAAAAATTATTTTCTCTCGGAAACAGTGATCTGGGTAATCAAAAAGAATTAAACATCAAAAGTCACTGCCCGCTCTACTTTTTTGAAAAATAAAATAGCGTACAATTTTCCGAATGAATTTGCTCTGAGGCGGAAAATAGTGATGAGCGGAAGGAGCAACACCATGAGCCAATATTTTTTCTTCAGACCGACTTTGAGAATTTCCCTTGTTTCTTTGTGAAGAATAATCGGTGTAATGCCTTCCATAAGAAAATAAATAAGCCAGGCGAAGAAAAAATGCGGTTCCCAAAATCCGATGAAACCGGCAAGGAGAAGGGCCACAACAACAATATTTTGAACGATTTCTTTAGCTACACCAGTTGGCGTTAACCACTTACCCCAGCGTTTATACATCGGTGCGTTATAACGGGCAGCATTGTAGAGACGATGAAAGAAAATTTTCCAGGTCCACGGATCAGCATGGTAGAAAAAGATATCTTTTGCCCAAACCGTAGTGAAGCCTTTTTCTTTGGCGCGAAGAGCAAAATCAAGATCGATGGCAAGCGGCGCATTCTTGGCATAGTAATTGAGATCTTCAGCCATTTTTTTCGGGAAAAAGTACATACCGATTACCTCACCCTTTTTACCCTTTGATCGCATATCAAAAGAAGCCCATCGTTTTGCTCTGGCATAATCCGCAATAGGCCCCTTAAGCTCAGGAATAATATCTATTCTGCCAATTGAAGCGCCGATAGTGTTGTGAGTACGCGTATACCAAAAACTATTCTCAACAAAATCAGGAGGGAAAATAGCATCGGCATCAGTCTGGATAATGTATAAACCTTTTGAGAGCTCAATACCTTTTGTTCTGGCCGTACCTTCTCCGCTGTTTTTCTCAAATCGATAAACTATTATCGGCAGCTTGGATGTTTTAGAAAGCGTTTGCGCCACCTCGTGACTATTATCTTTTGAACCGTCATCGATAACAATAATTTCTAAATTCTTGTATGTTTGATTCTCAAAAGACTTAACACAATTTTCCAGCCAGCGAGCTTCGTTGTGAACTGGAAGAACAACACTCACTAGTGGACCAGTGCCGTCAGCAATTTCTTTTTTTATTGTTTCTCGAATGTGATCCATAGCGGTGCGAAAAAAGGAAAGCAAATGTAGCGAATTATTTTCTTAATAAATGATTGCGGGTCACTGCTGTCATACGAACGCCAGGATTTTTCTACCCGAAAGCCGGCTTTCTTGGCTGTACTAGTATATGTCGATTTTGGATAAAAGTAAGTGCTACTTACATAATCCGAATGCAATATTTTCAAAAAAAATACTCCAATACGGTTCATGGCCGTAGCAGTTCTAATTACATACAAAGATTTCGGCTTCAGCATACGGGCAGCTTCAGCAAAATGATTAGCAAGTGCATCTTTACTCAGGTAGCCGATGGTACCAAGACTGACGGCGCGATCAAAAGTTTGATCCGGAAAAGATAGTGTCGTTATATCGCCTTCAATTATATTTGCATTCGGCGCGTGCATCTTTGCGGTCATGACGGAATCGTGAGCAAAATCGATACCGGTTGCCATTGCACCTTTTTCTAAAATAAGAGTAATAAGTTCACCATTACCGCAACCAAAATCAATGACATTACTCTTTTCTCCAAGCGAAAGCGCAGCAAGTGCATTTCTATGGACGTCCGTTATGTTAAAAACGCCGATACTTCCGGCGTGATGAAGAGTGTAGTATTCTTTCGGTACCGAGTTTGTCATTTTTGATATACTGGGACTATACCATGCGCATATTAGTCAATCTAGCCGGCATCCTAAAAGAAGACAGC
>JAYSVN010000041.1:0-12224 GCA_043718505.1 Minisyncoccota bacterium | reverse complement strand
TCAGTTTTTCAGTGTCAATAATTTTATCATTAAGACTGAACCACCTTCCAATATCAGCTTTGTTTTCTGAAATCCACTTCGTACCCTCAAAACGTACTGGTGTCAGCTCGGGTAGAAGTTCCCTGACTAGCTTTCGCTTGCTTTCGTCATTTTTCGTCCGACTGCTAATGTAGTATTTGATACCGTCACTTACAGCAGCTAACTTGTTCACTGATTGAGCGCGCCAACGTAAGCCAAAGATAAGTACTACTCCCACGAGCAGAGCCGCGCAAATACCGAATACAACCCACGAAGACAGTATTCCACCGAAGATTGCCGATGCTACCACTGCTGCGATCAATAGTCCTGCCAAACCACCTGACCTGTTATCTACACTATCTTTGAGTTCTTTTTTCCTCAGATTAAGTTCGAGCAGACCTTTTGGTCGATAGCCAACTACAAATCCGCTGTCAGTTTCGTACTTCCTGACCAAGCCCAAGGCTTGAGTCAGGCTAGCAAAGAATGACTTATGCAGGATAATGTGCTTCATCTCAAAGCTTGAGAGAACAGCCGCGAGACTGAGTTTCTCTTTTGTATAATCGTCAAAGTTTTTCTCCAGCAATTCAACCTCTTCTTTTTTGAGATTCTTTACGCCGACAAATTTAGTGAGTGTGATGCCGCCGACAGACATCGGGATTTGTTTGGAGTAATTCTCCATTTCTTGCTTCATGTCCGCAATGAGCTGGTCGTGAACAGGCTGCATATCTTCAAAAATAAGTTTTTCTTCCATTGTTTAAATTGTTAAGATTTTATCTATTATACAATAACCATTATTAAAGTCAAATAAAAAACCGCCCAACATAAAGTTAGACGGCTCTCGTAAATTGTCAATAATTTTTGAAACGTCTGCGTCGTCTAGATAACCTTTCAAAATATCTTTGCCCTAGTTCGGCTTTTTTGAGGTTATCTTTAAGTTTTTTCTGACCTTCTGCCGACAACTCTTCCGTTTTAATAAACGTAAAAATTCTTTCTCCTGAATCATCTATCGCAGATGTAATTCGGGAGGTGTATAGCTTTGTACCCATGTTTTTCTCTTAAAAATACAGTTTGTCGGGTAAAAGTCAAATATAAAAAGACTCCCGTAAGGAAGCCTTACTATATGTTAGCGATTTTAGCATATTGTCGTTCTGTACCGGACATGATACGTTTACACTGAAATAAACATTCTTTCATACAAATAGTTACATAAAAAGGAGGTGAAACTTGAATATAGAAGATCTGATTTTGACGTTTGGCTATATAGCTATTGTAATCTTTATGGTTACAAACGGCATTATAAGCCTGCCATCCAGTCAGTTCATTTATGTTACTGCTGGATTTATTGTTCCCTCGGGACAGTTGTCTTTCCTCGCTATTATCATTGCGGGTACGATTGGTAACACTTTGGGAAATATTATTCTTTACGAAATATCGCGCAGGAAAGGCCTGAAATATGTTTCGAAATGGAAAGGATTTTCCGAAGAAAAAATTACCAAGTTGCACATAGCTTTTGAGCGCAAAGGTATGCTCATTATTATCCTGGGAAAGTTTTTGCCGGGAATAAAGGTTTTTGTTCCTGTAGTTGCAGGCATCGCATCAATGAACCGAGTGATGTATGCAATAATCATCGCCATTACTTCGTTTTTTTGGGCCCTGGCATTAACCTACTTTGGTTATTATTTCGGTAAAAACCACAGCAATGGGACGTTCGGATGGTCTACTCTGATCGCTATGATTATTGCTGCGGCTGCAATTTACATATTTATTAAATATGTAAAAAAATTATCTGTAGAAAAATAGAATAGTATCGGGCCTTACATACACAATATGTAAGGCTTTTTATTTGACTTTTCTGTGTAAATATGTTAATATAAAGGCAAGAAACAAACATTAAAACGAAATATACATGATAAAAAACCCCAAAGAGAACCGGGAAACATTTATGGCCCGACTTAGTCACCTGTCCAAGCATAGTCTTGAACTTATTGAATATGCTTACGATCTGGCGAAAGAAAGTCATCGCCCGCAAGTAAGAGATGGCGGCGGTCGCTATTTTGAACATCCCCGCGCTGTTGCTCTTATTCTCATTGACGAACTTGGCATCATAGATGTCGCAATGATTGTCACTGCACTCAACCATGATGCCGGCGAAGATTCAGCTACGTTTGGCAATCGGACAAAGGGCTTCTCTGTTTTCAAAGAGAAAGCATTCTTCCGGCTCAGGAGAACTTTTGACGAAAGGTCTGCGAAAATGATCATTGATCTGACAAAACCTGTCGTCGACGGGAATGAGATCAAAACCAAAGAAGAGGCTGACGAACTTTATTTTAACAATCTCCGCGCCAGCACTGGTGGCACACTTCTGATCAAAATGGCTGACAGGCTCCATAATTTGCGCACGGTTGCTACAACAACTCATGAGAAGATAAAGAAAACCATTGACGAAACTGAGGCAAAATACTATCCTCTTTTCGACGAAATGAGCAAAAAGCCAGGTTATCAAAAAGAAAGAGCAGTATTGTATGGGAAAATTAAGCAAGAGATTGAAATACTAAAAGTCTATCTTTTTGATCTCAAATTTAGCCCCGCATATTGATTTAAAAAAATAAAAGCCGAAGTTTTCCTTCGGCTTTTTTAATTTTTGTTTTTATTTCTATCTATTTTTTTGTTGATTTTTCATCGCGCAGCATGTTATTGATTACTGTTTTTCTCTTCGTCTTGCTCGTCAGATTTTTGATGATGGCAACGCAATCAAAATTGAGTCCGCATTCATCAGGGTACGTTGCTGGCACAGCCAAAACATTTGGCGGTATGTAGCCTTTTTTCATTTCCTTTGCTTTTTTCACCTTTTTGGCTTTTTTGCCTTTGCGACGGCAATCAAAGATTTTGATACCACTATTCACCACAGTGCCAACAGCTAGTACCGCTCCTTTGCCAATATGGGCTCCTTCAGCAATTGAAGAAAGTGCGCCGATAAAACAATTATCTTCGATGATAACTGGCTTATCCTGTCTCGGTTCGAGAACTCCGCCAATGCTTACCTTGCCAGAAATATGGACGTTCTTACCGATCTGCGCCCCAGAACCAATCGATGCTCCTGTGTCAATCATAGTATTTTTACCGACTGATACGCCAATATTGATGAAGGTAAACGGCATCAAAACGACACCGCGCGAAATATGGGCGCCGGCCCGAACAATGATTTTCTTCATCATACGGATACCATTTTTTTCGAGCTCGGATTTTTTGATATACGACGGATAAGCATATTTTTTGTCGCTTACCCTCACTCGCATAATATCGATCACAAGATCAACAGACTTTGAATCAGCTACGCGGCGTTTACCGGAAGAAAATTCATTAATTAGCTTGGTGACCATTTTTCTGTGCTTAGAAGTCTTAATAACCCTGAGGCTATTACTAAGAGTGGGTATTCTTTTTTTCATGAGAGATGGGTTTGTTTTGCTTACCTTAATCGATTTTGGAATAATAGTCAAAGCTTGTATTTAGACCTATCTTTGCTATAGTTACCGCATTAATAATAAGCAATATATACATGCACTATTACATTCAAGTTTTAAAGAAATATGCGGTTTTCGGAGGTAGAGCTCGTCGTAAAGAATATTGGAACTTCATTTTATTTAATGCGTTATTTTCACTCATAATTGTCATCATCGAATTTTCAACGGGTATGCGTTCAATGGCTGAAGGCTCGTCTACAAAATTCGGAGTTCTTAGTGGAATCTACGCCCTGCTTACACTTCTACCGGTATTATCAGTAATGGTTCGTCGTTTGCACGACACAAGTCGCAGCGGCTGGTGGTTGTTAATCGGTCTTATTCCACTTATTGGTGGTATTGTTCTTTTTGTCTTTTCTCTTCTCGATAGTACTCCAGGAACTAACGAATACGGTCCAAATCCAAAAGGCGTCGAGGCTGCGGGGACTCCAGCTGCAACACCAGTAAGTTCTGCGCCAGTAAGCGCGGCAACTTCTGCACCGGCAGCTCCTGCCGCACCAGCTCAGAACCCAGTAACTCCACCGGGTCCGACAACTACTGCCTAAAAATACTGTTCAAAAATAAAACCCGATCAAAAATCGGGTTTTATTTTATTTATATTTTTTTATTTAAGTGTAATGCTTTGAATGATAACGGGTTCAACTGGTCTGTCAGAAGCATCGGTTTTGACATTATTTATAGCTGTAACAACACTTGTTCCGGCTGTGACTTTGCCAAAAACAGTGTGCTTGGTATCAAGAAAATTATTGGCCACGGCATTTATGAAAAACTGACTGCCATTTGTATTTGGTCCTGAATTTGCCATAGATATGGTGAAGGCATCATTTCTATTTGTGCTGGTAATTTCATCATTAAATTTGTAACCTGGATCCCCAGTTCCCCACATGCTGGCTTTTGAATCGTCTTTCGAAAGTGGGTCGCCGCCCTGGTTCATAAAACCTTTGATGATGCGGTGAAATTTTGTGCCGTCATAAAAACCGGATTGTGCTAGTTTAACAAAGTTCGCGACTGTGTTTGGTGTCGTTGTGCTAAAAGTAATTGTAATGTCTCCTTTGTTTGTACGTAATGTTGCTGATGTCATTTTTTTGGTGTCATTATTAGTAATAGACTGGTCACTTGTTTGATCTCCTGGCGCAGTATTTCCGGTTTGCGTTCCGGTACTGGCAGAATTATTTGAGAATAAATCTGAGGCATCTTTGCCCTCCGACGTTTGCTGATTGGCCGGAACCGACTGATTAGTATTTTTAGCCAATAACCAGGCCCCTACCCCAATTACCCCGAGGATTATAATAATTGTTGCTGTTTTTTTCATGATGAATAGTATAGCAAATAAATAAAAAGAGTGTCATTGACACTCTTTTACTATTATTTAATTTCACCTGTTTTGAAAACCGTTACAAAATCCGGGTCTTTGGTTCCGTAGATTTTTTCAATTTCCTCGACATCTCCACTTGTTACTCTGCCGCAAAGACTGCTGTTCCCAAATCCTGATGTTCTCAGTGTTCCGTCTTTATTATATGAAGGACTATAGGCGACGTCGGCCATTACTCTGAAGAAATCTTCCTCAGAGACTTTTTTCCAGACAGAAGATTGATTTTTCTGCTTAGTTTGCTGAATAAAGAATTGTTGCATGGGGCTATGTTTGTCTATGATACTACTCAGATAAAAAATGGTGTCAAACAATTTTGACAATAGGTATAATGTGCAGCTTTTTTATTAGGGTGTTATAGTGACTTTATATATGAAAAAACCGGTTTTGATTTTCCTAAATTCTCTTCCCATCTTACTAATGATGGGTCTGATTCCCTTGATTAAAAATGACTACACTTTGACAGTTCTATACATCATCATTACTGGCATTGCTTTTGCTATTGAACGACAACAGAAAGATATTACAGTTTACATTTTTGGTTTTTTTATCATGATTATTTTTGAATATATTTTTATTAGCACAGGAGTTGAAACATTTATTCGAAATAGTCTTTTTGGTGTTATGCCACTTTGGTTGCCATTTCTTTGGGCATATAGTTTTGTAGCAATGAAAAGGGCATTACGCATACTAACGTGAACAGGAAAAACATTTTCCTCTGGGCTTTATACGACTTTTCAAACTCTATTGTAGCGGTCGTTTTCTTTCTCTACTTTTCACAATGGCTCGTTGTTGATATGGGTGTATCGGACACCTGGTACAACATGCTCTTTATTTTTGCCACTATTCTCCTTATTTTTACAGCGCCCATCGTTTCCATACTCGCAGATAAAAGCGGCAAAAGTTTCCAGTTTCTTCGTATTAGTACAGTTATAGTTTGGGTCCTTTTTATTCTTCTTTCATTAGTGACGATTTTAAGCCCGGAGCGAGTGGTGCTTTCCATGATACTTTTTGTTGTTGGTAATTTTGCTTATCAGTCAGCATTCAACTTTTATAATCCTCTGCTTAACGAGATCGCTACACCTAGCAAAAGAGGTATAGTTTCGGGCATCGGAAATGCTTCAAATTGGATCGGCCAGATTGTCGGCCTACTGATTGCTCTGCCATTTGCTAACGGCAGTATCTATTTCTTTGGTGAACCAGGAAGGGCCCAGGTTTTCTTGCCGGTTTCAATTATTTTCATTTTACTTTCATTGCCAATGCTCATAGCTTTTAAGAAAAAGCCCGGGTTGCATAATGCAGAATTATCGTTGTCACATATTAAAAAGGAATATAGAAACGTATTTAAAGAAGCAAAAATGCTTTTTCTCATCCCTGGTGTCTCGATGTTTATGCTGGCTTTTTTCTTTTTCAATGATGCCATCCTGACTGCTTCCAATAATTTTCCTATAGTTCTTGAACGTGTTTTTTCATCTCCCGACAGCGAAAAAACGCTTTTGATGGTTCTCATCCTTATTACATCAGCTATAGGCTCTATCATCTGCGGCTACTTGGGAGATCGGTACGGTCTCAAGCGTGTACTTATTTGGATTCTGGCCGGCTGGATAGTGATCTTCCCGCTCATATCTTTGAGCCAGACTATTTCATTACTCACTATCCTGGTCACTATTATGGGACTTCTCTTTGGCGGAGTTTGGGCTGTATCAAGAGCACTCCTGTCGCGACTTATTCCGGCACATAAATTAAATTACGGCTTCAGTTTTTATACAATTTCTGAACGCTTTGCTTCATTTCTTGGTCCTCTTGTCTGGTCAGGCATTCTTGCTTTCACGCCGACGGAAAACAACCTGAACTATCGTATTGCCATGGTTTCCATGACTGTATTTATTATTATCGGTATTATTCTTATGAGAAAAGTGGAATACAGTGAGGCCAGGCACAGCTAGTGCTAATTTTAGTTTTTCAGATTTTAATTCCCGGTTTTTATTTCACTATTGCGCCCACTTCTGTAGTTCTTTATACGTTACTTCCCCGCAAAGCCAGGCTTTGGTTTCTGTATTGTAGAAATACGGTACACCGCCGCAATTTTCATGGTCAAAACCTTCCATTCGGCGGGTATTTTCTTCATTGTGCCAAACTTCAATTTCTTCGACATCGATCTTTTTTTCTTGTTCGAGTTTTTTGACTAATACCATCATGCGTTCGCAGTGCGGACATTCGGTGCCGTAGAAAACAAGGAGGTTAGACATAATGCATTACTGCGCAATGACAGAATAGGAGAGTACGTCAATTAAACCTTGGCCGGACGGATCTTCTTCAGTAAAAGTAATTGTAAGGGGTGTACCTGATGGAATCGAAGCTACAGGAGAAAGCGTTGCTGAAAAATTGTGGGGTAAATTATTCATCCAGTCACCCGCAATCAAAACCGGGCCGCTTGCATATGTATTTACACCGTCTGAAATACTAACCATGCCACCATAGCCTTCAAAGAGCACCCACGTACAGCTGTCTGTGGCAGCAGCGTTATCAATGACACCACTTATAGAAAGAGGAAAAGCTACCGTGCTGTTTGGTAACGGCGTGTTGGCTGTAAGGCCACATTTATATGCCGGAGTGATTGCGATCGGTGGATTATTATTCCCAGGCTTATTTTCATTACTATTTCCATTACCCTCGCCTTTTATAATAAAGGCCGTCGAAATAATAATGACGAAAAGAATAATAATGACACTAATTGGACCGTGATGTTTATGTTCCATACAAAAAGATTTTAACACAAAAAGCGCCCGAAGGCGCCTTTGTACTGTTACTTAGAAATTCGAGCGAGACGGGCCTTTTTACGAGAAGCGTTATTTTTCTTGATAACACCCTGCTTGGCTGCCTTGTCGATTGCAGCAAATGCTGATGGCAGCATTTTTTGAGCGGCATCGTTCTTTTTTTCTTTGACTGAACGCTCAACTTTCTTGATAGCGTCCTTCATGGCCTTGGTTCGGCGGTCATTAACGGCTTTCTTGCGGAATGACTGGCGGAGGGCCTTTTTGGCTGATTTGATGATTGGCATACGGGTTACTATACCAGAAAAGGCTTATTGCGCAAGCCTACCGCATTTTAGGCCGAATCGTATATACTGTTCCTATGATCGCTTTCGTTAAGGGCAAAGTCGCTGATATTTCAGATCGTTCTGTTATCCTTGAAACTCAAGGTGTGGGGTATGAAATTTCAACTACAACCGACACTCTGGCTACCGCCCAGCTTGGGACAGAATTGGCCCTTTTTACTCACCTCGTCGTCAGAGAAGATGCCATGGAACTCTATGGTTTTCGCACACGCGGCGAGCTTACTTTTTTCCAAATGCTCATAACTGTTTCCGGCGTCGGTCCCCGCTCTGCTATTTCTATTGTTTCGCTCGGCTCGATCGAATCCATCCAGCGCGCCATCGGCTCGGGTGATGTCGGTTATTTAACAAGCGTTTCCGGTATCGGCAAGAAAACTGCTGAAAAAATAATTATTGATTTACGCGACAAACTTGTTTCGCTTGGTCACAAAGCCGGTATTGGTGAATTTTCCGGTGACTCTGATGCGCTCGAAGCGCTCGTTAAACTTGGCTATTCGCAGACTGAAGCACGTGATGCGGTGAAAAGAATTCCGGCTACGGCTTCGACTTTGAATGAGAAAATAAAGGAGGCGCTGAAGTACATTGGGAAATAGGGCTGTATTGGATTGCGTAAAATATAGCAAGGTGTAGTATGTGTGCATTGGTAAGGTTGTGGATTGCAAATCCGCCCAGATGTGGGCGGATTTGTTTTTTTATCTTTTCTTGATGAAGATTTCATCTCACTATTTTATGATTCAGAACGGTATGGTTTGGTATTCCATATCACGGGCGTGCTAGTGGTCTAGATCCACAACCTTACCAATTGTGGATTGCGGGTTCGATCCCCGTCACGTCCAGAATCAGTTTAAAATCCCATTTTCACAATCTAAATTTACACCTACTTTGCCTTTAGGTGTTTAAGTATATTGGGAAATAGTTATTCAAAATAAAGCTTGAGGGCTTCAATGAGATTTTTCTCGGCACTTTTCTTTGTAGAACCAAAGCTTGAAATATCAACATTCAAACACTGGGCAATATAGTGTTTGCCTTCTTCCCAAATAATTGATTTGAATGTTTTACTTCTCATGCGCATACTGTACCATGACTATATGAAAAATCAATAAAGAAAAAACTATAAAGTATTTTTATAAAAACACAATTACTTGTCATAAAATCTCAAAAAATATAGTCTAAATACATGCCCGAACTCCCTGAAGTCCATACGACCGTCACCGGCCTCCAAAAGGTTTTGCCTGGTCTAAAAATCACTGATGTTTGGACTGACCTCGCCAAGCGCAGCTATACTTCCCCACACTTGAGTACTTCGCATAAAGATAAAAATTTCTTTGCTAAATTTAAAAAGGAAGTTATTGGTACGAAAGTTACTTCAGTTGAACGAAGGGCGAAAAATATTCTCATTAATTTGTCCGGCGGCAAGACTATTCTCATCCACATGAAAATGACCGGTCATCTTATGGTTGGCAAATATTCATTTGATGCTAAAAATAAAATTTGGATACCGGCTGCGAGCGAGAAAAATGAGGCTTTGCGTGATCCTTATAATAGATTTCTCCATGTGGTTTTTTCATTTTCAAATGGTAAGCAGCTTGTGCTCTCTGATGTACGCCAGTTTGCTAAAGTAACACTAGTAGAAAGTAAAAATATTCATGAAAGTGTTCATCTCAAGCATTTGGGGCCTGAGCCTTTGGATAAGGGTTTTACGGTCAAGAAATTCGTAGAGCGTCTCATGAAGCGTCCGCGCGGAAAAATTAAACTTATTTTACTTGATCAAATGGTGGTCGCCGGTATCGGCAATATTTATTCTGATGAAATGCTCTGGCTCTCTGGTATTCATCCACTTTCGATCGTTGAGAAAATTCCGGCCAAACAAATGTCTCTTTTATATAAAGGCATGCTCGCCGTTCTGAAAAAAGGCATAGACTTCGGTGGTGATTCAACGAGTGATTACCGTGACGTCAGTGGCAAGCGGGGTAAATTTCAACATGCTCATAATGTATATCGCCGCACCGGCAAAACTTGCCCAAAACCAGGCTGCAAAGGTGTTGTTCAGAAATTACCTTTTGGCGGGCGAAGTGCGCACTTTTGTCCAGTGCATCAAAAATTGTTCAAATAAAAAATAAAGGATAGTGTATACTTTTTCATATGGCAGATAAACCGGCCCCCGGCCCAACAGCAGTAGTAATTCTATTAGTTTTTCTCGCAGTTCTTGCCGCCATGTTTTTCCTTTGGCTATTTACCGGCGGACCGGAAAGATACAAAAGTGCAAAACCTTTTACCGATAGTTCACTTTCAGAACCAGAAGAAGAGTACTAAAAGTTTTATATATTAAGCATTCTAAATAGTGCTACACCTGCAGCTACAGAAACATTGAGTGATTCTTTGGCTCCTCGCATAGGTATTTCGGCAATAATATCAGCCGCGGCCAAAAGTTTGGGGGAAACGCCATTAACTTCATTACCCAAAATAAAAAGTACTTTGGCTGGTTTTTTGCCGGATTCAATTTTTACTTTTTTATAATCAATCCCCTTCGGCGATTGTTCTATGGAAATAATCTGCCAGCCTTCTTTTTTTAATTTTGAAATAAGCGTCCCTGTGCGCGCGACACTTGTCCATGGAATATTTTTCTCTGCACCAAGCGCACGGGTAGCAATTTTTGCGTTAGGTCTTTTGAAACGATCGAGTGGTGCTGGTGTGTAGCCAGCGAGATATATATGCGAAATACCAGCTGCATCTGCCGTCCGAAAAATTGAACCAACGTTTTCAGCGCTGCGTATGTTTTCGAGTAATAAGGCAGAAATAATCCCTTGTTTTTCTTTCATGCCGGACAATTGTATCAGATTAGAATAGTTTTGACATTCCCGGCTTTTGTAGTAATGTGGCCAAAAAACAAACATCATGGATAATCCTAAAGTAGTTGCCATCTTTACGACTCCCGCAGCTGGCAGTGTAATGGAAGAGCAGCAGGAAGTTGAAGCCATTGCCGGTGTAGGGCTTAAAGGTGACAGATATTCTACTGGCCAAGGCAGTTTCAATAAAGGAAAATCAGGTAAGCGACAAGTCACCCTTATGAATGCCATTTTCTTTAAAGACAGTGGATTTGATTTTGCAGAAAGCCGTCGCAATATAATTATTGAAGGAGTTGAACTGATGTGGTTAATCGGGCAAACATTTAAAATCGGAGGTGCCACATTTAAAGGAATAAAATACTGCGATCCATGCAATAGGCCAAGTAAACTTGCGGGAAAGGACCAAAGCTTCAAAGATACTTTCTTTGACAGAGGTGGCCTTATTGCCGAAGTTGTTGAGGGAGGGATGATACGAAAAAATGATGAAATTATTCCTCCACTCAAAGGTTATTGATGTGGGCTAAGATTATTTAAGAACAACGATTGTTGTTCTTTTTTATTTGCTTAAAATTTAGGGGTGCCTGTATGTATAAAAAAACCCGCTTATAATAGCTGGTTTATAGTTGTTTACTTTTACGATACGCTTCTCGGGTCATACTCGTTGTATGCCAGAAACCGCATCTTCTACATTGATATACGTTTACGAGCCTTGGATGGCGACTCTTGTATTTTTGTCCCGCCCTAACTGCAGCCTTGGCATCTTCCTTTGATGCGTAGGGCACTTTCATACAGACTTTCATTTGCTTGTTTTGGGTTCCCAATTTTATTTTTTCTTACATTACTTTTATATGAATACTTTGTCAACTAGATTCGAATTTCAAATTAGGTAATTTTTTAATGTCCTCCCGGCAGGAATCGAACCTGCGACCCTCTCCTTAAAAGGAAACGGAGAGTGGTCTTTCTCCAAAAAAGGTAGATAATACAAACTTAAAATTGTATTTTGGCTGATAAAACAGACAATTCTGAACGACCTGTTTACCGCCTAACTAAAACTCCAATAAAACGTTTCCCAATCGACATTTTAACTAATAAAATGATCCGACTATAGATAATTATCGCAGAATAAAACAAAATATCAAAACGTTATTTTGCCCATATCTTCTTCCATATTCTCTGTTTTCATTGATCGCTCATACTTGGCAGTCATTCTTATATCAACGTGGCCCATCATAGCTTGGATTTTGAAAAGATTTACATTTGCTTCGGCGAGTTTACATGCGAATGTGTGACGAAAGCGGTGGAGATGAAACTTTACACCAGAAGTTATTATTAACCTCTTTACCCAGTGTTTTAATCCT
>JAYSVN010000005.1:0-64088 GCA_043718505.1 Minisyncoccota bacterium | reverse complement strand
CTGTCAGTAGGAGATTTAATTGCAGGATTGCATTTAATCTTATTGCCCAGTCGCTGGCGATCCTCTTGAGCTACTCCATGCTCTAGGTGGCTACTATGAATGTCCAAAAGACCAGAAAACTGGTAAAAGGCTGGGTCCGCTTGTCGGCTACGCTGGTAGTTACCTTTCAAATTTTGGTGCAGGCACGTACAAACAATATGTCGGCGATGTCTATGCTAATTTTGCCAAGGCTGAAGAATACCCAGTTGTCATTGACCACTATGCCAAAAAACTTCTCAAGAAATTGGCAGATATGGTAGACGAAGGTACCGTTTTTGTCGGACCACAAATGGGCGGTATCAGCATTGCCCAGTTTCTCGCATACAATGGACGTGAATTCGGTGCTCGTTATGCTTGTGCTGAAAAGAAAATTGTCCGGGTTGCATCAAGTGCCGGACGTGAAATTTCTGAGCTGCAATTTGGCAGACATACTATTGCGGAGGGCGACAAAGTCATCATTGTTGAAGATGTCCTTAATAATTTTTCAACAACAAGGAAGACAATAGACCTTATTGAAGGCCTTGGCGCTACAGTAAAAGGTATTTGCAGTATTCTCAATCGCTCTCCAAAATTCACGGATGATTTTAACTACAAGGATAAGGAAGACAGGGTAAGGAGGTTTCCAATTATTGCTCTCGTCGAAAAACCGTTTCCTGAATACGAGCAGCACGAAGAAGCTGTGGTGGAAGATATTGCTAATAATAATGTTGTTTGGAAGCCAAAAGATGATTGGCCAAAGCTTATGCAGGCCATGAATGCAGCCAAACAAACTGCTTAGTAAAAAATAAAAGGAGAACATTATGTGTTCTCCTTTTTTAATTTGCCTCCTATCACTACTTATTATATTTTAGCAGGCTGCTTTGATGTCTTTCGGCTAAGACTTTTTTACGAACCTCATTGATTTGATCGTTAAGCTTTATTGTTTCTTCCCGAGCACGCGTAGCATAATCCTCACCGTTTGAAGCGAAAATAATACCACGAGACGAGTTGACAATAAAACCGTTACCATCTTCCGTCATGCTGTTACGAACCGCATTTTCAAGATCACCGCCCTGCGCACCGATACCTGGTATAAGGAAAGGGATTTGAGGTGCAGCAGCACGAACTTTTTTAAAGTCTTCAGCATATGTACCGCCCATGACCAACATACAGTTATTGTTTTCATTCCAGACTTTTGAAACTGTGTTGCCAACCAACACAAAGAAAGAGTCACCGTACCTTTCCTGAAGACGAGATGGTACAGGAACTTCCTGAAATTCACCTGACCCCGCATTTGATGTTCGACAAAGGACAATGATACCTTTGTCTTTGTAGTCAAGAAAAGGCTTCATCCCTACGCTGCCCATATAGTTATGGACAGTAACCGCATCGGCTTTCATGACCTCAAAGGTAAATCTCGCATAGTGCTCATTGGTATTGCCGATGTCTCCGAACTTTGCATCCAGAATAATTGGTACGTCAGGTGCCGTCAGATGTATGTACGCACATGTATTTTCAAGAGCTTTAAGGCCAAATTCTCCAAGGCCCAAATAGAATGCCAAATTTGGCTTGTACGCCGCGGCAATATCTTTTGTGGTATCAATGATTTCCATATTGAAATCACGAATTGGACGCGACACAGGTGAAGATTCAAGGTGTCTGTCTTTAATATGTTTCGGGATTTTAGCTAATTCGCTGTCGAGTCCGACACAGACGAATTTGTTTTGCGCCCACATGGCAGCAAGTAATTGCATGAAGTTTCTTTGCATGTTTTTTTGTTTAAGAGTTGGTTTCGCCTACATTACCACACCACCCCATAAATGCAAAAACCACCTTTATGAGGTGGTTTTTGCATTAGATTGAGTTTACTGTCCCTTTCTCTTCTTGCCGGTCTTGCGGCGAGTGAGCATGAGGAAGTTTGAATATTTCTTTGGCTTGCGAGTTTTCTTGCCGCGAATACCTTTACCGTAAACGTTCTTGACGCGCTTCATGCCGGCACCCTGTGCGCCTTCACCACCACCGAGTGGGTGGTCAACCGGATTCATGGCAGAACCACGAACAGTCGGGCGAATACCCTTCCAGCGTGAGCGGCCAGCCTTACCATAGTTGATGAGGTGGTATTCATCGTTTGAAACTGTACCGACAGAAGCCCAGGCGAGTTCAGGAATTTTGCGAACTTCAGTTGAAGGCATTTTGATCTGAGCGTAACCGGCATCGTTAGCGATGAGCTGAGCAAAAGTACCAGCTGAACGAACGAGCTTGGCGCCACCTTCAGGTTTGATTTCAATATTGTAAATAAAAGTTCCTACAGGAATAAATTTGAGTGGAAGTCTGTTGCCTGGTTTAATGGCTGCTTTTTCTGAAGTCATGATTTCCGCACCGACGACAACGCCTTTTGGCAAAACACCATAGCGCTTTTCACCGTCTTTGTATTGCAAAAGTCCGATGAATGCTGAGCGGTTTGGATCGTATTCGATAGAAGTCACGCGCGCCAAAATATCACGTTTGTCGAATTTAAAGTCGACTTCACGATAGAGGCGCTTGTTACCACCGCCCTTGTGGCGGGTTGTGACGCGGCCCTGGCTGTTGCGGCCGACAGAACGCTGCTGGCCATGAGTCAGTGACTTTGTTGGCTTGTGGCCTGACAAAACCTTACGATAGTCGATCGTGACCATTTTGCGGCGAGATGGAGTTGTTGGTTTATATGTTTTCATATTATTTATGATTCATTGCGACAAGCGCGTCTTACATGAATTCTATCTTATCATCCTTCTTTAAAGTCACGACTGCTTTCTTGTAACCTGATTTCCAGGCCGGACGTCCGGCACGGAAAAGTGGCTTACCTGGCATACGAAGCACTGAAACTTTGACCGGAGTTTTCTTATACTCTTTCTTGAAAGCTGCGACGATCATAGTCTTGTTGGCATCCATAGGAACGAGGAAAGTGTAGGCATGTTTAGCAGAAGCCAAACCTGACTTTTCTGTAACGCGCTTCACTAAAATAGAAACTTCTTTCTTATCAGTTTTTTCTGCAGCAACTTTTGTGCTGACTGCGCTGACTTCTTTTTTTGTTGTAGTTTTTTTTGTAGCCATACAATTATGCAGCTTTCGCGCTTAGCTTTTCATTTTTGCGAGCTTTAGCCTTCTTGCCTTCAAGAAAAGCAACTGCAGCACTTGGTTCAGAAATCAGAATGTACTTGTATGAAGCAGCCATCAAAGCATTGAGATTTTTCCATTGTTCAACTTCAACTGACGGAAGATTACTCAAACTTTTTACTGTCTTCTTGTCATTACTACCGAGCAATACAAGTACAGCTTTCTTCTTTCCATTAGCAATGCGTGGTGCGTCAACAACTTTGCCGACATTTGCGAGCGCAGTCTTTGCAGACTTTGTACTGAAATCACTCATCGACATACTGTCGACAAAAATAATTTCATTATCTTTAGCCTTTGCAGTGAGAACACCGAACAAAACAGACGTAAGAGTCTTCTTGTTAATCTTGCGATTATAGTTTTTGGCTGTGAGCGGACCGTGAGTTGTACCGCCACCTACCCAGATCGGACTGCGGGTTGAGCCGTGACGAGCGCGGCCTGTTCCCTTCTGTCTCCATGGTTTCTTGCCTCCGCCGCGAACAGCGCCACGGTCTTTGACCTGAGCTGTACCAGCGCGCTGATTACCGCGAAGCATGACGAGGGTTGAGTGGATTGCATCGTATGATACTTTCGCACCAAAAACAGACTCCGGGAGTTTAATTGTTCCGGCTGATTCACCTTTTATGTTGTATATTTTTGCTTCCATAACTTTTATTGGGCGAAAATTTTACTAAAAATTTTCGCGTCTAATCTAGCCGGTAATCTCAACAAGAGTTCCGCGTCGACCTGGAATTGCACCTGAAATGATGATGAGATTCTCATCTTTATCAATGTGAAGAATTTTGAGATTGCGAACTGTGACTTTGTCACTACCCATGCGTCCTGCCATACGCATACCTTTTGGCACGTGCGTACGCAAACCGCCGCCGATAGATCCAGCTTCACGCTCAGAGTGTTTCTGGCCGTGTGAGCGAGGACCACCGTGGAAGCCATGTCGTTTGACGACACCCTGGAAACCCTTACCTTTTGTCGTACCTGAGACACGAACGACGTCACCTTCGGTGAAATCTTCGAGTGTAATTGTTGAGCCGACAGCCGGAACATCGCTTGCGCCCGCGCCAGAACTAGCTGTAGTTCCAAAGCGGAATTCGCGGAGATCTGAGAAATTACCGAGCTCTTTGAAGTGACCTTTGGCTGACTTCGAAATTCGATCAGCCTTTTTCTCACCAAAGCCAACTTGAGCCGCGACGTAGCCGTCAGCTTCTTTTGACTTTACCTGCGTTACAACACCGGGCATAACTTTCACCACAGTTGCAGGAAAAACCTTCCCGCCTGGGGCGAAGAATTGAGTCATATGCTGTTTTTTACCTAATATAAATTTCATATAGTTTTGATGGCTTCAGAAAGAAATCGAACCAAGAAGAATACGCTATGCATGTTTTGCATGCCCGCTCTACAAATGCTCTACAGATAATTGCCTATTACTTTTTAAAGCATCTTAACGTCGATGTCGACGCCGGATGGCAATGAGAGGTTGGTAAGTGCTTCAATCGTCTTCGCAGAAGGATTGACGATATCAATGAGGCGCTTATGCGTGCGCATTTCAAATTGCTCACGAGTATTTTTGTAGATGAAAGAAGATCGGTTCACCGTGTACTTCTTAATTTCTGTCGGAAGCGGCACTGGTCCGAGAACTTTGGCGTCGTAGCGAGTAGCTGTATCAATGATCTGTTTTACAGATGCATCAAGTACCTTGCTTTCGTATGCACGGACGCGAATGCGGAGAATTGAAACTGCTGTTTCAGCGGCTGCTGCATCTCCCTTCTTTGCTCTCTTCTTTGGAATTGTCGATGTTTTTGTAGCCATGTTAGGCAAACTACTTAATGACCTTAGTTACGACACCAGCGCCGACGGTCTTACCGCCTTCACGAATAGCGAAACGAGTCTGGTCTTCAAGAGCGACCGGTGTAATAAGCTTGACTTTAAAGGTCACGGTATCGCCCGGCATGACCATTTCTTTACCTTCTGGCAGAGTAACTTCACCAGTTACGTCTGTTGTACGGATGTAGAACTGAGGCTTGTACCCTTGCATGAAAGGAGTGTGGCGACCGCCTTCTTCCTTTTTCAAGATGTAGACTTCAGATTCAAATTCAGAGTGAGGAGTAACAGAACCCGGCTTAGCAAGAACCTGACCGCGAGTGATAGCATCTTTTGCTATACCGCGGATAAGGATACCAGCGTTGTCGCCAGCCATACCTTCCTGGAGAGACTTGTTGAACATTTCAATACCGGTGACAACTGTTTTCTGGGTGTCTTTGATTCCGATAATTTCCACGTCTTCGCCAACTTTGACGATGCCGCGTTCGATCTTACCAGTGACAACAGTGCCACGGCCTTCAATTGAGAAGATGTCTTCAATAGGCATGAGGAATGGCTTTGAAGTGTCGCGTTCTGGAACTGGAATGTACGTATCAAGAGCGTTTGTAAGCTCAAGAATCTTCTGAGCCCAAGGATCATTAATGTCCTTTGCTTCGAGTGCCTTGAGGCCTGAACCCTTGATAACAGGGGTATTTGCGCCGTCAAAACCTTGCTTTGTAAGGATTTCGCGGATTTCTTCTTCGACGAGGTCAACCATGTCTTTGTCGTCAACCATGTCTACCTTATTGAGGAAAACGATGATACGAGGCACACCAACCTGCTTTGCGAGCAAGATGTGTTCTCGAGTCTGTGGCATAGCGCCGTCAGTTGCGGCAACCACGAGAATAGCACCGTCCATTTGAGCGGCACCTGTAATCATGTTCTTGATGTAGTCAGCGTGACCTGGGGCATCAATGTGCGCGTAGTGACGAGCTGCTGTCTCGTACTCGTTGTGAGAAAGGTTAATGGTAATACCACGAGCCTTTTCTTCCGGAGCGGAGTCGATTTCGCCGACACCCTTCATTTTGACTACGTTACCGTTCAATTGCAGAACATGCAAAATAGCCGCGGTAAGGGTTGTTTTACCGTGGTCAACGTGACCGATTGTGCCTACGTTTACGTGAGGCTTGTCTCTCTTAAATGCTTCTGTTGCCATACGAATGTATAGTGGTTCCTTTACCCAGTGGATACGGAACATATATTAATTATAAAAATACGACTAATTTGTAAGGGTTTATTCCCCGTCAGCCAGTTCGGCAAACAAAAAACCGCGATTGCGATTAAGCTCATATTAGCAGAACGCTGAGGGATGTCAAATACACTATTTTACCTATTAATCAAAGGGCCTTTATGATATAAACGGAGCATATGAAAACATTTTCTATTAGGGAAGTATTTCAGTTCGGCTGGGTTACTTTCAAAAAACATCCATGGATCTATATCGGTATAAGCTTAATAAGCGTGGTGGTTAATTCCCTGGGCGATCTTCGTTTTATTGGCCCTATCTTCTACATAGTAAGTATCGGATTGACGATGGGATATATGAAGATCGGTCTTAATGCCGTCGATGGTATTAAACCGAGTTTTGGTGTCTTTTTTTCTGAGTGGAGTAAGTTTGGGCGATTCATTGGTGTTATGATTCTATTTTTACTAATGCTTATCATCCCTGCTTTAGTAATTATTTTCGCATTTAGAGAATTAAACATTGCTCCGAATTCAGTGTCGGAAATTATTTTCCTTACACTAATGACATTTGCAATATTAGCTATCGTTGTTCGCTATTATTTTTCTACGTATCTAATTATTGATCGTAATGTAAAAATTTTGGAATCATTAAAAATGAGTAGGGACATGACCAAGGGCCATAGATTAAAAATACTATTGTTCATGCTCGGCTGTATTATGCTAATACTTATCGGCGTTGCTGCACTTATTGTTGGACTACTTATTTCTGTAGCTATTATGCAGATTTCTATGGCATACATTTATAGAAAAATACTTCAAACAAGTAATGTGGTTATTCCAGCTGCTAGTGATCCAGATGAAGCAACTATTTCAGATGAGTTGATTGCTACTAAGGTGTAGTGAGTAAATAAAAAACAAAATCCGCCCATTTCTGGACAGACTTTGCGATCCGCACCCTCATCAATATATACATCGTAAACGTTGTTCTGATTTTCTGCAAGCTCTCTGCTACGGCACTATCACCAAATTCTGCACTAAATCATTATTAAGTTCATTCGTCTCAATAACAAGATTCGTAGTATCAGCCGAAATTTTTGCTGGGAAAGTACCTAGTGTAGCTCTCGCGTTTGGTGAAAGATAGGTGCTATTTGTAAAGGTAAGTGTAGCCAAAGCAGCAAGGGGTGTAGGAGTATTAATTACAGCAGTCTCTCCTATTGGAATATATGTTGTGCCAGGCTTGTAATAGAGAGTAAACTTTGTGCCGACAGGCAGAACGGTTGGCGCATTTAAGTCATTCTTGAGAGTAAATGTGTACCTTACCCGTGCCGCAGTTACGCTTTGTTGGGTAGTGGTTTGATCAAAAGTGAGTGAAATAATTTTGAGGTCGGGAACTGAATTTAAAGTTGTGAATGTTCGTGTTGCTCCACAAATTGGTCCCGGAGTATACGTTGCGCATGCTTGATAATAGTAGAGAGTGTTTGGAACAAGGCCACTGATATATTTTGAGAAACCTACTGCCGCAGTTCCTACGCCCATTGATGTGCCGGATGTAGTTGAAGTCATGGCAGTTGTTTTACCGTATTTAAAATAGCCGACAGTTTGTGTCCCGTTTGGATTTACTTTGCCGGTTAGTGTTGCGTTGACAGCTGTAAATGGAGAAGCGGAAATGGTGGTGACGGTTGGCTGCTGACTAGGAACGCCAGTAGAAGACGTAACAACTATAGAATGGGTTCCCACTCCACCATTTGTTAAATTATTTGTCGCTTGTGTCCAACTAACACCATTTAGTGAAGACCAAACATCATTAAGAGCACCGGACATTAAACCGCCCGCTAACCACATTTTGTTATTAAATACAAAAGTATCAAAAGCTGCTCTGTTTAAAGAGGGTCCATTATTAGTAGCCTGCGTCCAGGTAATACCGTCTGGGGATGACCAAACATCGCCAAGGTAATTACCGTTAACAACAATACTTGTACCGCCAGTGATCCATAATTTGTTATCAAAGGTAAATGCTTTAAAATATGCTCGACTAAACCAGGGTGCAGCAGGATTCACCAGAGTCCAGGTAATTCCATCAGGTGATGACCAAACATCACTCGGGTTATTATTATTTGGCCATCCAGCGATCAACCATAGTTTATTTTGAAATACCGTATACCCAAACCACCTGCGTGATCCCCATGGTGCGGAAGAGTTTACTTGTGTCCACGTGATGCCGTCTGGAGATGACCAAACATCATTGACCATATTCCCGCTGCACTCAATTCCACCGTACACCCACAACTTATTATTGAGTACAACCAAAGCTGTGCCCTGTCTCGGAGACCATGCAGCGTTGGCAGTATTTTGACTCCATGTAATACCGTCGGGTGATGACCATACATCATTGAAGCAATTTCCAGTGTTAGAAGAACCTCCAGCTAAAAATATTTTACCGTTAAAGAATACTGTGCTGTGTCCTTGCCTCCTACTCCATGGTGCATTTGGTAAAATTTGATTCCATGTAATACCATCACTGGAAGAAACAACGTTATTAAGAAATACTCCATTCGTAGTCACACCGCCCATCAAGTATATCTGTCCCTTACCAGTGGTTGAAGAGCTATTTGTGGTTGAATCTACGATTTGTGGTTTTACATCTACTATCGTCGCTTTTTGGTTGGTAGGAAAATTATTTTGCATTGTAAAATAACCGATACCGATAATAAGTGTTATGCCAAGTGTAATAAGTAACGGTGTACGGACAGCAAGCTTCATCTCCAGATTCTGTAGTTTTTTCATGCTGGCTTTATTGTACCTCCAGAAAGTAGAAGCACGTAACGCAACCTGGGTATTAAAATTAGATCTTACTGCGCCACAACACTCGCCTGATCAATCGTCAGCCAGCCCACAGACTGGAGAAGATGGAAAATAGTCATGCTTTGGATGCCGGCTGGTACGGTGACATTGCCGGTAAATGTATTCCACGCTGCAGCCGAGGCTGGCACAGTACCGCCGATTGGCTGGTAACTGTAAACGTTGCTGGCGGTTTTGAATTCGGCGATAACGGTTGTCGGTACATTTGATTGGTAGTGATCAGAGAATGTGTACGTCGTACCCGGAGTTACAGTGACATGGTCAAATGCCCACTTAGCATCACCGTCAGTGTACCCGGTAATTTCAACTTTTCCTGCTTTGGCGCCATCGTTGCCGGCAACTGGATAAGTAAAGATACGAGTATGCGTCCCCCAGAAATCGTGCGCCCAGTTAGCCGGAAGCGAACCAGCGGCGGTTTCAAGTGATGGATTGAGGACAAGGTTTGTCCCGCCGCTTGGTGGAGGTGTAACACAGTTGCCTGAAATATCTATGACCATTCCAGCTGGAACTGTTGCTTGATTGCCGGCGATATTTGGACAGACATCGGTCGGAGGGGGTGTGCCAGGACCGACAAGAGAGTAGTTATCTACCGTGAGTGTTCCAACTGCTGAAATAATATGGAAGACACTCACCGAAGCAGTACCAGCTGGCGGTGTAAATGTCATGTTAGCTGTTTGCCAGTTTGCCGCTGCCGGAACACTTGTAAATCCGACGTAACTCGCAACACCGCTACCATTCGTGTAGCGAATAACGAGCTGTGTTGGCACTGTAGCTTTGTAGTAATTTTGGAATGTGTATTGATTGCCCGGAGTTACGGCGACATTGTTGAAGATCCACTTGGCATCGCCGCTCGTGTACGCCGTCATTTGAACTTCAGCAGCTTTGGCTCCTTCTTGTCCAGCGACAGGATAATTAAATGTCGCAGTATTTGTCCCCCACTTATTGCTTGCCCAGTTTTGCGGCAAAGCACCGTTCGCGGTTTCAAGTGATGGATTGAGAATGAGATTATTGCCAGTTGGCGGCGTAACAGTATTATTTACATTCACAGTAATAATTTGACGATTGTTATTGCCAACAGCATCACGCGATGTGACTTTGAGCGTGTGTGTTCCGTTTGCAACAGTCGTTGAATCCCATTGCTGACTGTACGGCGCAGGTTGTTCAGGTCCGAGGGGCGTACCGTCAACTGCGTAGAAAATCCAAGCCTGACCGGAATTATCCTGAACATCAGAGGTAAGCGTAATCGTGCCGGAAACAGTTTGACCATCGAGCGGATTGGTAAAGCTTTGTGTTGGTGGAATTATTTCATTTGGCGTACCAGTGCCGCTGACATAGAGTTTGGCATTATCGATTTCAAGTGACGCATTTGTACTGATCAAGTGCATGAGCGTAATGCTTGTGACATTGACCGGCCCGACAAATTTCCCTGTGACAAAAGTCCAGTTCGTCGCCGCTGGAATTTCTTTCTTCAGTCCGAAGAAATGCGTGCTGCCATCAGCAAATGTGTAGCGGCCGATGATGTCAGAAATTGTGCTTCCTTTGTAGTAGCCTTCGTAGGTATATTCAGTGCCAGTTTGGATCGGCACTTCATCAAATTGCCAGCGTGCATTGCCGTCAGCACCTGATGGCATACCGGAAATCACGACGCGGGCGGCTTTGCCACCGTCTTGCCCTGTTGTTGGATACGTATGTGTAGTTGTAAAACCAGTGCCGCTTGTTGTTGGCGTCCAGTTAAGTGGTGCAGTGTTGCCGGCATTAGCATTTTCCATGAAGCCATTGGCAATTAAATTCGTGCCGCCAACTGGAGGAGTCGTGCCATCAGAGAGGAAATAATTGTCGACAGTCAGTGAACCGTTGGCCGCGATCACATGGAAAACAGTGAGCTTGGTCACGCCAGCCGGAATCGTAATTGATCGTGTGGCTTGTGACCAACCGGCGTTGATTGGAAGTGACGCGCCGAGCTCAAGGTATGAGATAGTATTTGCACTCGTCGTAAATCGAGCAACTAAACGAGTTGCGGCGGTTGATTGATAGTAATCAGAAAAAGTATACGTTGTGCCCGGCGTTACAGTGACATCGTTAAAGAACCACTTGGCATCCCCGCTTGTGTAGCCTGAGACCGTAATTTTGGCAGCCTTGGCGCCTTCTTGTCCGGCAACCGGATAGGCAAAAGCAGCAGTGTGTGTTCCCCATTTATTACTTGCCCAATTCAAAGGCAACGTACCGGCAGTATTAGCATTTTCAAGCGAATGATTGACGACAAGGTTTGTACCCGTAACTGGTGGTGTAGTTCCCCCCGGACCAATCAAGGAGTAATTGTCGACGGTGAGTGAGCCATTGCTATTGATCAAGTGATAAATCGCAAGCGTACGCGTGCCAACTGGTGTCTGGAAAGTGGCATTGGCCTGCGTCCAGTTTGCGGCGGCCGGAAGTGTAGCGAGCTGGGTGTACTGCATCGTGTCGTTGGCAAAACTAACAGCCGCTACGAGGTAGGTTGTGGTTGTTGATTTGTAGTAATCAGAAAAAGTGTAATTTGTATTTTCAGCGACGTACGCCGGATCATGTCCCCACTTTGAGTCGCCACTCACGTAACCAGATATCGTGACTTGTGCAGCTCGCGCACCATCCTGTCCGGCAACAGGATAAGCAAAAGCAGCAGTGTGTGTTCCCCACTTATAGTTATTCCAACTTTGCGGCAAGTTTGGAAAAGCAGGATTCGCAGTTTCAAATGAAGGATTTTGGACGAGGTTACTTCCAGGCGCAATACCGTTGTTGAGATACATATTGACACTGGTTTTTGCCGTCACACCACCGGAGTCAGTTGCAGTGAGTTCAAGTTCCGTGTAGACAGCCGGATCACCGTGATCAGGCGCCGTGAATTGGAATGAATTGCCTGACGCTGTCTGCAAAACATGCGTATGCGTATTATGGTGGAGAATAGCACGCCAAGTAAGTGATGCGCCGGAAAGTGTGCCGTTTTCCGGATCAGTTGCACTTCCCGAAACGGTAAAGACTTGCCCTGGGAAATAGAGAGCACCATTTGTCGGTGACGAAATAGTTGGTGTCGGAGCTCTGTTTCCGGCAAATATAGTGATGCTCTTGAGATTCGTGCCGCCGAGGCCATCGCTCACTTCAAGTGTTGCAATGTACGTACCAGCGACTGTATATTCATGCACTGGATTAGCATCACTACTTGTCGGCGTGCCATTTCCAAAATTCCAAAGGTATGAAAGTGGATTACCGTCAGGATCACTCGAGCCAGCCGAAGAAAAACTTACTGAAAGCGGCAAACTGCCTGAGGTAGGAGTAGCTGCGATTTGCGCGATTGGTTGTCTGTTGCCGAGTGTGTAAACAAAGCGACGAATGTCACCGGTGTAAATTGAAATAAAATAAATGTAACCGTCCGGACCGACAGCGTAATCAACCGGACCGTTTGGATTATCGCTTGAGAGCATGAGATCACTCGTGCCGACAAATGTGTCAGTCGGGCTCATTTCCAAAAACTTCATCCAGTTCATGGCGAAGTCGCCGAAAAACATTTTATTATTGTAACTTGCCGGATAGACAGAACCTGTTGGAAAAACACCAGCTGTAATTGAACCGCCTGAACCAGGATCATGAACATATGTATAGACAGGATTGACGTGGCCGGTAGCTGTACAACCGTAGCTTGTTGGGTTATTACCTTCGCGACATGGCCAGCCGTAGTTGCCGCCAGGCGTGATGATGTTTATTTCTTCCCATGTATCCCAGCCGACATCTCCGCCATAAATTGCACCGGTTGCTGGACGGAAAGAAAAGCGGAACATATTTCGCACACCATATGCATACACTTTTGAACGGTTAGCATTTGGATTACCATTGTAAAATGGGTTGTCGATTGGAGCAGTACCGTCAGTATTGATACGCAACATTTTGCCGTTGAGGCTGTCAAGATTTTGGGCACGAAGTGCATCAGGATCAGCGACATCAAAACGCGCACCATCACCGAGCGTAGCGTACAGTTTGCCATCAGGACCAAAGCGAAGTCCGCCGGCACTATGCGACGAAGAATCAGACGCAATACAGTCAGTACCGGCAGGATAATTTTTGCACGATGGAGTAGCTGCACTTCCCCCGACAGTTCCAACGATGACAACTTTTGTTGCTTCGCTTGCTGTGTCGCCCGAAACCGTCATGCGAACGATGCGCGCAGTTTTGGCAGCAGTCAGATTTGCACCCGGTGTATTTTCATACGTATAAGAAAGGTAAATGTATTTATTGGTCGCAAAGTTTGGGTCGACAGCAATACCGATAAGGCCGCGGTCAGCGTAGGTATTAATATCAGTCAGCTGAACGAGTAGTGTCGGCAAAAGTGCGCCATTTTTTATTACTCTAATCGATCCAGATTTTTCACCAACGAAAATTCGGCCGTCCGGAGTGAAAGCCATCGATGTTGGAAAATTGAGTCCGCCGGCAATTGTTTCAGTTGCAAAACCAGGCGGCAAAGCAGCCTTGGCCTCCATTGGCGCAATAAGCAACCCCGCTGTCATCTCGCCGAAAGCGAAAAAAGCAATAAGCAGCGTTATTGCGGTCTTTTTTTGAATATTGAAAAATGCCCTTGTAATCATAATGATGTAAGTGGTTCTCTTTCCCCTCCGTTTGGCCTATTAAAAATTAAGTAAAATCTATCTACAGACTACGTCTTTCTGGAGGGAATGTCAAATATTGGCCCAAGGGCAGAAATGTAAACAAAAAACAGGCTGCTATGCGGCAAGCCTGTATTGATTTTCTCTGAGTAATTGTCTCACGTAGACCTCCGGTGTCGGAATAGTATCCCATTCAATTATTTCTCCAATAGTTTCAAGAGTAAAAGATTCCTGAGCCATTATCGTATTGATAAGCCCGGGTTCATCAAGAATAATGTCACCAAAAATATCTCTCTTCTTAAGTGCCCTGGCACAGTCAGAAGATGCAAGCATTGAAGCAATGTACCCTTCTTCCTTGTAGCCTGTTTTCTCATTGAGACGCTTTGGATCAAAATCTTTGAAATTGGCAGCTTGCGAGCTAGTCCAAATAATTTTGATCTGCTTAAGATCTTTTGGATAAATACTTATGAGCGAATTAATAACAGTAGATTTTGTGTCTACATTCATTTTGTAAAGAAATTCGGCTATTTCTCTTACGGTAAACGGTATGCCATCTTTATTTTTCAATTGCTTGTCTGGCCGCTTGTCATTATCCCAAGCAAACGTGCCGGCAGTAAGTGGAATGATCGATGGTACGATGCCCCTACTTGCCAAATTTTCAAAATACAGATCAACGTGCTTCTGGATTGAAAGATCGGCGCAAAAATCGAGGTGGACTTTGATTGTTTTAAAAAGTTCTTGGGCAGCGTCTATTTTTCTGACTGGTGCATCGACATCGTATCCGGCTTCATAGAATTGCCTGACATATGCCTCGCCTATCCCACCATTTGCCCCTGTGACTACTACATGTTTATTTGTCATAAGAATTCTATTTTACCTTACGCTAACATGAATTACGAAACCGGCAAAAGAAAACACCGCCCAGTTTTCCTATTGGACGGTGTTTTTAACTATTGATCTCTGGTTCCAGTCATTATCGAGAATGTTCCTTCACACGGGCAGGAAAAAATTTCGTCGGGTTTAGGATCTAATGATTCGAAATGGTAACTAAACATAGCAACTTCATTTCCTTTTGTGTAGCCCCAGCTTGAACTCGCCGGGCCGTCAGCTGCCATATTTATATCCATAGTCCAACCAGCTTTTTTCATTTTTTCATCATAGTATGTTTGAAATGGCGAAAGTGTTGTCGGTATGTCTTTCTCTGTCATAACACTAGAATCAACTTTGTAACCAGTAATTTTGAAATACGTGTCAGTGCCTGTCATTTCACTTCCCCATTTAATACCAGGGAAAAGCGGATACACATCTGCATTCAGATGCTGAGCCGCAATTGTACCGGGCATGTCATTGTTCTTCGGCATAACAAAGTAAGCAACAGCTCCAACGGCAACGAGGAGGATGAGCGTAATAATTGGTTTAATGGTATTCATGTGATTTTATCAGAAATTACTTAAAAACATTACTTCCTCGCCGCAATAATTTCATCTGCCACGTTTTTCGGCACGATATCATATCGGAGAAATTCCATGTTGAAGCCGGCGCGACCTTCAGTCATCGAGCGCAAGCTTGTCATGTAGCCGAACATTTCAGAAAGAGGCACAACTGCTTTGACAACCTGGTTGAGGCCGCGAGTTTCCATACCTTCGATAATGCCGCGTTTAGCAGAAAGAGAGCCGGTAACATCACCCATGAATTTGTCAGGAGTAATAACTTCAACTTTCATCATCGGCTCGAGAATAACAGGCTTGGCCATCTTACAAGCATCCTGAATTGCCATTGAAGCGGCGATTTTAAAAGCCATTTCGTTTGAGTCAACTTCGTGGTACGAACCGTCCCAAAGATCAACGGAGACATTGACCATTTTAAATCCGGCCAAAACACCTCTATCGAGTCCTTCTCGAAAACCTTTTTCACAAGGCGCAATGTATTCCTGAGGGATAGAGCCGCCTTTAATATTGTTGATGAATTCAAAACCTTCAGAACGCTTGGTATTTTTTGGCAAATCTTCAGCGTCGACCGACATATCCATCGGCTTAACTTTAATTTTGACGTGACCGTAGTTACCGCGTCCGCCAGTCTGTTTGATGTACTTACCTTCTGTCTGCGAGTCACCGGTAATTGTTTCGCGGTATGCAACTTGCGGCTTGCCGGTATTTGCTTCAACTGTAAATTCACGCTTCATACGATCAACAATAATATCGAGGTGGAGTTCACCCATACCGGCAATAATTGTTTCGTTAGTTTCAGCATCAGTTGAAACGCGGAATGTCGGATCTTCATCAGCTAGACGAGAAAGCGCCAGACCCATTTTTTCCTGGTCAGCTTTTGTTTTTGGTTCAATACGCATTGAGATAACTGGTTCAGGGAAAACGATACGCTCGAGCATAATCGGCTGATTTTCATCGCAAAGCGTGTCAGATGTTTTTGTATCTTTGAGACCAACTGCAGCTGCGATTTCACCGGCGAAAACTTTCTTCACTTCTTCACGATCGTTGGCATGCATGCGCAAGATACGACCGATGCGTTCTTTGTTACGAGTGCGAGGATTGTAAATATATGAACCGGCTGTGAGCGTACCGGAATAGACACGGAAGAAAATCAGCTGACCAACGAATGGATCAGTTGCGACTTTGAAAGCAAGCGCGGAGAAAGGTTCACTGTCATCTGCATGACGAAATTCTTCAACGTCAGTGTCAGGATTGATACCGGCGATTGGCGGAATATCGAGCGGAGATGGCAGGTAATCAACAACAGCATCGAGAACGAGCTGAACACCTTTATTCTTGAGAGCAGAACCGGCAAAGACCGGGAAAATAGCATTGTTGATAACCGCTTTGCGCATGAGTTTCTTGAGCGTAGCGAGATCAGGTTCTTTACCTTCGAGGTAATCACTCATGACAGCGTCGTCGTGCTGGACAATTGCTTCGATGAGTTCAGCGCGATATTTCTCGGCATCGGCTTTCATGTCTTCAGGAATCTCACCTTCGACAATCTTACTGCCCATGTCACCTTCGAAACGATATGACTTCTTTGTCAGAAGATCAACAACGCCTTCATGTTTTTCTTCAAGACCGATCGGGAGCTGCATGCGAATAGCATTTTTATTTAGGCGTTCAAGAATAGTTTTATATGAATGCTCAAAAGACGCGCCTGTTCGATCAAGTTTATTGATGAAACAAATACGAGGAACTTTAGCTTCGTCAGCATAGCGCCAGTTAGTTTCTGACTGCGGTTCTACGCCGGCTACGCCGTCAAAGACGACAACAGCGCCGTCGAGCACGCGAAGTGACCGCTTCACTTCTACGGTGAAGTCGATGTGTCCGGGAGTATCGATGATGTTGAAGCGATGCTTTTTATTTTTGTCGTCCGGATCGTAGGTAGGATTCCAGAAACAGGTAATAGCCGCAGCTGTAATCGTGATGCCGCGTTCGCGTTCCTGCTCCATCCAGTCTGTGGTTGTTTCGCCGTCATGCACTTCACCGATTTTGTGTGACACACCGGTGTAATAAAGCACACGTTCAGACGTAGTCGTTTTGCCCGCATCGATGTGGGCAATAATTCCGAAATTTCTTACTTTCTCCAATGGGTAATCTCTTTCCATATATAAAACTTTTTGTGAGCTTTTGGCCTAAAATAATGTAATAAAAAAAGCGTTGCCGCTAGTACGAGTACTATACGGCATTTGGGTAGTTTGTGCAAATAACAGTGTAAATAAAAAACCCTCTCAATAAGAGGGTTCGGATCTGGCATTGCCGCCGACATGAATATTTCTTGCACTAATTTCTGAAGCGGCATTTTTTCTAATGAAATCTCGATGGACTTCTTCCATTCGCTTATTCATTTTATTCATACCTTCCTGGAAGCTTGGGTCAACTTCATAGATAGTACCGTAGTCTAAGATGAATTCTTTTTCTTTGCATTTGCATATCTTCAGACCCTTTTTGAGCCAAAATTGCTGTGCTTCAATTGCAGCCGGCAGAAATTTTTCAATTGCATTATCTCTCCGACTTTCTTCTTTGCCGGCAGCTGAACCTAGATCATAGAATGAAGGGAACTTTTTCTGCGAAGCAAGGTTAAAGATAAGTGTACCGATACTTTCAACTTCTGTTAGTTCTTTCTGTGGAAACTTAATGGTGTGCAAATCAAACGGCTTTTCGAATGCTTCGCATGGACGGCCTTTTATGACATAGATATTGGTGCCTTTTATTTCTGGATTGAGATCGAGATTTTTGCAGGCTTCGACAAGAGAGTTGTAAGTGAACATAGTTTAGTTTTTCTTAAGTCTAGGTCTGTGCGCGATAATAGTCAAACCAAAAATCCCCTTTCGGGAATTTTTGTATTGTTTGTATTTTGAGAAATTAACCGGTTATTACCACGCAAAGTGCGCAAAAGCCTTGTTTGATTCAGCCATCTTGTGAGTATCGTCGCGCTTCTTGATTGCCACACCTTCATTTTTTGAAGCAGCAATCAGTTCGTCAGCGAGCTTCTCCCCCATCGGGCGGCCTTTGCCAGAACGAGCGGCATTGATTATCCAGCGCATAGCGAGGGCGCGCTTTCTTTCTTCACGAACTTCGCGAGGCACCTGATAGTTAGCTCCACCGATACGGCGAGAGCGAACTTCCATAGCAGGGCCAGCGTTGCGAATAGCAGTATCAAAAACTTCAATCGGATCAAGCTTTGTTTTTTCCTTCACGATTTCAAGCGCAGAATAAACTACCTTGCGGGCAGTTTCTTTCTTGCCATCCCACATGATGCAATTGATGAACTTTCCAAGACGGGCATTGTTGAAAGTAATGTCCGGCTGGGCGATATTTCGATTTTTGACTTTGCGTCGCATATGATTTTTGTGATTAAAAAGTTTTTAGGAAGAATTAATATTATTTTAATTTGCTACTTAGCAGCTTTCGGGCGCTTCGCACCGTAGAGTGAGCGTGACTGACGGCGCTTTTCAACACCAGTAGCATCAAGCAATCCGCGAACAATGTGGTAACGAACACCGATTAGGTCTTTGACGCGACCGCCGCGCAAAATAACAACAGAGTGTTCCTGTAAATTGTGACCTTCACCCGGAATGTATGCTGTTACTTCCATACCATTAGTAAGGCGGACACGGGCAATCTTTCGGAGAGCAGAGTTAGGCTTCTTTGGGGTAACGGTTGTCACCTTTGTGCAAACACCGCGCTTAAATGGAGACGGATAAAAAATTGGCTTATTCTTAATTGCGTTAAAACCACGCATGAGTGCAACCGATCGCGTTTTACGCGTCTGGGTCTTTCTGCCTTTTTTAACTAATTGGTTAATTCTAGCCATTATTGTTGTTTGAAATTGAAATAGCCCCGAGGGACTAGCGGCAATAATGTACTATGCCCTCAGTAAAAAAGCAAGCGAGCCTCTACACGCCTGACCCGACAAAGATGGCAAATACCCAGTTGAGGACAGGAAAAAGTAGTTTCCAGCCGAAAAATACAAAAATAAGGACAAAAAGCAGTGAGTAACGATCAAGCCAGACTTCATATTTGAAAAATCTACTTGGTAACAAGGAGAAAAGGATGCGTGAGCCGTCGAGTGGTGGTATTGGCACAAGGTTAAATATAGCTAGCAAGAGATTAATTGAAATAATGATTACTGAGACCTCCGTCAGGGCTTTGGCAAAATTTTCCGACAAGAAAGCCATATCGGGAATCAGCCTTATGATAATGGAAAAGACAGCGGCAATAATAATGTTCATGAGCACTCCAGCTGAAGCTACGAGGAGTGTGCCCCGACGGCGGTTCCTGAAATTATTTGGATTGTACGGAACTGGTTTTGCCCAACCAAATAGAAAGCCTGTTGTGGTGAAAAGCAAAATAGGAACAAGTATGGTTCCAATAGGATCTATATGACGAATAGGATTTAAAGTAAGCCGGCCTGCAATTTTGGCTGTTGGATCACCCTGTTTGTATGCCATAAGGCCGTGAGCGACCTCGTGCACAATGACGGAAAGCAGCAAAATTACGATTTCAATGAGTTGCATATATGTATTTCGTATGATACCATGCGAAGCACTATGGCTAAAGTTTGCGCAGTTACAAATAGGGGTTCAATGATGGCGGGTGGCTACTCGACCAAAGTTCGTGCTACCAAATTTAACCCGACAGGGTCTACTCGCAAGCACCCAAACCTCCACAAAAAGAAGATTTTTGTGCCTGAGCTCAACAAGTCTTTTATCCTTACTCTTTCAACTGATGCTATCAAGACAATCAACAAGCGCGGGGCTTACGCTACTCTTAAGAAAGCAGGCATCATAAAGTAGTTCACAAACATATATTCAAAAAGCACGAAAAAGCCCTGGTGGGCTTTTTCTCTGTCCGGCACCGTCGTGCCTACCAAGGCTTTTTGAATATATGTTTGTTACCTAAGTAAAATATTTTATTTTTCTGTTCTTCTAGACAGAGTTACACCGTCAGTCGTAAACGTAATTGTTCCTGAATCACAGGTAGAAATTGATGGGATTTTTAGCATGGCAAGTCGATCAACCACTTCTTTGTGCGGATGACCGTATGAATTTTTGCAGCCTGCAGAAATTACGGCAACACCAGGCTGTGTCGCTCTCAAAAATGCTTCGCTCGATGACGTTCGTGATCCATGGTGACCAAGCTTCAAAACGTCGGCGACTATGCTTTTTCCGCTTATACTATTTTTATTTTTTGGTTCATTCTCTTTTGCTTCTTTCGCAATTGCTTCTATCATTATCGCTTCCTCCCCTGCCACATACGCGTCCCCTGTAAGCATAAAACTTTGTTCTCCATATGAAAGTAGTCCAATAATTGAAGCTTCATTAGTTTCTTGTCCAGGATAAATACTGCTCGGTGCAAGCACTGAAAAAATTACTTTATTCTTCTCATCGAGAGTTATTGTCGTACCGGTGCGAGCAAGCATGTGCGGAGTGGCTGTCGCAAGAAGGGCATCGAGAAGGCCGGCATAGGTTTTTGTATCTGTAAAAATTCCCGGCTCGATAAATTCGCCGACTTTAACATTTTCAATGACTGCCTGAAGTCCGCCAATGTGATCAGCATCAGGATGTGTTGCCATGACAACATCAATTGTATTGTCACCGGGAGACATCGCCCCTCGTAATTTTTTCAAAAGTATTCCACTCGTTCTTCCGCCATCAATCAGCATATCTTTACCGTTTGGCGCTTTGATGTAAATGCTGTCACCCTGGCCAATATCAAGAAAAGAAACTTGGAGTTCGCTGTTCCCCGCTCCAAATACCCGAAGTGAAAAGAAAATGGCGAGGTATATAGATATTAGAGTCGCGGCAATAAGGATTCGGGTTTTCGGCTGCATGTCTGCATTATACCGTGACGAGATAAAAAATATTTCAATTCATTATAAAGTTCCTGGAGATTTTGTGCGGCAACTTTGGGTAAAGAAAAATCCTGCAGTATTAGTGCAGGATGATTTGTTTACCTTACGGGCAAACGGAAGTGAAAGAGCTTTTAAGATAAAGAAAAAAATTAATAATCATGGAGCTATATACTGCTCGTAAAATGTCTTTTTACTTGTTATTGATGCGGCAGAAATGCCACTGATGACAATAAAAAATACGATAATAGCCCATTTGTAATTAGAGAAGAATTTCTTTGCTTTAGCCATAGTTTATTTTTCAGTTTTGAGGTTTAGTTAAACTTTTCTATATTGTAGCATAGTACTCGACTATTGTCAAGTACTTACAGTGTTCGTATAGGAGACGGGCCAAAAAGCCTTATATTACAAGCTTTATTTACCTATTTAATTTTTGAGGAAAATAAGCTTAATTTTCAAGGGCCTTTAGCCCTGGTAAAGTGCCATTTTCAAGGTATTCGAGCGTTGCTCCTCCACCAGTTGAGATGAAATGGAGCTTATCCTGTAAGCCTAGTTTGGAAACGAGTGCAACAGTATCGCCCCCGCCGATAGTAGCTTTGGTTGTTGCGTTCAGCGTAGAGAGTTTATTCAAAAGTGCTTCAGTGGCGCCACCAAAACCTTCCTCATACTTCCCCATCGGACCATTCCAGAGTACGGTCTTGGCATTTACCAAAACAGCTTCGATCGCTGCAACAGCTTTAATACCTATATCTACTATAGTATCGCCTTTTTGAATTTCATTTACAGAAATGGTGAGCGAGTCAGTACCACGCTTCACCACAACATCTTCAGGTATAAACATTTTTTCATCGTCAAAAATATCGAGATCGGTTTTTTCTTCATCATGAAGTGAGTCGCCAATTTCCATACCGCGCAAATATAAAACTTGATTGAGGAGTGCACCGCCAATAGCTACGAAGTCAGCTTTCTTAGAAAGTTTTTTAATTAATTTCATTTTGGTTGAAAGTTTGGCGCCGCCGAACATGACAACAAAAGGATGTTCCGGATTTTCAAAAAGTGCGGACAGGTGTTCTATTTCTTCAAACAGCTGCATACCGGCATACGACGGCAGAAGTTTCGGCAAACCAACAATACTGGCATGTTCACGATGCGAAACAGAAAAAGCGTCGTTAACATATATTTCACCTAGCGTTGCCAGCCATTTCGAGAATACAGTGTCATTTTCTTTTTCACCCGGAAATGCACGGATATTTGGCAAGAGAAGAACATTGCCGTTTTGAATTTCCTGGGTAGCTTTCTCGATTGTTGATTGATCAGCTGATGCCATATAGGCAAGTGGTACTTTATTTTCTTCCAGAATTTTGACAACTGGGGCTAGATCTTCGCTGCCATCATCGCCGAGGTGAGTGAGAAGAACTACTTTGGCACCGCGCGAGGTCAGGAATTGAATTGTCGGCAAAGCGCGAATGATTCTATAGGTGTCGCGAACTTTATTACCATCAATTGGCACATTTAAATCACTGCGCAGGATTACTCGCTTGCCTTCTATGTGATCAATTTCGGAAACGCCTTTCAATTTCATTTTTGTATAATGTATTCTAAATTATTTATAAAATTCTTAATGTATATTTTAAAACTTTTAAAAACAATTAATGATACTGATAAATGATTTTGGTTCAAGACTGGCGCGGCCAATAAGAAGACCGTGCATACCGGCAAGCGTGATAAATTCTTTAGCGTTTTTGGCAGTCACTGCACCGCCGTAGAGAATTGGTATGCCACGCATAGTTTTCTCCCCCAGCATATCAGAAAGAATTTTTTGGATGTAAATACGCATTTCGCGGGCATCCTCAGGTGTGGCTGCAGCTTTGGCACCAATTGCCCAAAGTGGTTCATAGGCAATGATTGTATTGGCTGCATCTTTTTTTGAAAGACCTTCGAATACTGCCACGGCTTCGCGAACGTCAGCATGAGATTTTTCTGTATCAGTCCGACTCTTCTCACCCACACAAAGTATGGGACGAATGCCGACAGCGTGTGCGGCTTTTAATTTTTGGAGAATAATAGCATTTGTTTCACCCATAGCGCGGCGCTCAGAGTGCCCGACGATTGCATATTTCGCACCAAGTGAAGCAAGAGCTTTTGGCGAAACTTCGCCGGTATAAGCACCGATCATCATTGGTGAGAGGTCCTGGGCGCCGAGAATATATTTCCCTTGTGCGGATGTACTTTTTTTAAGCGCAATAGCGACACTTTGCAGAAATGGATGTGGCGGACAAACAATAGCCTTTATTCCGTTTTTAACATTTTTCTTTGAGAGCGCCGAAGCAATCTTACTGGCATCTCCTACTTTTTCCGGATATTCCTTCCAATTACCGACGATGTAGATAGTGTTCATGGAGATTATTGTAGCATTTCGAGATTATATTTCTAATTAAAATTCGCGCCTGTAAATCACTAAAAAATGACAAAACCAAAGGACCTGACTTTGTTTACCGCTTCATCTTTAGTTAATCCGAGAGCAGTATCTTTGGTTTCATCTTTCTTGAGTTCGTAATAAAAATCAATGTCATCAGTAATCATGTCGACGACCATTAAACGGTAGTTACCGCTTACTTCATCTATAAAAGTATTAAAAATAAGACAGGTATTTTCTTTTTTACTAAAGATAAATCTATTTATTCCGTTTTGACCAAAGTATCCCGTGGCTTTTTGTAAAAAAATTTCCCCACATTTCTGAGTAGCCTCAATGGCATGGGTACTATATTTTGCTGTATACCAAAAAAGGAAGGCAATTGCAGCGATCAAAATCAAGCTGACAGCACTTATGACAGATTTTTTTGTATCGTCTATTTTCATGATTTATAAATATCATTTTACCATTACTCGATATAAGTCCCAAATTTTCTGAGTACGGTAAGATCCAATGAAAAAAGCCAGATTGATCTGGCTTTTTTCTAAATACTTTCAGACAATATTTTTCGATTATTGTGTACAGATTAAACCGCTATTGCCAGAAAGTGGTCTGCCTGGAATAGCGATATTCTCGAAGTCAGTTATAGTGCGTCCTGCACTATCAGTAATTGAAAGGTTAAGAACTGCGGAAGATGCTGGTTCCCCACGGTCTCCGTATATAACATTTACAGATATGCTAGACGACGTAGTTCCGCTTGTAATACTTATATGAGCGCCTGTGCTACTACTGACACTGCCTGCATTCAAGGTCCAGTTGTACGTTACTGATCCAATTGCATTGGTTATAATAACTCTATATACATTCCTTTCACCCAGACAGCCGCCATCTTGTGGAATTGTTGAAAATTGAACAATTGCGGCTCCGAGCGAACCAGGGGCATAGCAGTAAGGGGAACCGTTATTTGGTACAGCTGTACTTGCTGTTGTTATTGCAGGATCATAGTAACGGCAAGTTCCTGTTTGGCCATTCGCTGATACCTGAACAAGTGACGAGCCATTTGGACAACCCTGGGTAGTTGATTGGTTATTGTAAAGTCCACAGGTATAGCCTTGTGGGACCGGAACTGCCGGGAAATTAACCGTACAATTATATAATGTTCCCCACTGATCAGAGCAAACATAGTCACCCGAACTATTTATAAGACTTCTGGCAGAAATTTTTCTAGTAGAAAGTACGTCCCTCACCCATAGATCGGCATTATCATTATTGGGATTGCTCCAAAATTGAAATGCGGGTTTATTGACTATTACTGCGACTTTTGTACCAGCGCTATCAGTGTTATTAATATAAACCCCGTCTTGAGTAGCAGGATTTGAATAATTAATAGTTAGTTTTCCATTCACAGCTGCATCAGTTCCGTTATTCTGGATAACACCGCTATCTTCCCATTTAGATGTTCCGCCGTTATAGCGCAGAGTATGATTATTAATACCTACAGGAAGAGGATTAACAGGAGTACTGCCTGTTGGCCATATACTTACACAGCCAGCTGTTGAACCCTGTCCACCAGAAAGACAGAATTTGTCGGCAACAACCGTACTGTCGTTCAAAACTCCTGGAATTGCTGGAAGTGTAAGTGGTATACCTGAACCTGCATAAAAACCATTAATGCCGGCATAGACATTGCCGCTACCGATAAAGCTACCGAGAGATTGAATGTGTGAAGTCGCAAGAATTTTACCTGTAGATTGTACTGCCATGTGGCCAACACCTAGACCTTTTCCAACATTAAGGCCTCCAGTTTTTTGTTGATCGCTGATACTGACATTTATAGGCAAAGGAGCATTATTAGTTGCAGGTGTAAAAGCACCTGGCCCAGCAAAAGGTGCGGCAAAGACTACTATTCCTCCAAAAAGAAGAGCGAGGAATGCGGCTTTGAACGACTGTGATAAAAACTTTTTCATACGGTTTTTTTAAATAAACATTGCGACTAATTGATAATGTAAGTATACCAAGTTATTTTCGACTTCCTGTGGATAATCATCTCTCGAAGAATTGGAAGAACCAATTTCTGCGTGGCGCATCGGTACAGGTTGGGTTGATAACGACATCATGATGTATCGGGCCATAAGCAGTGCCTGCAGAGCTTACACAGCTAAGTGTAAATCTTGTATCTGAGTTTATGTGCATATTCGTCACTGTTGCTCCGGCATTGTTCGAATTAATAGATGTAGTACCATCCCAGACCGTAGCACCATTACTGTTTGTCACACCAGTATTATTTGAAAGTGTACAAGTACCGCCTGAAAGATTTAGGGCGTTCCAGCCAAGATTAAATAATGTCTGGTCGGTCTTAACACAGCCAGGAATAGTATCTATTGAAAGGGCCGGTCCAAGTTGCGGCAAAGAAATAGCAATAGCTGAGCCAGTTAGATCTGGACTACCGTCTTGAGGTGCGCACGTTATCGTATACGTCGTTGCAACATTATCTACTCGTTCTAGATTTATAGGAGTTGTTGTTACTGCTCCGGGTAATGGTGCCGGTAAAACAAGGGGGCCATTCCAATATTGGTTCGGTGTTGAACCCGGACTACTTGATGATGCTCGACAAGTATTAGAACTAATTGGTACATTCGCTTCCCAGTGAAGGGCAACAGAGTCTGTAACAGGAACTAGGACACTCGGACCATAATTAGCAGCAGCCACCGGGAGACTATTGAGTTTAATTTGGAGAGTAAGTTTTGGTACAACAACTTGATTAACATTGACAATGACGTCATTTGATTCAACCCATGCTCCAGTTCCAACATGCTGGCATCTTATAGCAAATCTTGTTGGATTATCCGGTACATTAATTGGAATTGGTTCTGTCCAGCCATACAGTGGAGCAGTAATATCTGGTTTCGTAAGACCAGTTTGCCAACCACCTGGCTGTATTGTTGTTCTGGTAATTGCAGAACAATTATTAAAACCAATGAGTTGTGATGACGCACGAAGTTGAACTTTTTCTCCGGTATTTACTGAAAAATTAGCGGAGTAACCACCATTGCTGCCATTCGGTCGCCCGGCCAATGAAGGAATAGTAATTGGTGCTTTTGGAAATGCCGTTACTCTATTCGAATAGACAAATTGCCCGTTAAGAGCACAGGACATAAAGTAATCTGTACGTGGTGAAGCAACAACAATTCCTGTTTCTGGCGAACCAGCTTGTGTCTTTGGCATTCCCAAATTCGATTGCAATGGCCAGTTAGTAATACCTGGTTGTGCAGCGTAGCCTCGGCAATTATTTGCGCCTGCTGGGAATGTCCATCGCAGGGAAACATTACCGGGCACATCAAAAATTTGTGTGCTTGACCATACTCCCGGAACTGCTTCATCTAATATTTGAAGTGGAAAGCTTGGCTGAAGAGTTGCTACAGTAGTCCTTGGACATGTAGCTTGAACAGTTGCCGGGGTTGATAGATTACATTGCGTTGTTGGGTTCGATGGATCAGCAGCGTATTGTCCTCCAGCTGTTCTACAGGCTAGGTAATAGGTTGTCGTTGGAGCATAGGCAAAAACAAAGTTTACAGTTTGAAAATTTGTAGAAGGAAATGGTGTTTGGGCGGGCGGAACTGGAAATGGGAAAGTTTCCTGCCCTAGTCTACTGTCCCAATTACCTACTGATCCGCTAGCAACATCTACAGAATTACCCGAAACAACCAAACCACGACTCGTAAATGCCTGGCAAGAAACAAATTGATGCTGGGGATTATTATCAGCATTTTGCCAACGATGAATAATAAAAGTATCGCCACCTGCGAGAATAGGAGTGCCGCCAGCGAGACTGACAACAGGTACATAGTTTTGAACAGGGATTTTCACTCCGGTAAAACTAATCCAACCGACAACTTCTGAGCCAGCAGCATTCGTTGTACCTCCCCACGCAAATCCGCCGAATTCACCTGTTGTTCCATTATATGTAACACCGAAAGGAGTACCTGATTGATTAGTTCCTTTCATTGAAACCCAGCCATTCCAGCCACCGTTTTGAGGAGTTATGCCGTTTGTATTTGCAATACAATTATCCGGCAAAATTGCCTGGTTTACATTACTGCAAAAGCGTGCCCAGCCGGCAGCGGCATGTATGCCTGGAGTACTTGGGCTACTTATTTTAGTCGGACTGCTAGGATTACTTGGGTAGAGCGGAGCATTCGGTGGTACTGGATCAAATTTTATCCAGCCAACATTATCTGACCAGCCATAACCGCTCATAGCACCGGTTGTCATATCGAGAGTAACGCCATAATCCGCTCCGGGGGGACATGTACTAACATTAAAGCCTGCAGGAAGTGCCGAATTATTGCAGTTCATACTTATCCAACCAGTAGAATCACTCCATGCATAACCGACAACGTTACCGGCAGCCTCAGCTTTGGCGCTAAAAGCCAAAAAACCTACAGCTACAAGGCTAAAAATAAAAATTGATTTCAAAAAACGTTGCATATTATTGTTTAAGCTCAGCAAACATAGCTTCTTTTTCTTGTTGGGAGACAGGTTTTGGTTTCTTAGAGTTTGCTAATTCTTTATAAATCTCCTTTTTTTCCTCAACAGTTATCGCTGGTGGTGGATTTTTAATGAAATTAAGGATTTCTTCTTTTTCACTTTGTGAAATTTTAGGTTGAACCGAGCTTAGGTTATTTTGTTTTTTAGTTAATGCGTACGCAGCAAAAACAACAACGGCAATAATAAGGAGCAGAACGAAAAATCCTGTTCTCTTTGGTTTTTTTTGCAACTGTTTGAGTTCTGGTGCCATAGTACGATTACTATCATGGTACTACCTTTGGGGCAGTGAAAGCAATGACTTGATGTGAATTACAGCCTGAATATTTGTTCGATTGACTTTTGCCTCTTTTTTTAATACATTATCTACATAAGTCTCGGCCGAAAGCCGGGCCTTTTTACAAATCAATACGCTCTTTTTTCACTATTTCTTCAGAAATTGCGGGAATTGGGCCAAAAATCAATATGTTAGACATGAAAGTATTAAAATCGGCACTCGAACAGCTCGAAGAAGAGCGCCGCATACCGAAAGAAAAGATAATTGAGGCCATTGAGCAGGCCCTGGCTGCCGCTTACAAAAAAGATTTTGGTAAGCGCTGGCAAATAGTTCGTGCCCATTTCGATCTCGATACGGGCGTGACTACATTTTCACAAGTAAAAATTGTCGTCGACGATACTCTCGTTTGGATGCCAAAGGGCGAAGAAGACACAGCTCCGGTCGGCGAAGAACGTGAGCGATTCAATCCTGAAAAACACATTCTGCTTGAGGACGCCAAAAAAATTAAAGGCAACGCCGAAGTAAATGACGAAATCGTATTCCCTCTTGAAACCAAAGAAGATTTTGGACGCATTGCCGCTCAAACTGCCAAGCAAGTTATTATGCAACGCATTCGCGAAGCTGAAAGAAGTTCATTGGTAGATGAATATGGTGATAAGGAAGGTGAAATTATTTCCGGTATTATTCAGAAAATTGAAAGCGGCACGGTGATTGTTGACTTCAATCGTGCAATCGGTATTTTGCCATCGCAAGAACAAATCCCTGGCGAAAACTTCCGACGCGGCGAACGCATCCGTGCATATCTCTACGCAGTTGATGAAGGTGCCCGCGGTGTCTCACTCAAACTTTCCCGTACTCATCCAATGTTCCTCAAAAAACTTTTTGAACTTGAAGTTCCCGAGATCGCAAACAATGTCGTTGAAGTAAAATCAATTGCCCGCGAACCAGGTTCTCGATCAAAGATGGCAGTGTTTTCAAATGATGATCATGTTGATCCGGTTGGTTCATGTGTCGGCGGGCGCGGTGTTCGCGTCACAACTGTTACCAACGAACTCGGCGGAGAAAAAGTTGACATTATTGAATGGAATCAAGATCCGACAACCTACGTTTCTAATTCTCTTTCCCCTGCCAAAGTCATCAATATTGAAATTAACGAGGCTGAGCACAAAGCATTTGTTGAAGTAGCTGATGATCAGCTTTCACTCGCTATCGGCAAAGGCGGACAAAATGTTCGTCTCGCTGCCAAACTCACTGGCTGGAGAATTGACATCAAAGGCATCACTGCTGAATCAGTTACATCTTCCGACGGCGAAACTGTCGAAGAAGATCAGGGTTTTACCTCGCTCAAAGATCTTAAGTCTACATACGACGAAGGTGTCGATATGGGAGTTGAGGAAGTTGAAACAGCTGATGAAGTTGTTTCAGATGATGGCATTGTTGACGGTGGTGTCGTAGACGATGGTACAGAGAAAAAAGATATCGTAGAAGACATGCCGATGGAGAAGGAGTAATATCCCGGTAGTAGAAGCAGATTAATAATTTTATTTAAAATTAATTTAAGATAAATTCAGTATGACAATATTCATCCTCGCGAGTTCAGTTCTCGCAATTATATACGGACTCTTTGTGGCTTATCGCATTAATAAGTTGCCTGACGGCAATGACAAGATGCGTGCAATTGCCAAAGCAATTCAGGAAGGCGCTAGCGCTTACCTCAATCGCCAATACAAAACGATTGCATATGTTGCTGCAGCACTCTTTTTGGTAATCGGCTTTATTCCTTCCCTCGGCTGGACAATGGCTATTGCTTTCCTTGTTGGTGCAGTTTTATCGGCACTTGCTGGTTACATCGGCATGAACATTTCCGTTCGCGCCAATGTTCGCACAGCTGAAGCGGCTCGTGGTGGTCTCAAGAAAGCGCTCTCAGTCGCAGTTCGTGGTGGCTCAGTGACCGGTATGCTTGTCGTTGGTCTTGGACTTCTTGGCACTGCTGGTTTCTATTTCATCACCAAAGACGTTCACACACTTATCGGACTTGGTTTCGGTGGTTCACTGATTTCAATCTTCGCTCGTCTCGGCGGTGGTATTTTTACCAAAGCTGCAGACGTCGGTGCTGACCTAGTCGGTAAAGTTGAAGCTGGTATTCCGGAAGATGACCCTCGCAACCCGGCGGTGATCGCAGACAATGTCGGTGACAATGTCGGTGACTGTGCTGGTATGGCAGCGGACCTCTTTGAAACATACGCGGTGACTTCTATCGCTGCCATGGTTCTCGGCGGACTTCTCTTTACTGGCGCAACCGAAGCTGTTACCTATCCGCTCATTCTCGGTGCAGTTTCAATTATTGCTTCGATAATCGGTATTCTCTTTATCAAACTCGGAAAGTCCGGCAACATCATGCGCGCGCTGTACAAAGGCCTCGCGGTTTCCGGAATTATTTCCGCAATTGTTTTTTACCCGCTCACACTTTCGATTTTTGAAAATGTCAGCGGAGTAATTCCACTTAACCTCTACTTCTCTGCGCTCATCGGTCTCGTCGTTACCGCGCTCCTCGTTGTCATTACTGAATACTACACATCGACTCGCTTTGCTCCGGTAAAAAGTATTGCCAAAGCTTCACAAACTGGTCACGGCACAAATATCATCGCTGGTCTCGCTGTTTCGATGAAATCAACTGCGCTTCCGATCATTGTGATCGTCGCTGCAATCCTTGGTGCTTTTGAACTTTCTGGTATTTACGGTATCGCGGTTGCGGCTGTTGCCATGCTTTCAATGGCTGGCATCATCGTGACTATCGATTCATACGGACCAATTACTGACAATGCTGGCGGTATCGCTGAAATGGCAGAAATGGGTGAGGCTGTTCGCAACATCACTGATCCACTCGACGCTGTTGGTAATACAACAAAAGCAGTTACCAAAGGTTATGCAATCGGTTCAGCTGCACTCGCGGCACTTGTGCTTTTTGCTGACTTCACATATTCAATCGGTCCTGGTTTTAGTTTCGAGATTGATAACCCTGCTGTGCTCGCCGGTTTATTTATCGGCGGACTCCTGCCGTTTTACTTCGGTGCATTGTCGATGGAATCTGTCGGCCGCGCTGCCAGCTCTGTTGTTGAAGAAGTTCGCCGACAGTTCCGTGAACACCCTGGCATCATGAAAGGTACAGAAAAGCCAGACTACCGTGCCGCTGTAGATATCGTTACCAAAACTGCTATACGCGAAATGATTTTGCCTGCGCTTATTCCAGTACTCGCACCAATTATTATCGGTTTTACTTTAGGGGTTGAGGCGCTCGGTGGCTTACTTGTAGGTGCGATCATTACGGGTATCTTCGTCGCTATCTCAATGACATCAGGTGGTGGCGCTTGGGACAATGCTAAGAAATACATTGAGCTCGGCAACTTCGGCGGCAAAGGTTCAGAAGCTCACAAAGCTGCTGTTACCGGTGACACCGTTGGTGATCCGTACAAAGACACTGCTGGTCCTGCTATTAATCCGATGATTAAGATCTTGAATATTGTTGCGCTCCTCATTGTTGCACTACTTATCTAATTCGATTATTTAAGCTCATTCGATTATTTGGTTGCAAAATATTTGCGAAATATGTAAATAAAAAAGAGCGGCCGCAAGGTCGCTCTTTATTTTACTGAAGTCTTTTTTGTATTGAGTTTATCTGTTCAACATCAAGATCAAAAAAAGTAATTACTTCAATAAATTTTTCCTTAGTAATTTTCTCATTGTCATCTTTCTCTTCATGAACTTTGTCACCAACTTCATCAAAACCAGATACAATATAATAATGGTTTTTTACCAGCACGCCGTTCTTTTTTAAAATGAGACTATAACTTTCTTGTGCGGCAATTCGTTTATGTACTAAGACAAGATCACGAATAAGATCTTTTACTTGAGGCATGCTTATAAGTTTCTCCAAAGCATTTGCTGTAGCTGTTTGCTGAGTTTTTGTAAGAACTTTTTCCATATTTTAGTGATATTTTATTTTTTAGGTACTTATCTTACACATACTACTCAGATCGTACGGAATGTCAAAACCGAACTATTTTTGACAAATCCCCTTCTCCCCCTTACACTGTGGCGTATGTTAAAGAAAACCAACAAATTAGATAAATCAATGATAGAAATGCTTTTCGAAGTGCCTGCTGAAGTGTGGGTTACCCGCGAAACTGAAGCACTCGAATTCCTATCAAAAGATCTTGAAGTCGACGGCTTCCGCAAAGGCAAAGCCCCGGCTGAAGTCATCAGAAAGCATTTACACGAAATGGCTATTTTAGAAAAAATGGCTGAGCTTATTATTGCTGACATGTATCCAAAAACTATAGCCGAAGAAAAAATTCCGGTCATTGGTCGTCCTGAAGTTATGATTACTAAACTCGCCCGCGGTAATGCGCTTGAATTTACCGTCAAAACAGCAGTCCTGCCTGAAGTTACACTTCCCGACTATAAAAAAATTGCTAAAGAGGAATGGAAAGACGAAAGCGAAGAAGTAACAGACGAAGATTTTGAGAAAGCAATTCTTGATATCAGAAAAATGCGCGCTCACCAGAAAATGCATGAAGATAATGTTCCTCATGAGGCGCATGACCACAATGAAATTAAAGAGGAAAATTTACCTGAACTTACCGATGAATTTGTAAAAACACTAGGTGCTTTCGCAACTGTTGATGAATTTAGGGTTAAGCTTCGTGATAATTTGAAAGTCGAGAAGAGGATGGAGAATAAGGATAAGAATCGTTCAAAAATTGTTGAACGTATTGCTGCTGAAACCAAAGTTGAAGTGCCTGACATTCTCGTCGAATCAGAAATGAGTAAAATGCTCATGCAGCTTCGCGAAACAATTGAACGCGCCGGAATGAAATTTGATGAATATTCAAAGCACATAGGCAAAACCGAAGATGACATGAAAAAAGATTTTCTACCCGACGCCAAAAAGCGCGCGGCCATGGAACTGGCTCTTTTTGAAATTGGTAAAAAAGAAGGTCTGACGCCGAGTGAAAAAGATATTGAAAAAGAAGCTGAAGTTCTTGTTGAGCGCTACCCTGGTGCCGATAAAAATCGCGCCATCGCATATATAGAGCAAGTCATGACTAATGAAGCTGTGTTTGAGTTTTTGGAGAAGAACGCGAAATAGTTTTACGAATAATCACGCAGAAAAAAACCCGTCGTGTGACGGGTTTGAAGTTGGTCGCAGCTACGTGAAGCCGCTTGGATATTGGGAGCCGCCTCGTTTCGGAAGAAACGCAAGGCATTGATACCGCCCGCATGGCGGTAGAAAAAAGAGAACCGATTCCTCAAAGTGTCCTATTGCCATTGTTACTGACAAAGCAGGTAGCGCATCTTTCGCATCAATCATTACAAGTGGGATCGCGCTAAGTGCTCCTTTGAGATTACCGTTTTCATAGGACTTACTATTATTGTCTCTAAACCTCGGAATAAAAGATTCTAAGGGGTGGTCAATAATGATGAGCGCCATGTCGGATTCCGGGTGTCCGCGAATCGGGCAATAAAAGAGTTCGGATACTATCAAAATTACTTTGATCATGTGGTAGCTATTTGATTGTTAAATGAACTGCGGAAATTAACTGGAGGACCTACTATAATCCTGTCGCCAAAAAGAGTCAAGTAGGTTTTGCACAGATAATAAAAAAACTCGCTTTCAGTTACGAAAGCGAGCACTAATTCACTAAACCTTATTTTTTTATTTTCTCCTGGGCGAATTTGAACTCGGATTGGTTCGTGGTTGACCCTGTTGGGCCGGCTGAGGTTGTTGCTGATTGTTATTTTGGAAACTGTTATTTTGACCTTGGCCAACATTTGAGTTTCCACTACCTGAACCATTCCAGCCGTTATTCCAGACTGATCCATCGCCGCCGGTAGCTGTCTGATAAGGGCCAGTACTGGTTTGGTATCCGGGTGGACAATAAAACTGTTGTAGTGCGGGAGCACATGCCTGTTGTCCATCACTACTATATGTACCCTGAACAGTGCCGTTAAAAGATCCGCAGCCTTGTAGGCCGATAAGTATGCCGATGGCATAAACGAAGAGAAGAGTCTTTTTCATTTGCTAGTTTTTAGTTATGAGTTTATCTTTTCTGTATTATAGCAAAAATACGCACATAAGTCAATAGGTGCGTATTTTAACCTTTATTTATAAGGATTTAACGCCAGTTATAGTAGGGAGAGTAGCCTGAATATCCAGAATAGCCGTTCTGGTAACTATACGGATAGGAATTATAGTTTGTTGAGTAGGCGCTCGCGGCCGTAGCATAGTAACCGGTGCTTGTCGGGTAATAACCAGTAGATGTTGGGTAATACCCGGTACTCGTCGCATAGGGTCCGGTACTAGTTTGGTAATAACCCGTGCTGGTAGGATAATAACCTGTTGATGTTGCATTGTAACCAGTGTTTGTCGGATAGTATCCGGTATTGGTTGGGTAATGGTAGTTATAATTGTAGCAATTACAAGCTGGACGAACGTTTTGGTATTGATTGTATTGATAATTGTAAGGGTAATAGCAATTATTACTGCAAGGTGAATATTGGTATTGCGAATATTGCTGATACTGAGGATAACAAGGCGACACTGTGCAAGCTGAAGCCTGACGAGGTGCACCAATCACTACAAATGCCAGTACGGCGATTAGTCCAAGAAAGATTTTTTGAAGGTGTGTCATATATTTATAATTTATTTTAAAAATAGTGCTCAATATTGATAAAGGCCAGGGCTATACCGACCATGTACGCTCTGCTATACTGATTCTGCTATTTCGGGTATATTTTGCCAAGTTTACAAACCATTTAACAACACGTATAGTAAAAACCTATGTCTATCCTAATTCCAACAGTTATCGAAAAATCTAACCTCGGTGAGCGCGCCTACGATATTTACTCACGTCTCTTGCGTGATCGTATTATTTTCCTCGGCGGTGTTATTGATGATCATGTCGCCAATATTGTTATAGCTCAATTACTCTTTCTGGAAAACGAAGACCCGAAAAAAGATATCAAACTTTATATCAACTCCCCTGGCGGATCAGTGACTTCAGCTATGGCTATTTATGACACCATGAATCACATCAAGCCTGACGTCTCTACAATCTGCGTTGGTATCGCCGCTTCAGCTGCTTCGTTTTTACTTTCATCCGGTGCAAAAGGAAAAAGATTTGCTTTGCCAAATGCTGAAGTCATGATTCACCAAGTCATGGGTGGCGCCGAAGGTCAGGCTTCTGATATTGAAATTGCTGCACGACACATTTTGCGAACCAAAGATAAGCTCAATAAAATTTTGTCCAAAAATACCGGTCAGCCACTTTCTCAGGTTGAAAAAGATTCTGATCGTGACAATTACATGTCAGCTGATGAAGCCAAGAAATACGGCTTGATTGATGAGATTGTGAAAGATAAAAAGAGATAATCGAATTTGCATAGTAAATAAGATAGCAAAAACTTCACAATTTATATAACTATCTGTCAATTTATCTCGGATAATTGCCTATTTTAAAGATCATATTCACTCCCCCTGTTGCTGGCTGACGCTATTTCATGCTATTTTTAGTCTGGTAATTAAATGTAATTTGTCCCAGAATTTTCCTATGCAAAGCGTCATTTCTCAAAAATTTGATACTCTACGCCTCAAAAAAACCGAGGCGGGTTTGGAGCGTTCAGGACTATAAAAATTTTATGAATTTAGTGGTATACATTCTCGCCGCAGCAGCGGTCGGGGTTGTCGTCGGCTACTATCTTCGCTTAATCATTGCGCTCGGGAAAAAAGGATCAGTTGATATTCAAATCAAACAACTTCTCCTGTCGGCAAAAGAAGAGGCCACACGCATTGTTGATGAAGCTAAGAAGAAAGCTGATGAAAAAGAAGAAGAAGTAAAAGCCAGGGAAATTGAAAGACTGGCGGATGAAAAAAAGAAAGAGGATCGATTGATTAAAAAAGAAGAATTGCTTGATGCCAGACAAGCTGAAATAGATAAAGAATCAGAAAATATTAAGGAGCGCAGTGAAGAAGTTAAGAAAATAAAAGAGAAGGCTGAAAGTATGCTCTCAGAAGAAATGGAGAAACTTTCGCAAATAGCGCGCCTTTCGCAGGAAGACGCCCGTGGTGAACTCATGAAGAAAATCGAAGATCGTTCAGCCGAAGACTTGCTCATCCGTATGCAGAAGCTCGAAACTGATAGCGAAGAAAAACTTGAACGCCGCGCCAAAGATATTTTGGCTACGGTTATTCAACGTTTCTCCGGTTCAGTTGCTGCTGAGCTCATGACAACATCGGTTAATATTCCGAATGAAGAAATCAAAGGCAAAATTATCGGCAAAGAGGGCCGCAACATTCGCGCTTTCGAAAAGTCCGCTGGTGTTGAATTAATTGTTGATGATACGCCGGGAACGATTGTTATCTCTGCTCATGATCCGGTGCGCCGACAGATTGCACGTGTCGCTCTTGAAAACCTCATTCTCGATGGACGTATCCAGCCAGCTAAGATAGAAGAGATGGTTGAAAAAGCTCAGGCTGATATTAATAAAATTATTAAAGAAAAAGGTGAGCAGGCGGTATACGAATGCGGCATCTTTAACTTTGATCCACGCTTGGTTGCTATCATCGGTCGCTTATACTTCCGCACCAGTTACGGCCAAAATGTGTTGCAGCACTCTATTGAAATGACTCACGTTGCCGGCATGCTTGCTGAAGAGCTCGGTGCTGATGTGCAAATTGCTAAAGCCGGCGCTCTTGTTCATGACATTGGTAAGGCGCTCGACCATGAAGTTCAGGGTACGCACATCGAAATCGGTATTCGTATTTTGCAAAAGTTCGGTGCTGATCCGCGTGTGATCGACGCTATGAAGTCACACCATGATGACTATCCGCATGCTTCGATCGAAGCTGTAATCGTTCAAACAGCTGATATGATTTCCGGTGGTCGTCCTGGTGCACGCCGCGATACAGTTGAAAATTATCTCAAGCGTCTTGCTGATCTTGAAGCTGTAACCAATAGTTTCCCTGGCATCGAAAAATCATACGCTCTCTCTGCCGGCCGCGAAATTCGCGTCTTTGTCTCCCCTGCTGAAATTACTGATTTACAGGCTAAAGACCTGGCACGTGATATCGCCAAGAAAATTGAAGCAGATCTTAAATATCCTGGTGAAATTCGAGTTGTATTGATACGGGAGAACAGGATTGTGGAGTATGCGAGGTAGAAAATAAAATATAAAGAGAAAGCCCTGCTATGCAGGGTTTTCTTTTGCCTTTTTATTATAAGTTGACTAATTTACTTTTTTAAGTATAATATAGAAAATCTAAACTAAATAGAAATGGAAAATGATAAACATTTGAATGATTATCTTCAGGAATCAAAAAAGCTTCTCTTTGAAATGATAGATAAAGGAATTGAAGCTTTTATACAGTCTTCCACTGCTAAAAAAGGAATTAATGCTGAGATATACCATGCTCGCATTCGTGCGCTTGGTGAAGAAGATAAAAAAAATTTGGGCGCCTTTATCGACGAGGCAGATAGAAAAATTAAAGCTTACAATGCTACGTACCTTGAGGCATACAAAGCATCTACAACTATGTATGCCGATGAAAGTGTAAAAATGGCTGACGAAAATTTTAAAGACGTTCAATCTGAAAAACCAATGCGACATGGCGAAAATGCGATTCATGAGCTTGGGAAAAGGGTGAGTGACAAAATCAGAGAGGCGAATGAAAAATACGTGCTCGACGAGTCAACTGTCAGGAAAGATCTGGCATTAAAGGCCGAAGAAATCGTAAACGGCTTTTACGAGAAAGGTAAAGAGATAATCGAAATGTATGTGAAAGGAGAGCATTTGCCTGAACAAAATTAAATAGTAAAAAAATAAACCCCGGAAAATTCCGGGGTTTTTATTGGGCCGACTAGACTAGAGATACTTTGTTGTACCAGACATAGAATCTTTCTCTTCACCTCTCATAAAAGAGATCTCGAAGTCAGTTCTGTCTTTTGTTGGTACAGGTATCTCTGCACCAATCTTATCTTTGCCGGTATGCTCTTCGCCTAGCAATACTTCAAACGGTTTACCGCCAAATGTACCGGTGGCTTTCCATTTTTCTTTACTATTACGGAAGGCTCCCGGAGCCGGAGCGATGTATCCGTTTGTATCCCAAACTTCAAATAAGAAGAGTTGGTTAATAGAAACTTTTTGGAACATATTTTATTATTTTAGGTACTCTACACTTTTCATTTTCAAAACTCAACCCTGGTTCAGTTCTGAAAAATCAGGACGAATATCTCTCGCCCGGGAGTCATGCTTGCTGTTTCTACAGAGCACTTCCAGTTCACCGTCTCACGACAGGATTCAGTTTCAAGCCAACTGGTTGCGGCTTAGCCAAATTCAAGAGGTACTATCCTTCGCTCTCTTCTGTTTGGACTTCTTTCATGCCCGAAACCGTCAGCCCTATTCGCTCAGTAAGAAAATCGCAGATTTCAGCTTCTACAAATCCTTCCGGATTCTGAAATTTAATCGAACAATCTCCGTCCCAAGATCCTGCTTCGTACGAAACGTTTCTGTCTCTCATTGAAAAGAGTACAGATTCGAAACGCCTGATACAGGTACTACACATGCAGTCTTTCATGGCGACTTCCAAGATAAGACGTTGTCCTCTCAGATGAAGCTTTCTCTTGCGAGACCAGCCTTCAACTTTGACTTCATAATCTTTTTCTTGGAGCAGTTTTTCTGCTACGTCTTCGGGCACCAGCACTACTGTTAAACTCATGCGGTGTAATTATTTTTTAGTTTAGGTGTGAGTGATTAATTTTTTACAGTTTACTTATATCAAAACTTACTACCTTTTTACTTGGGTTTCCGCTGTAGGTTCCGGAAACTTCAAGGTCGAATTTGATGTTGCTACCTTCGACACGCAGATTTTTGTAATATAAGTTATCTTTGGTGCTTCGTGTATCCGCTAATTCATACTTTTGCATCTCCCCTTTCAGGTTTTTCCATACCAGGTAAATAATACTGTAGCCATACGAGTAACCATTTTCAACTGCACGGGTTACCAGGCAAATATCATCATGCCCTTCAGGAAAACTTGGAGAATACGTGAAGTCACCGCAACCCAACTTGGGTGCTGTACGATTGATGAAGTTAATCACTTCCTCCTTACTAAACTTCTCTCTTGTTTTCATTATGTATATTTTTAGATGTGAATGAACAATTTCATTTTGAAAACTCGATCGAAATCAAGTTCTCAAAAATCAGGGTGACGATAGGTCACCCAATAAAAAAGAAAATCACCGCATTCGGTTTCCCATCGGTGTGCCTATAATATTTTTCTCAAAAAAATATTGGCTGCTCGACATGCTGCCTTTAGGGCTGCCGTCTGAGTTGTATCCGTTCTCCTTCAATATCTGCCTAGCTTGTGCTCTTAACTGTTTACGTGTGGGTTTATTTTGCATGTGCCATAGTTTTTAGTGTGAATGAACATTTATATACCTGCAAAATCACAATCGGAATTATGATTTTGATAAGTAGGGTGACCGTTTGCTGTGCAATACGGTCACCCAATCTCGTGACTAGCCTTAGGTGACTTAGTCAGAAGATGCGCAAAATGTGACCATACTGACTGTCTCGAGCCAGTACGTCTTCCAGTTTGCTTTTCAGAACATGAGTCGATTTGTCGAAGTAACCTCGGTCGGCAGTCCTCTCATAATTCCTTTCCCAAGAACCATGGTCGATGGACGAGTAAGAGAACAAGGGGTACCTGGCGGGAACCAGGAGCAGAACGAACTGGCCATTCTCAAGGGACGAGACTCCCTTGAGCATATCCGCTCCACTGTTTGAGAACACCAAACGTACGTTTGGCAACGCACTTGATGTTCTCAAAAATGGAGGCGAGAATTTATTGAAAAATATTCTCGCCGATCCGCAACGGCTTCTCTTTATTTTGTGAGGCGAAGTCCTAATCCTCATTCATTTTTCTCCCGTTCGCTCTCTTGGATATAGCGCGAATGGGGTTTTCTGTTGCCAATGGGATGCCTTACGGGGCATTCTGAAACCCATCCGATAACCGCGTACTCGCTTCGGCCAAAGTTCTAAAGTTCAATCTTCGAGATTTTATCTACTTGGCTTTCACCAGTAGATAATTTCAGTCCGATATAGTTCAGAACCTTGTCACTCCACCCATAGATGAAGTGAACGCCTTTCTCGCCCGTTGGAGCGACAGCATTACGGGTTGGTGCAATGGTCACAAGGAATGCGACAGCATCGGGATTCACTTCAGCTTTGTAGCGGCGCCACAAAGTGAGAAATGAATCTGATGTTTCGTATTCCTCTCCATATGCCCAATCCTCGTTGTCGGTGATCCCAATGAAAACATCTGTCTTAATCTTGCGATCAAGCAGATATTCCACTGGTGCCCCGACAGCTGTCCCTCCGCCCTCGACTTCCGCAATCTTTCTAGCTGTTTCAGCAATGCTGTCATGCTTGGAAAGTGCGATGTCGACGACATGGGTTTCGAAAGGAAGTGCCAGCGATCTCTGGGTGCGCTTTAAGAGTGCTCCGGTAAAGATGCCCGCGATATCAATGCACATTGTTTGGCCCTTTTCAGAAACCTTACAACCTGACATTGAGCCGCTGACATCAGTACCGATTGTCACGTGTTTTTCCAGACCGAAATCCGGAAGATTCACAAATGACAATTCGAGACCCTGGCGTATGGCATCGAGTATCCGCATATCCAACGCGGAACCGAAACCATATGCCTTCAGCGCTTCCATAAATCGGAAGGGTAGTACGCGGCTAGACTCAACCGCACGTGGATTCGTCAGCTTCTCCACAGCAAACTCGACATTAGCCTCTTCTTCAAAAACTCCATGCTCGCGGAACGAGTTGAGATTTCGAAGTAGGTTCATGTACGGAGCTTGATGCAAGAGTGCAGTCCACACAGATTTCGTCATCTTCGGAACCGAAGGCACGACAACTTCATAAGGTAGCCTTCCCTGTTTTACCAGGGCGACTATTTCCTCATCTGTCGTAGCACGCTTCAATTTCTCAAATGACGCGATCTGCGGGTTCAGTGTGGAATTGCTTCCAACTGAACCATGGACAAGCCAACCGAATCGTTCGCGATGTTCATCTGAAGCAGGCTTCGGATGGGTTAAGCGTATGATGTCTCTGAGAGTAATCCCTTCGGACCTCGCAGAGCCGTACTTGATGGCGTGATATTCGGAAATACCACCAATCCATTCACGTACAACATCACGCACTTTCCCTCCGATGCTATTCCTTCCCGGAACAACGCCTCCTTTGATGAGCATCACGTACGTACGGAGATCATCCGGTGTCAGGATGGTCTTCATGAAAGTGTTCCGAAACAATTGCTCATTGATGCCTTTCCTTCCGGAAAGGATCGCAAGTGCAAGAGTCGGAACCAGTTTCATGAGACCTTCCTGTCTTGCCCAAACTATTGCTTGAGCTAAGAACCGATGATCTTTTTCACGAGCCTCGAGTAATACTTCTACAGTTTCAAGAGCAAGTTGCTCTTTACCGATGTAGAATGTATCACTCAAAGTGTTCGTGCTGAGTACCTGAAGGACTTGCTCCCTCAGTGACCTTCTGAAAGAAGGCGCGCCCTCATGATTAACATGGGGGATGTTCGCCGCTTTCACGGTCGCAAGAGTAGAGACAAGATTTTTCATAGTCGTGGGGTTTATATGGTTAAAAAAAGCTGCTAGCATTGCCTTTTTAAACCATACGACCCCATACTAATGCCCTACAACAGAAAATTAATTTTGTATTTTAAATATAAAGAACTCTCCCTGCCAGATCACGAATTTATTCATGAGCTGGATAAGGAGGAGAAGTTTTAATGCTTCTCCAAAATAAACAGATACTTAATACCTACTAGCCCAAAAGAGGAACTTGCCCTAGGTAACCTCAAATTACCCTTATGACCTCTTAAGAATTCTCTGCGCAGAGATATTCCACGTGTCACTCGGTTCAAGTTTTGAGGCCTCTTTTGGTACGTTCGGCGGTTTGTCTTCTCAAGAAGAATACAGCGAGCATTACCCGTAATTACCATGGGCAAATCCCCTATTACTTAGTTATTTAATGGGTGCTGACGGTGTTTAGTGAATAACGCTCGTGGCAACGCCCGCTGTATTCCTCTTGAGATGTTTTTTGTTTTTATCAAATCTGAGGGGAGTATAGCAAATTCTAATACTTTTGTCAAGCTTTTTCGTCACTTATTTTCTATTTTACTCAAATATCCTTATTTTATAAGCTTTATTTTAACCCTATTTGTTATTTTGTTTTAACTTTAAATGATTAATTTTGACCTTTTGCAAGATATATTTTTTTATTCTGTCATGGGTACTTGACATTTATCATGCTCTCTGATAGACTATACCTAATAAGTTAATTTCAAAAAAAGTAAATATGAATGACTAACTCATCATCAAAGTCGCGACCAAAAAAGACGGCACATGCTCAAATCGTAGAATTAAGGAAACACTGCAAGATACTTCGATAAATTAAACGAAGATATATCTCGTAAGTGGTCTTATCCTTATGATTACCAGCTTTGGTTCCAAAATTAGAACAATTCCCAAACCGAAGGAATCAAATGCTGTGTAGATTCAAGAAAAGTGTGTCTAACCTTTAAACCCCATAAGCCATGGACGACTAAGGTAGTGAGTGAGGAGTAAGGGTACTAAATACCCTACTCCCACCCCTTCTAGGGAAGATGCTCATGGATTTGTAGACATACAAACTAAAATGACAAACAAAAACGCCGTTGTCACGACTTAAAAAGAAAAAAGCCCCCATACTCTATGTATAGGGGGTTTTCTTATTTATCTTTAAGTTTGGAAATAGAGAGGCGTATGAGAGTTTTCATTGTCTCTGCCAGGTCACGATTTTTTATATATATAGCAGAGAGCTTTTTACCCAATGTATGGATACGCACTCTGTCCTCGTAAACACCAATATCACAAAGGATTGGGAATTCCTCGGAGTCTATCAGGCGAACACGCTCGGATGTTTCATCTGTTTGAAGATCACCTTTTGAATAGGTATAGAGAGAATGGGCTTTTATTTTTTTTGATAAGCGATTTCCTCGGGCATTTTTAATTTCCTTATCGGAAAATGTCTCTTCAAGTAAATCTTTTGGATAAACCAAATATAGATCTCCGCCCTCTTCGCTGCCTTCAAGATAATATCCTATTGAATCAAGAATACCCTGCCTTCCTTCGTAATATTTAATAATTGGTCTTTCACCTAAATCTCTCGAAACACTTTTAAGTCGTGGGATAATTTCACTTAATAATTTTGATTGCTCATTGAGGCGAACTTTTTCATTTTCTATATATGTTTCAAGACGCTCGGGCGCTTCAGCTCGGTATTCATTTTTTTTACCAACCTCAACTTCACTGACCAGGCCCTTTTTCTCAAGTGATTCAAGAATTGGATAAACGGAAGTGCGTTTAATATCAGTCTTTTTGGCTAGATCCATTACTGAAGACGATTCAACTTCCAAAAGAGCCATATAAACCGAGGCTTCTTTCTGGCTTAAGCCGATATTTTCGAGAAATTGTTCAATCATACAGTGGATTATACTATCAATAATTAGGAATAAATAGGCCTCATCTTGTAAATAAAAAACCCCGAAATAAATCGGGGCTTGTTTTCATTTCATTTTCACAGAGCGATATTTTCACCATCGCAATACCAATGCAAAAATATCCGGACCATGCGCAGTGTAATCACCTTCAATCTTGCATCCGAATGTATCAGGTTCAAGCTTGCTCCAAGTTATTTTTTCCTTATAGCCGGCACCAGAATAAGAGCCATAACTCATCGGTGAAGAACAAATAGCAATGAATCCTGCCCAAGCCCTAATAAGCTTCTCCTGAGCTCTGGGCGTAAGACCGTCAAGAAAATCTTTCTTGAGATGAGGTACGACGCAGATTGGAAAATCTGCCGAAATACCACCACCAAATTCCATAAAAGCAAGACTTTTTTTCTTGGTATTGTCCAGATACCATTCTGCCAGCCAATGCATATAGCTGAATGAATGTTTAATTACTTTTAGATCAATAGGTAGCACTTGCTTATACTTTTGCAAAAAAGGATGATTTCCTCTGTAGGAAAAATAAGCAATAATATTGCCCATGGTCGAATCCTCAATACCCGGAACTACAATCGGAACATTATGTTTCCAGGCCTGATAAAGCCAACAATCTTTGGCATTTTGCTTACGATCAGGCTTCACTAATCTACGTCTGAATAATTCAAAGAAATATTCATGCCAAAACATTTGCTTCCCGTTTTTTTCAGCTTCGCGAAGAAGCATGGTGAATTTATCAAGAACTTTTCTGACTGTTTCTTCTTCTGGCAAAAATGTACTTGTAATACGGCGAAAACCGGCGTGATCAAGTTGTTTCTCTTCTTTCCTGGTCAGTTCATCATAATGAGGAATGTATGCATAATCTTTGTGTGAAAGATATCGATACAAACTTTCCTCGAGATTTGCCCCGGTTACTGAAATACAGGCAATTTTACCTTGTCTGATCATTTCAGAAAGAGTAACGCCAATTTCAAACGACGATCCGGCACCAGCCATAGAGAAAAATATTTTTCCTCCCTTATCACAAAAGTTTCTTGCCCATAATCCGGCATCGACAGTTCTTCCGCCGTTGCAATGGCGTTTTGTGTGTACAAGATAGTTTGATATAGGAGATTTTCGACTCGGTTTATACTTTCTGTCACCGATGACAATTTTTTCTCGAAGCGGGCGACTTAGTCCGCGGATTTTTTCTTTTAGCATAGTCTGTGGTTTTAGTTTAACTATTTATTTTTGGAGGACAACATCGCCCGATTGCGCCAATATTCTCATAGTTAGGTATTTAAGTCAAAAATTAAAAAGCCCCCTTGCGGAGGCTTTGTTTGTGTTATTGTAATGAAACTCTATCTACTTTCTCTGTTAATACTTTGCCCGTTTTTTCAGGAGCCTTTCCCACTTCTTCGGCCGGAAAAACACCACGTGACACCATAGTCCAATAATACATATGGTAAAAAATTTCAGCGGCACTATTTCGGTCAACTTGAGTGTTTGGCACCATTTCATTGAGATCAAAGCCAATGATTCTTTTTTCTCTGGCAATTGTTTCAATGAGCACTTTTGCCTGCCACATCGAAAGACCTCCGGGAACTGGCGTACCTGTGCTGCTGCATAAGTGAACTTCAAAACCATCATGGTCAAAACTCAGGTAGACATCTTCTGTTGGAATTGAATTTACAATTATCTGACAAATATCACGCCAACTCGCAGATTTTTTGTCTTGCGATTCTTGCATATCGTCAGCGTAATATACGCTGACACGATTACGGTTATCTCTGACAAAATCATATTCATCGAGTCCGTAACTGCGAATACCCACACAAACTAGATGCTTCACTTCCGGAATATTGTTGAGAATGTTCCACATGACGCTTGCGTGAGAGTATGTCACACCCTCATAGGCTTTGCGAAGATCAAGGTGTGCATCTATCATCAAGAGAGTAAAATCTTTATACTTTTTTGCATGAGCAGCAACTGCTCCGTAAATAGATCCGTGACAACCGCCAATTGCAGCAACAATGTGACCATCATCAAGAGACTTTTTTATCCAATTTTCAACGCGGCTATTGAGTAATTCGCAAAACTCATTAACTTTATCTGCATCAAAAGTTCGTGCAATTTCCAGGTCAGTTTTGATGAGTTCAAGAAAGATATTTCTTCCTTTCTTATGCAGATCTCCGATTGCATTATCTTTTTCTAATAAGTACATACCGGGCAGATATGCATCTCTCCTGTAGTTTTTATTAAATAATTCAATACAGGCCGAACCTTCAAGGAGCCCGTCTGGTCCGTTTTCAGCACCTTCAGTGCCGGAAACAGTAATGGCAGAATTGATCGGAAAAACATGCATCATTGCATCATCTTTACTGTGCGGCATACCGAAGATTTTGCCTGGCATTGCCTGATCACTTGGGTTAAATTTTTTGAATTTTTCTCGATTTTTTTCTAGTTGTTCAAGGAGTTTCTGGGGTTTCTGGTCTGTCATATTATCTGAGTTTTAAGTGTTTATGTTTATGAACTTTTATTTAGTGCCATAGTCTCATGAAATATGGGTGCGGTCAAATTAAAAAAACTCCGACGAATCGGAGTTTTATGATTCCTACATGATGCCTGTCATATGTCAGTAAATGCAAGTTTTCTTTCAGCTCTTTCCTCGCGTGTTCTGGCTCTTTCAACTTTGAGCGACTCTTCAATAAGAATATTGAGACGAGTGAGATTACTGCTTACCATACCGGGATTTTTTTCACCGAAAGTTGTACATGAGAACATTTCCTCAGTATTTTTCAGGCCTGGAAAAAATCTCAACTGACACATGCTTCCATCAGCAATAATCGGATATTGCGACCACATCTTGATTTTTCTTTTGTCTTTCCATTCATAAATACCAAAGAAAGCTTCTGCTAATTCCGGCAAGACAATAATCTGCTTTACTTTTGATGTTATAAATTCAAGATAAGCGGACAGGAAACCAGGCGGTTTGATTTTTTGTTCTTCTTTGAAAAGAATAGTGAGTTTTGTACCATTCTTTTCTACAAACTTTTTTAATTCCTTTCCAGGGTTACCGTGAAAGGCTATGTCATTCCAGCTTTGGCCGAAAATGATAATGTGGGCACGCGCTTCTATAAAAACTTCTGCGAGTGATAAGGCTGAATTGCCATTCTTTTTTATTATTTCCACTTCTTCTCTTCTCTCCGCCATGAGTCTTAGATTTTTTCTGGAAATTTGTGATTCCTCATTTAATGGATACAGGTCAGGCTTCATAAGTATGTGGTTTTAAATGTTTCCTTTATCGTACTCCTTTCAACAAAAAATCCCCAAATTATTCTGGGGATTTCTTTTAGGATTTTTGATTACTGTGATTGTTTTGCCGAACTTTATGTCAAATTATCGAAGCTCAAAGTTCGCCCGGACTGTGATCATGACATCTTTATCTATTGTAGATGTGTCATAACTGCCGTAATCTTCAACATTCACTGAGTCAGGAGCAAGTAATTGAACAACGCCCGATGAAGCATTGGCTAGTTTGCGTACATTGGCGCCAGTCGCTTCTGCTATAGCATCAGCACGGTTTTTGGCGTCAGTAATGGCTTTACTCATAAGCGAAACTCGAATTGTTGAGAGTTTGTCGGTTGAATAAAGGTATTGCGGCGCGCCTGCTTCAAAAAAGACTCCCCTTTTGATAATTTCTGAGGCTTCATCAGCAATTTTTTTAATTTTCGGTAAATCAGATGATGTGACAGTCATGCTTTGACGCAAGATCAACCTTTCTGAACCATTAATTCTATTTCCCCTTTCATCATAGTCATATTCTGTATAGCTAGATGGTGGTTCAACGGAAATTTCTGTATCAGTAACACCTTGTGACTTAAGGAAGATTTTTATTTTACCTAGATCAATTGCTAGATCTGTATAGCCTGAAGATGCACCGAATTTAGTAGTCTGACGAGTCCATGAGCCTGTAAATTTGCCGATATCAGAACTTACTCGTTCTTTTGCTGAACCTGTAACTGAAATTGTATTTTCGCTTGCGCGTAAATGTTTTACTGATCCGCCCAAGATTAAAAGGCCAAGAATAAAGGCAATGCCGATAACGATCCCTGCTGCAACGTATGGTCTGTCTATGAATGTGTTTTTCATGAAAATATAATTAAATTAATAATAAAAATATAGTAAAAACTGTCTTAAGTATATGTGAATAGACTAGTTTGGTCAAAAAAAGGAATAGGGCCAGCTACAACGTGCGTATTTTGCATAAATAGGGTTAAAAAATAACATCATGATTATAATTATTGTCAAAAATATAAGGGTCGTTAGACCAGTTGCCCAAAAAAACCCTTGCGGTATAATGCTGGATAAGTAGCCGTGTCGGGATTTCCTATCAATCTCGCTTACGGTGAGTCGAAATTTAGCAGTATAGCTTCCGGCTAGCGCCTACCGTCAGGATGACGCGGTGCCGGACAGAGTATGAATAAACAAGACATGATCGAATGGGTTCACGGCAAAATCGGCGGTACTAAGGTACAAGCTGAGGAAATCGTAAACGGCCTCTTAGATGCTATCGTCGGCACCCTCAAGAAGGGCGAGGAAGTATCTATTGCCGGACTAGGGATTTTCTCTGTAAAACCTCGAGCCGCGCGCATGGCCCGCAATCCGAAAACCGGAGAGCAAGTCCATGTTCCAGCCACGAAAGTACCAAAATTCAGAGCTGCTAAGGCTTTGAAGGACGCTGTAAAATAAAGACACTATGCAAAAACCGCCCAAACGTATAGTTAGGGCGGTTTTTGCTTGCTCATATTTATATGATAATTGTAAACCGTGTGCGGAATACGGGAATCGAACCCGTGTCCGATGCTTGGGAAGCACCAGTTCTGCCACTAAACTAATTCCGCCCAACTGAAAGGGCCGTCATGCCTTGCTGGTTTTAAGCTAATTCTCGTAGTCGGGGTGCCGGGAATCGAACCCGGCCCTCTTGTTCCCAAAACAAGTATACTACCGATATACTACACCCCGAAAAATTCCTTGACGTTGCCACATACTAACATAGATTTTGGATAAATAAAAAACCGGCTTTAACTTTAAAGCCGGTTGAATAACCTCATTTAGTCATCATACAAAATTTTCCTCCATTTTGTTTACAGGTTCTTGGAATTTTTCCATTCTATCCCGAAGGTTATCCTTAGGGATTAGGAAACTCTTTTTTGAACTGTTCTTTGCCAAGTTATTGAACTCAGCGTTAGCAAGTTTTAATTCAATTTTCTGGTCGCCAGTGATAGCAAACAACTCCGCCAATTCAAGACAAAATTCTTGTACTGGATTCATTTCAATGTTATCACCTTTCTTAACCGGGTGAAAAAACTTAGATGTTTTTAGTATGTGATCAAACATTGAATTAATGTTTTTACCGATCACTGATTTACCGGTTAATTCCTGAAATACAACTTGCAGGATGTTCTCGTACATTTCAGTTTCACAAAACCCCTTGTCATTGAGTTTTTTCAACTGCTTTAAACATCTTGCTACCGCCTGGTAGAAGAAGCGATCTCTTTTCCCCTGAGATATTTTCGAGAGGAGATCATTAATTGTATCGAAGCAACCCGTTACGATGTTTGCCCGGATAATTTCTGTAACCTGCGAAGCAGATTGGTACGATGATTTGTTTGGTGCCATAGTCTAATTATTAAATTGTTTAAATATTTCCTCCAACTGTACGCTCAAAACAGCCTAATGTCAATTAGAGGACTTATGGAACAACTTATTAAGAAAATTATGGTTGCAAAGCTTCTGACTCAGAGCCATTAAGTAAGATTTTGACGCTTTTTACGGTTGAAAACTGTTTCAAGGTTTGCTCAATTTGAGCGCGCGCCTCCCCTACGAGACATGAACCGCCGCTTGGTAAATAACTAAAATCAGCCGTAGCGACAGCATTTTTTACAGAAAGACTTTTCAGCGCCTCCCCATTTCCATTATTAAAGGCTGAAACATAGCCGAGTGTGGCTTCTTCATTTGTCGGACCTTTAAGAAGATCGCGGATAGAAAGAGTGGCAATTGATGATGTTTTTGATACAGTGCGCGTAATTGCATAGACTTTTGAACAATCTGCTGCATTTGGATTCATTTTTGTATTTCCAAAATAGAGTTTTATTGTTTGAGTTTCCTGAATTGCGAATTTTACATTAACACGCAGACTTCGACGGAAGCCTTCATTGTCTGACGGATTACTGTTTGAAAATTCTATGTAACCTTCAGTTGCTCCATTTGTTAGAAATGGTGAAATCGTACCGCTAAAAGGCACAAAGTTAGTCGTCATCCATTCTCCCTGAGCGCTAATGTAAGTTTCAGTGAGTTTTATACCGTTTTTTGCGTAAATAGCGATCGGAGCAGTGGCTTCAAAGTACCAATTCCCTTTTGCCTGCCCGGTTACTGTAAATCCGTTTGTCGCATCAACAGTATCACCTTCTTTCGGACTAGTAATAGTAATCATCTGATTTGCCGGAGGCGGAGTATTGGAATTATTGTTGGTTGTATCCCCTTGTGTGTCACCCTTTGGCGGCAATTGACTATTTTTCGGAGTTTTGAAAGCAAAAAATAAAATACCGACAATAACGATTATTGCCACAATTATCCATATTGTATTTCTGTTTGAGTTCATAATGTTTAAATTATTTAAATAATAAAGTAATAATCGGAAATCTTAACCGTTAAACAGCAGATAAATTCTCGAAAACCTAGTAAATACACTCTAGATGACGGATGTAAGCCTGCTTCATGACTTCATTATACTCAATTGCCAGGATATCAATCTGCCAAGGTATTTGATCACCCAATTTTTTCATGTCAGCATAAATAAGACAAGCCCTGGCTATTTTCCTGAGTTTTCTCTGATGAACATTGTCCTCTGGCCGAAAAAAGCTATGCCTCCCAGTGTATTGTGTCGTTTTTACCTCTATAAACCTTAACTCTTCGCCTTTATTAGCAATAATATCGATTTCTCCACATTTGAGAGTAAAATTCCTCTCTAAAATGGTGAAACCCTTATTTTGTAAGTACTTGCAGGCAATATTCTCCCCTATTTGCCCAATTTTCTGGGTTTTTGATGTAAAAAGTTTCATATGAAAACTCTATACATCTGAGATGAAGCTGTATTAAAGATTTATTAAATTTTTTTTTAATATTTCGTGCAGTAATTAAATAGTTTGATTGTGAATATCTTTTTCGTTTCATGTGAAACATAAAATCATTACAAATAAAATAGCCTTATTATATAAGCTTATTTTATTTTTGGACCAATAAAAAGTCCTTTATATCTGTCCTTTATCAACAATACACACATAGTTATCCACAGTTTTGTTGTATTTTGTGTATATCTACATATAGAAATCCTAAATTGACAATTGTCTGCTAAAGAGATGTTTATAAGTCTTTTATGTCCTTTAGAAGACTTTACTTGTGCGGGTAGGGAGAATCGAACTCCCGTCTCATCCTTGGCAAGGACGTGTTCTACCACTAAACCATACCCGCATAACTTAATCACAAACAAATAGTTTTGAAACAAATTACTTTCTATTACTTTACTTGACTCAGTTAACTAACTTTACCTAAACAATACAGACAATTATACTCATGGCGACTCTATTTTGCAATGTCTTTTGCCAATATACCGAAAGAGTGTTACTTTTAAGCTATTACAAACGTAATGCTGCACCCATGGTGAAATGGATATCACAACAGTCTTCGGAACTGTCGTTGGGGGTTCGAATCCCTCTGGGTGCACAAAATAGTTTTACATGGAGCAAGATAATAAAAAAATAATAGACAGAAATATGATCCCTGACTATGTTAAGAATGTGACAGAAACCTTGGAAAATAAGGGTTTTGAAGCATATATCGTCGGCGGATGTGTTCGTGATCTGATCCTCGGTAGAACGCCGAAGGATTGGGACGTAACGACAAATGCTAGGCCAGAAGAGATTCAGGGTCTATTCGAAAAAACTGTATACGAAAACCGCTTTGGCACAGTGGCTGTTTGTATTCCTAAAAGCAACATGGCGACAAGCCAAGAAGTCATGGACGAATTGCTAGGTAAGCAGGAATACGACATGGTTGAAGTGACTACATATAGAAAAGAAGCAGGGTATTCTGACAATCGTCATCCTGACACAATTGAATTTGCAAAAACTATTGAAGAAGATCTTGAGCGTCGTGACTTTACCATGAATGCGATGTCCTTTAATATTTCTAAAGGACATCTAAAGGACATATATGGAGGTTTAAAGGACATTAAGGACAAAGTAATACGTACAGTCAATAATCCTGATGAACGCTTCTCTGAAGACGCCCTGCGCATGCTGAGAGCCATTAGATTTTCATCAGAGCTCGGATTTGCAGTTTCATATGAAACATTAGAGTCTGTTACACGTGAAGCGACTAGACTGAAGAATGTTTCTCCAGAAAGAATTCGTGATGAATTTATAAAAATCATTATGTCACCGGACCCTATGTCTGGAATTGGACTACTAGTTAGGCTTGGGATTAATAAATATATTGTTCCTGAGCTTGAAGAGGGAGTTGGCTGTGAACAGAAAGGGGAGCACATATATGACGTTTTTGAGCATATTCTCCATGCTTTGGGCCATTCTGCAGAAAAAAACTGGCCCCTTGATATCCGTTTGGCTGCGCTATTTCACGATATTGGAAAGCCTCGAACACGTCGTTGGGACGGAACAAAGGCCGAAGGAAAAGGTAAGTATACATTTTTTGGCCATGAAGTTGTAGGTGCAAAAATGGTAAGGAAGATTATGGAAAGACTTCGTTTTTCACGTGAAATATCAGAAAAGGTATACAAATTGGTCCGCTACCATATGTTTTTCGCTGACACTGAGACAATTACACTTTCTGCTGTTCGACGTACTATTGTAAATGTTGGTAGAGAAAACATTTGGGATCTCATGAAAGTTCGTGAGTGCGATAGGGTAGGAATGAAGAAAAAAGAGGCTCCATATCGTCTGCGTAAGTACCATGCGATGATTGAAGAAGCCCTCCGTGCTCCAACTTCTGTTGGTATGCTAAAGATTGACGGCAAGTATCTTATTGAAACGTTACATATGAAACCAGGACCTCGTATGGGCTGGATTCTGCATGCGCTACTTGAAGAATGTCTAGAAGATGATTCGAAAAACAATATCGAATATCTAAAGGACAGGGTAGTTGAGCTTGATAAACTAATGAACAAAGATCTAAAGGACATTGGTGAAGCAGGGAAGCAGGCAAAAGAAGAAAAGGAGGGAGAAGAGTTGGGAGAAATTAGGAAGAAGCATGGAATCTAAAAGCTACCTAGATAAAATTTATAAAACAGACGGATACATCGATAAAATAAAAAGAACGGCCGAAAGGTCGTTCTTTACCTAATATTCTTAATGCTGTCACTTACCTGGATTTCCCGCCATAAACCAACAGAAATGCCGGGAAACTTTGCCCTAGGGAAGTTAACCTTAAATACACCTGAATCTCGGAAATGCTTATATTTAATAACAAGCTCTCGAAACGTAAGGTCCGTATCTTCATATGACAAGTAGTAAGTATCCTCGCCGAAAAACTCACGCTTAGACTTCGGTTTTGGCTTAGAAATAGCTCCTGTATCTATACTTAATGTATCAGTGTTTAAGCTATCACTGCCTGAAACCGGGTTAGGGATTATTGTATCTATTTGCCCTAAAGCCAAAAATGGCAGGCTAAGGCAGATTAATAATGTAATATATTTCATTTTAAAGCTGTTTTAAGTATCGTTTTCGTTATTCTAGGTTTTCTTGTGATTTAGTCAATAAAAAAACCAGGCAATATACCCGGTTTAAATAATTTGTTACATGTTTTATTTTAATTACTCTTTAATTATTCCTTGCAGCGATATTTTTGCCATAGTAACTTGCATCTTCAGTTACATCTTCAAGAACAACGTCACCAAGAAAACTTGGGAGATTCTCAGAAGGATTCGTAATAGTCGGCTTCACCTCAAGAAGGCAATGCTCCTTAGCCGGATCGGTAAAAGTATCGAATTCAAAATATCGGTCATCAGCGATAAAAGCAATGCGGGACTTTTTAATTGTCTGGCTATTGTCTTCTCTTTCCGCAAGCAGGAAACGATGATATTCGTCACTTTTAAGCGTACGCTCTCTTTCGATTCGAGCACCAACGTCATGGGGAACCTTCTCAGTATAGAAGAAAGCAGTTGATCCATCACCATAGATGACTTTTCTAACTCGACGCTCCAAATTAATATCAGAAACCCGGAGATAGTCCTGCTCAATTTTGATTTTACGCCAGTCAATACCTTCTTTATTAAGTATGTGTGCAAGATTTATCTTAATACATTTATACTTCTTCTCACGTTCAATGGGTACTGGTCTGCCAAGGGCATCAAGAAGGGCAGCATAGGCTTTTTCGATTTTCTCTTCGAAAGTAACTCCGATGTTATTAATAACATCAACTTTGCCATGTTCAAGCCAGGCCTTGAGAGCTAATTTTTCCTGAGCAGCTGCTTCTTCTGGAGATTCTCTGCGAGCAGCATTATTTGCAGTTGAATAAAATTCACTTGCACCAATAGCTGCTGAAACCAGGTGAATCACATTATCGTAACGATGCATATCCGACAATGAAAGTCCGCAAGCAGACAGAGCTTCCATAAAGACTTCTTCGGAAACATATGCCCGGCCATCCATAATGCCGCGATCGTGGAAAATAATAATTTGCTCTGCAGAATCACTATGAGCCTTTTGTCTGAAAAATTCTTCCTGCTGTAATTGGTATTTCAGAACTTCTTTCTGAAAGTTTTTATCTCTCGGATCAAAACCTGCATTAATCAGGGTAGTAGCGGTTTCAGGTATAACATACACCTTATCGCCAAGTGTGCGAAGTTTGTGAGGAGTATAGGCCAGATATGTAGTTTTACCACCACAGGGCCCGCCGGTAAGTACACTATTTGAGATCTTTTTCATGGTATGGATTTTTAAGTATCAGTTTTTCGAACTGTAGCACATAGACTAATGAGCGACAAACATGTCGGATATACATAAAAAAAACCAGACTATTAATCTGGTTTTATGTGAATTTTTTTTAATGTTTTAGCTTTTTGCGAATTGTACCGGGTAGGGGATTTACAAAACCTTCCAGTGATTCGATCCACAGTCTTTGATATTTACTGATACATTCTACTTGAAAATTAATTCCATGGAATTTTAGTAAATCCATAATTTTCTTTTCGTGCGGCGGCAAACAAGGCAAGATTACTTTTTCACTATCGCCTGAAACAAGTAGACTTTTCATATGTATACCTGTACGGAGTCCGGCATCAAATAAAAAATATTTGAACTCCGCTAATCCATCAGCAGCACTGTGCAAAGAATTTTTCTCCATACTATAGGTATCTGTGTTGAAAGTATCAATACATTCGCGATGGACACTAATCCAAAATCCTGTAGTAATCTCCTGAATAACAAATGCTCCGTTAAAATTTTTTATAATTGCTCGGACAGCATTCATATATTCCGGCAGACACTTTGTCAGCTTGATTGCTAACACTTGTGTTGTACCAGTTCCAATAACTTTAATTTCACTGTACATTATTCCTTTTTCTCGAAGGCAATTATCTAAATGTTTGTGGAGTACTTCGAATATCTGCGAAAGCCTCTCCATCCTGTGTTGATGATGAGCATCGCGTAGTGCCATGATTTTCTTTTTTTAAGGGGTTAATTTTCCTCAGTTTAACCTCTTATCTGGAGTAATGTAAAGCCCAGAAAATAGTAAGCTTCTTTCACTTTTTAACCTTGAGAAACTTTTCTAGTTTAGGAGAAATGACTGCTACACAATATGGTTGATCAGGATTTTTGGCATAGTAGTCCTGGTGATAGTCTTCAGCGGGATAAAAGTGTTCAAGCGGTTTTATTTCGGTAACAATTTTGTCTTTCCAGTGAGTCTGAGCTTCATCACGAATTTTTTCAGCCAAAACTTTCTGACTTTCATCTTTATAAAAAATAACTGAGCGATACTGCGTGCCAACATCGCCACCCTGCTTATTCATTGTGGTCGGATCATGAATTTCAAAAAATATTCGTAGTAGCGCTTCAAGTGGAATAATTTCAGGATTAAAATCAAGTTTTGTAACTTCGGCATGGCCTGTACTACCACCGCAGATATCTTTGTAAGTTGGATTTGGCATAGTGCCGCCTGCATAACCACTCGTAATTGCTGTAACACCTTCAACTTTTTTATATAAAGCATCAAGACACCAGAAACATCCGCCGCCGAGAATAATAGAGTCGTTTTTCATTCTTTCATCATAACAATAATTCAAAAAAAGAACCCTTTCACCTATTGGCGATCGGGTTCTACCACACGAAAGAATGAACACTATCTATAGTAGTACAATTTCTACTCGGAAAAGTCAATATCAATCGACAATGGACAATGGTCACTGCCGTAGACGTCACTATGAATAGTTGTTCTTAAAATATACGGCACAACTTCTTCTGTTGTAAAAAAGTAATCAATTCGCCAACCGACATTTCTATTACGTGCGCCGGATTTTTGATCCCAGTATGTATAAGCACCGGCAAGATCAGGGAAAAAATGGCGGAAAACATCAATCCAGTCTTTTTTTATTAATGTATCCATCCAGGCTCGCTCGATTGGCAAAAAACCAGTATGCGTTTCATTTTCCTTCGGTCGGGCCAGATCTATTTCATGATGTGCCGTATTTATGTCACCAGTAAAGATGACATTGTACTTTTTTCGCAGGTTATTAATGAAATTTAAAAATGCATCGTAAAATTCCAGTTTATATTTCAATCTGTGCGGGCCACCACCGCCATTGGGGAAATAGCAATTAATAAGAACAAAATCTTCAAAATATGCGACAAGCGTGCGGCCTTCATCGTCGAATTCTGGATGTCCAAAGCCATCATCAACACGATATGGTTTTTCTTTTGAAATAATAGCCACACCGGAATAGCCTTTTTTAACCTTGCTCCAGGCATACGAGCTATGCCACTTCTTTGTCTGCTCAACGAATTCTGGTGGCAACTGTGTTGGCTCGGATTTAGTTTCCTGTAGACAAATAATGTCCGGCTTTACAGAAGCCACAAAAGGCTCCCACATGCCGGCTTTAATAGTGCCACGCAAGCCATTCGTATTCCAAGAGACGATTCGCATGAAGATACTTTACCTTATTTTTTCTTACTGTGGAACTTTTTATGAATATCGCGCAGTGCCTTGTCGGTAATGTGAGTGTAAATCTGAGTAGTAGCAATATTTGTATGTCCAAGCATTATTTGCACGGAGCGAATATCGGCACCATTAGAGAGAAGGTCGGTGGCAAAAGAATGTCGCAAAACGTGAGGGGTGACTTTTTTGGAAATACCGGCTTTTATGGCGCAATCACGGACAATACGCTCAACTGAGCGGGAAGTAAGACGTCTTCCGCCACTTTTTGATTTATTACGTGAAAGTTCGATGAACATGGCCTCGTCCATGTCTTTTCTTTTGGCGAGATAGTCACGAATTGCCTTCTTCGCATCATCAGAGAGAAAAACAACACGCACTTTCTCACCCTTGCCGCGTACAGAGAATTCATCACGAGAGAGATCGAGGTCACGATTGAGCGAGCAAAGCTCAGAAAGACGGAGTCCTGTTGAGAAGAAAAGCTCCAGAATGGCATGATCACGAAGCGCTCGCTCGTCTGCGTCCTTTTTTGATTTCTTATTGATCTGTCGAGCGGCTTCGAGCATACGGAAGAGTTCTTCAACTGAAATAAGGTCGAGGCTACGCTCTTTTGTCTTGGCAAGCTCTATTCTGTCCGCAGGGAGCGCATCGATACCGCGGCGCATGAGAAATTTGAGAAAAACCCGCAGGGCAATAAGGTGATAATTCTGACTGTTTTTCTTCATTGTGCCGGCAGATTGGCCTTTTATCTTTATCCCGGAAGCCCGGTTAAGAGAAAGGCGAAAAGAACGAATGGTATCCTCGGTAATATCGTCAATATTTTTGATTTTTTCTTCTCTAAAAAAGCGATTAAGGTAGCGATCGTAGTTAACGATCGTTTTGAGTGAATTACCCTTCTCGATTTCCAAATATTCAAGGAATTGCCGCTTCATTTTGAGAGCATCGACTGACATATGAAAAGTATAGCAAATATTGCCAAAATATTTTGCGACATTAGTGTAATTCTGATTATGTATATATTTTACAAAGGATTTTGGGCGTGCTACTATCAAAAAAACAAATAAGCCATGAAAAAGACCTTGTTATTTATCGCGATTACGGCATTTGTGCTATTAGAATTATGGGCAATGACCGACATAAAGTTTATTTACATACAGTACCTGTTTTATGCTTCTGTCTTAATTATCTTTGCTGCTCAGCCATCAAAGAAAACCGAAGAACAGGCAAAAAAGTATGTAAACAGGCTTGAAAATGGGTTTGATACATCCCTCTCTAGTTTATGAGAGGGATTATTTTTTACTACGACAGGGGCTTGCATTTTTTTTAATCGTGTGCTATTATTCGGGGGCTATGTTGAAGAAAACAAAGAAAGCAGCAGCAATCAAAAAGGTCCAACTCCATGAGAAAGATAACGGTTCTTCACCGGCTCAAATCGCTATTTTGACCGAACGGATCGAAAGCCTCTCAAAACATCTCAAGAAACACAAGCAGGATAACCATTCCCGCCGTGGCCTGATTAAGATGGTGGCCGATCGCCGCTCACATATGAAATTTTTGGAGCGTAAAAACAAGCCTGCCTACGAAAAAGTAGCAAAGGCTCTCGCTCTCAAGTAACAACATCGCACCATGGCTCTCCGTGGGCGATTTTGTTTTAGTGATATACTCGATTTGCTTTCACATGGTCGATAGCAGTATTTTTATATAAAAATATTTTTAATAATTAGTAAGTAATTTTTCATACTATAATATGTCAATTATCAAACACAAAGAACAACGCGTGGCTGTTTTTATTGATACACAAAACCTGTATCACAGCGCCCGCAACCTTTATAATCGAAAAGTTAATTTTGGAAATGTCGTCAAAGACGCCGTTGCCGGACGAAAACTCGTCAGAGCAATCGCCTATGTCATTACTTCGGAAGCCGGGGATGAAAAGGCTTTTTTCGAAGCACTGGAGAAAATGGGTATTGAAACCCGAACCAAAGACCTGCAAGTCTTTTCCGGTGGCGCCAAAAAAGGCGACTGGGATGTCGGTCTTGCTATTGATGCAGTGCGCACAGCGCCACGTATCGATGCAGCCATTATCCTTTCCGGTGACGGTGACTTCGTGCCACTTGTTGAATACCTTCAAAAACACTCCGGTATTCAGGTTGAAGTAGCCTCATTCGGCAAATCAGCTTCACTTAAACTCAAAGAAGCAGCCGACGATTTCGTTGATCTCTCTCAAAATCCCAAGAAGTATCTTATCGGGATGAAGCAGTAATAAAATTAATTTCAATAAATTGTAAAGCGAAAATAAAAATAGCCCCTCAGAAATGTTGGGCTATTTTTATGTATAAATTATCGTGCTTGCAAAAATTAAAAATCATGGTATTATAAATACAAACATGTCGCTATGAAAAATATATATGTTATCTGTACTTTGATTTGCCTGGCTTTTTTATTTTCCTGTAAAAAAGATCAGAAGAAAGAACCAGAAAAAGTTGAGGACGGTGGATGCTGTCCAGAATTAGGCCCTGTCATAGTTCCGCCGACAGAAACACCGGTTCAAGATTATCCTGTAGTTCCGACTCAGGTTGATACTGAAAAAAAGGAAGCTACCCCGGCACCTCAGTATAAACCTCCGGGTAAACCGCCAAAAGGAAATTTTGTTTATCGGTATACGAAACCTAATAAAACTGTAGCCTGTAAAACTCTGATTCAGAAAAAAAATCCTTATAGAGGAACATCGCCTCAGGATGAAACATTTGCCTACGCTTATGCAAAAGGAGATCACGCTGTCGCAATTGCAATAGCAAAAAGAAAGAGAAATAAGTAAGTAGTAAAAACAATCAGGTAGTAAAAGAGTAGCCCCGTTCACGCGGGGTTTTTTAATTGCCGCCATACTGCTATACTCAAAATATTAAAAGTAATGTAGCCTCCGGACGTATAGAATTGTGGCGTTTACTCTCATTTCGCCAAGCAATTTTAGGGTCTGGAGACTAAAATATATATGGAAAGCAGAGAATATGAAGTAGAGATTGCCGGCAAGAAAATGGTTGCGGTTTTCTCAGATTTAGCCGAGCAAGCAAATGGTTCAGTCATGCTCAGGTGCGAAGATACAATAGTACTCGCGACCGCGGTCATGGGCAAAGATACCAAAAATAATCCTGGTTTTTTCAATCTCACCGTTGAATACATGGAGCGCTTTTATGCGTCAGGTCTTATCCTGGGTGGTCAATATAATAAGCGCGAGGGTCGTCCGAGTGATAAAGCTATTTTGGCATCGCGTGTGATCGATCGAACTATTCGTCCGCTATTTGCGCATCATATCAAAAATGCCGTGCAGGTTGTTGTTACTGTCTTGTCTGTCGGGAAAACAGATCCTACCATTTTGGCAGTTAATGCAGTTTCTTTAGCGCTCGGTGTTTCATCAATTCCGTGGGCAGGTCCGGTTGGTGCAGTTCAGGCAAGTATTTCAAAAGGTGAAGCCGAAACAGGCGAAATTAAAATAAATGATTATGTTCCGTACACAGGAGAGCCGTCGTACGACCTTGATCTTACCGTTTGCGGCAAAGATGGAAATGTTCTGATGATTGAAGCGTCTGCTTCACAAGTATCCGAACCTAGATTCTCTGCTGCTATAACACAAGTCCTAGGTTCGGTTTCACAAATTGAAAAATGGCAAAAAGAAATCGTTTCAAAAGAAGGAAAAACGAAATTAAACATGCCAATGTCGCAAAACGATGAACGGATGGTGGCCCTTTTTGAAAAAGACATTAAGCCCGAAATTCAAAAAAACCTTTTTGGCGCCGACTCCAAATCCAGAATTGCCAAAATCGAAGAAAACTGGTCTGACGTTTTGACGTCGTTGTACGACGTTAAAAACGCGGGTATGAGTGAACTCAAAGATACTGAAAGAAATGAACTTATCATGCGAGGAAAAGACTACGTCGACTACGCAATCAATGACATTGTCCACGACGCAGCACTGAAAGAAGATAAGCGAGTTGATTTACGTGCCATGGATGAAATTCGTCCGTTGTTTGCAAAAGCCGGCGGCTTCTCTCCAATTCTCCACGGCACCGGTATTTTCTATCGCGGCCAAACACACGTGCTATCTGTTGTCTCGCTCGGAGGTCCGGATGATTTACTTGAAATTGAAGGCATGGAAGTACGCGGCAAGAAAAGATTTATGCACCACTACAACTTTCCGCCATACTCAGTTGGTGAGACAGGCAGATTTGGTGGTATTAATCGCCGTGAAATGGGTCATGGTTTTCTTGCGGAAAAAGCGCTCGCTCCAGTTATTCCGGACAAAGCACTCTTTCCGTACACAATCCGTGTCGTTTCCGAATCGACTAGTTCAAATGGCTCAACATCCCAAGGTTCGATTTGCGGTGCCACAATTGCTCTCATGGATGCAGGTGTGCCGATCATCGCGCCGGTTGCCGGTATTGCTATGGGCGCCATGATTGATGAAAAGGATCCGACTAAATACAAAATTCTGACCGACATTCAGGGTCCGGAAGATCACCACGGTGATATGGATTTTAAAGTTGCCGGTACTCGCGCAGGAATTACCGCTATGCAGCTTGATATTAAAGTCGGAGGCATTCCGCCAACAATTTTGTTTGATGCTTTGGAGAAAGCAAAAACTGCACGTTTGCAGATTCTCGATGTTATCGAAAAAGAAATTGCCACACCGCGTGCTGATATATCGCCAAATGCACCAAAGATTTTGGTCATCAAAATTCTGCCAAGCCAAATTGGTATGGTGATCGGAAGCGGTGGTAAAACTGTAAATATGATCCGCGACAAAACTGGTGCTGAAATAAATATCGAAGAAGACGGCACTGTATATGTCACCGGCAAAAACGGCGCCGCTGAAGCCGCCAAGAAAATGATTGAAGGCATGACAAAAGAATGGAGAGTGGGGGACACAGCTGAAGGCCTCGTGATGAAAATTCTTGAGATCGGTGCAGTTGTCGCGCTCTCAGAATACTCCGACGGCCTCGTCCATATTTCTGAACTCGCTCCATTCCGTGTGCAGAAAGTTACTGACGTTTTGAAAGAAGGCGTTCGCGTGCCAGTCAAAGTTGTCGGCGTCGATCATGAACGCGGCCGCATTTCACTTTCAATTAAAGAAGCGAATAAAGATTTCTTTAAGAATCCGTATCCGCCAAGGGATAGTGCATCAAGTAGTAGTACGCCAAAGCCAGCTGGACCAAGTACACCAAGCACTCCGCCAGCACCTCACGCGTAGAAATAAATTGGAAATAATAAAAGCCGTCACGTTTGTGGCGGCTTTTTGATTTCGAAATAATACTAAACTGCTATTTTCATTTCTCCTCCGGCTTGGGCAATTTCCCAATTTTTCCAGTCTGGATGTAATTCAATATGCAATCCTGGACAGGCATTTTTAAGTGCATTGATAGAGATACGCTCAGGATTCGGACACGAAAGACATCTTCCGATAAAGCCGACAAAGATTCTATCGTCTTTTTCAGTGACTGGCGAAATAGTAACTCCTCCACGATCTGCAGTAACATGCTTCCCAACATGCGCATGAATTATCCGGTACATCTTGTCATTGATACTTGGCACACCTTCCCATACTACGGCGTACCCTTCGTTATCATTCAATTGGCAAGAGCTATCGATTCCTCCTGAAGTATGAAGGTAGTGCCTTTGGGCGCCGGGGCCTGTTTCGGGGACATTAGGAGCAGCGCCGACTCTTTCTCCGTTTTCGAGAACAAACCATGCGGTGTGTACTAACCCACCGAAACCAATTCGTTTTTCCTGCCACATTCGTGAGGGCGCTGTATTTTCAGGCATAAAACCCCAGGGATACGGAGCGCCATAGTTCATTGAAATCATTTCAGCATGAGTAGCTAAACGATATTTGCCAACATTTGGCACGCCAACAACAATCAGCTTATCCATAAAAGGGAATCGTAGCAGGGCATTTTTACCCCCTGGCATAAGGATCCAGTCAGAATTTTCTATTTTTTTCATATTTATTATTGTTTAGTAACCATTTTTATTACTTTATAATATTGGTAAAAAACTGTAAATATTGTTGTACAATTTTGACAACAATGAGCTTAATATAGTAATATACGTAAATGGAAAAAATCCTAAAAACTCTTGGCCTTAAGGATGATGAGGTAAAAGCCTTCATCTTCCTTTTGGAGAATGGCGAGATGACAGCAGGGAATCTAGCTAAAAAGACTGGTCTTTCAAGGCCTTCGCTATATGGATTTTTAAAAAAGATGCAGCATACCGGCTTAGTAGTGGAATCGCAGAAAAATGGCATAAAAACCTTTTTTGCCGGCAATGAAGAGAAAATTGATTCTATTTTAAAAGAACAGATCAGCGAACTTGAAAATAGTAGAGATAGAGTAAAAGACGCATTTTCATCATTAAGAACCGAGGGTGCATCTGTAAATCCAAAATTCCAGCTTTTTGAAGGGAAGCAAGGACTACAGCAAGTACTTAAAGATATGCTTCTTTACAGGAATATAGAAACAAAAGCTTATTGGCCCATCAAGGCTATGGTGGATATCCTTGGCCAAGATTTTTTCAGATACCACAACAAGGAACGTGTAAAGCAAAATATCTACACCCAGGCAATTTGGCCGGAAAAACAAAAAGTTAATATAAAAAGCCATCCTTACCTAGGTGTTGGAGAAAAATTCTTACGGGAAATCCGTATTGCTCCGAAAAGCATAAGCTTTTCAATGGGCTATTGGATATACGGAAATAAAGTTGCCTTTATTTCATCGCAAAAAGAAAGCTTTGGATTCATTATTGAAAGTAAAGAACTTGTCGATATGCTTACATCACAATTTGAAATTATTTGGGACATGTCAAAAAAAATTCAGGTAAATAAAATTGATACGGAAAATTTTATTTAAGAACATAGATAAAAGCCGTCATGATTGTGACGGCTTTTTAATTCACTTAAACTTCTTTCCAGACGATCTCACTAAC
>JAYSVN010000040.1:0-12232 GCA_043718505.1 Minisyncoccota bacterium | reverse complement strand
GCATCACGACCACCGACGGCAAAATTTTTAAAACTGATGTGGCTACAACAATTCCTGGCATGAAGACCGAAGCCGGTAAGCAAGTTCCCGGATCTGTTGAAGTTAGTGTGCGTGCTGACCAGCCTGGCGCAACCTACAATATCGGTCTTTCCGACTTTACATTTGTCGGGTTTAAAGGCACTCCCAAAGCGACGAAGTTCTACGGACGATCAAAAACTGTTATGTCAGGCGGTGCTTCCGGCAAGGGAATTGCCCTTACCGAAGCTGATGCCAAAATCGCCCATGAAGCCGCCCTTACTCTTCTCAAACAAAAACTCTTGGGACAGGCCAAAGCTAGTTTGCCTGAAACATCAATTATGTTGCCCGGCGCATATGTGATTATTGAAGACCCTGATTCTGGCCAAACTGTTGCCGAAAAAAGCGTTATGGTGGTTAAGGGTTCAATGTACGGTGTTCTTTTTGATCGCGCTGAAATTACGAAGAAAATTGCTACAGTCGCTATCAGTCAGTATCAAAATGAAGATGTTACCATTCCTGAACTAAGCACTTTTGCAGTTGATTTGAAGAATAAAGAAAGTATTACTGATACAACTTCCACAATTACGTTTTCACTTTCTGGTAAAGGCCATGTTGTCTGGAATATTCCGTCAACAAATGTTACTCAAGCCCTTACCGGATCAAAGAAAAAAGATATTGGCACAACACTTGCCAAGTTTCCTAGTGTTCAGAAAGCTTCAGTCAATGTTTCGCCATTCTGGATAATGCACTTGCCTAGTAAGCCTGCTTCAATTCACCTTATTGTTTCTGATCCAATTGCCAAATAATTATTTAGAAGTAATTGACCAAAATCAAAAAATACTATACAATTTTGCAACATCAATGGATAGAATAATGTCAGATCAACCACCAGTACAAAACGATAAGATTCCCGCAGTTGTTACAGAGGCCCTGCCGAACACTATGTTCCGTGTCCGCTTTGCGGACGACAAAGAAATTATTGCTTATTTAGCAGGCAAAATGCGCATGCATAGAATTAAGGTTTTAGTAGGCGATAAAGTTGAGGTTCTCCTTGATCCATATGGAGGAAAGGGACGTATTACGAGGCGCTTATAGGGTCTCCTAGGGGATTCCCCGCGATATTCCCAATTGACCCTTGCATTATTTAGGTATTCTTGATACTATCAGACAACGCATAAGTGGGGCGCTTTTGCATTATAGCGAAGGCTTCAACTCGCGTTTTTTATATGAAAGTAAAAGCATCGGTTAAAAAAATATGCGCCAAATGCCAAATCGTTCGCCGAAAGGGACATTTGCGCGTCATCTGCGATAATCCGAAGCATAAACAAAAACAATAATCATGCGTATTGCCGGCATAACCATCCCAGATGAAAAAAGACTAGAAATTGCACTGACTGCTATCTATGGCGTCGGCATTTCCCGTGCTCGCAGAATTCTTGATGATCTGGGTGTTGACCGCGGCGCAAAAGCCAAGGATCTTTCTGAAACAGACGAAAACAAAATCCGTAAGACCGTTGAGGAAGGCAAAATTGAAGGAAACCTCAAGCGTGAAGTTTCTGCTAACATCAAGCGTCTTAAGGATATCAAAACACATCGCGGTACTCGTCACATGAAGAGACTTCCGGTTCGTGGGCAGAGAACAAAAACAAATTCACGCACAGTTCGCGGCAATGTTCGCAAGACCATGGCTAGCGGTCGTCGCAAGGAATCAAAGACCTAATAACTAACTACAGCATATGGGAAAGAAACGAATCACCACAACAGAAGGAGTAGAAGGAAGCGTCGTCGCTGAAAATGCCACACGCGCTACTTCGAAGGCGCCGAAGAAAAAAATTGTTTCCGGTACTCTCCATGTTCAAGCCACATTCAATAACACCAAGGTTGTTTTTTCTGACAAGCAGGGTAATGCTCTTTTCTGGTCTTCAGCAGGTAGCCTCGGTTTCAAGGGTGCAAAGAAGGGAACTCCTTTTGCTGCTTCAAAAGTAGGTGATGTTATCGGTGAAAAAGCCAAGACACTCGGTATCAAGGATGCCGATGTTGTCATAGTCGGTGTTGGTTCAGGTCGTGAACCAACAGTACGAGCATTTATGGCTCACGGTATGGAAATTACAGAAATCAAGGATGCTACTCCAGTGCCGCACAACGGTCCGAAGCAGAAAAAGCCTCGTCGCGTATAACAAATTCGCGTTTTAATAAAATCAGTATAAAAATATTTTAACATTATGAAAATTGGTCCAAAGTTTAAAATTTGTCGTCGTCTTGGTCCGCAAGTGTTTGAAAAGTGTCAAACGCCTAAGTTCGTCATGGCAGATGCCAAAAAAGGCGGCAAAGGCAAGCGCGGCGGCAAGGCAGCAACCAACTACGCAATCCAGCTTTTAGAGAAACAGAAAATGCGTATGTCATATGGTGTGACCGAAAAACAGTTTTACAATTACGTTAAAAAAGCAATTGATACAAAGAAAGGCGCTCCAACTGAGAAACTTTCTGAATTCCTCGAGCGTCGCCTCGACAATGTTATCTACCGCCTCGGTTTTGCCAACAGTCGTCCTCTAGCCCGCCAGATTGCCGCTCACGGCCACATTACAGTCAATGGCAAGCGCGTTACCGTTCCTTCTTACATGATTTCAGTCGGAGACAAGATCGCCATTCGTGAAGGATCAAAAGCTAAAGCTCTTTTCCAGAATCTTGAAACCAGACTTAAGAATTACACTGCGCCAGATTGGTTGTCGTTTGATTCTGAGACCAAGAGCGCGATTGTTAAGAATCTCCCGCATCAGCCGGAAGCATACCTCGACTTTAACGCCGTCATCGAGTTCTACAGTCGTTAATCAATTTTATTTAATAGTCGCATTTTATTAGTTATATCTTATGCAACAACACATGTCGGATATGCATATCGTGCTTCCATCGAAGCCGAAGGTAGTAAAAGAAGAAGGGAATACAGGCGTCTTTGAAATAGACGCTCTTAACCCTGGGTACGGCCAGACACTTGGCTCCAGTCTCCGCCGAGTTATTCTTTCATCGCTCCAAGGAGCGGCAGTAACGACAGTTAAAATTGATGGCGCCAGCCACGAATTTTCAACGATGGATGGCATCAAAGAAGACGTCATTACTATTTTGCTTCACCTCAAGCTTGTTCGTTTCAAGCTCACAACAGATGAACCTCAGATTGTTTCAATATCAGTAAAAGGTAACAAAATTGTTACGGCAGCAGATATTGAACTCACCGGCCAGGTAGAAGTTTTGAATCCTGAACAATACATTTGTGAATTAACTGAAAAGTCAGCTAAGCTCAATATTGAACTCGGTATTTCCCGCGGCCTCGGTTTCGTTTCAAAAGAAGATTTACATAAGGATAAGATGGATATCGGTACAATTGCTCTTGACGCCACTTTTTCACCGATCCGCCGTGTATCATATGAAGTTTCCGATATGCGTGTTGGCGACCGAACAAACTTTAATCGTCTTCGTATTTCAATCGAAACTGATGGTTCTATTTCACCGCGTGAAGCCCTACTCTCTGCTATCAAAATCATGATCAGCCAGCTCAAGTCTATCGGCGAAATCAAAGAAGATGAACCAGAAGTTGTTGCTCCAGCGATGATCGATGATGAAGCCGCTCAAAATGAAGAAGGTGGCGAGGAAATGGCTGAAACACTCAAGACTCGCATTGATACACTTGATATCTCAACTCGAAGCCTCAATGCTCTTCAGGCAGCAAATATCCGCACGGTTGGCGGCATTGCCCGAAAGCGCAAAGGTGATCTTCTTGATATTGAAGGTATTGGCGAGAAAGGTATTCAGGAAATCAAGAAAGCACTTGGTAATTTCGGCATTACGCTTAAAGAGTAATTAAAATAATTTATATTTATTTTAGATTTTATTTAGAAAAAACATATGCGACACCACGACAACAAACGAAAATTCGGACTAGAGCGCAAAGGACGCGCGGCACTTATGCACGGCCTGGCTTTTAACCTGCTCAATAAGGGTCGCATTATGACTACTGAAGCTAAAGCAAAGGAACTTCGCCCATATATTGAAAAGCTCATTACCCATGCCAAGACTGACACCTTGGCAAAGCGTCGTCTTGTTTTGGAACGTCTCATGAACAAAAAGACTATTACCAAAAAGCTTTTTGAAGAAATTGCTCCAAAATACAAAACCCGCGCCGGCGGTTATACCAGAATCACCAAACTCCCGCCTCGTATAAAAGACAGTGCGAAGATGGCCGTTATCGAGTTTGTGTAGTTTAAATTTGTATAGTATAGTAAATCGATTTTTATGGAATACACCATTGATGCACAAGGGAAAACGGTAGGACGAGTCGCTTCTGAAGCGGCTGTTATCCTTATGGGTAAAAACGACCCTTCGTTTGAGAAAAACAAGGCTGCGACAAGCCGGGTTAAAGTCATCAATGCAAGCAAGGTTGAAATATCCGAACAGAAGGCTGAAGAGGTTACATTCAATCGCTATAGCGGCTACCCGGGCGGTTTTACTCAGGAAAAGATGAGTGATGTCATCAAAAAAAACGGTAAGAGCGCAGTTGTTGAACGCGCTATCGGTGGCATGATCCCAAACAATAAACTTAAGAAAGAAATTTTAAAACACTTAGTAGTTACAGAATAATCATTTATGGCTGAAGCAACCAAAACAAAAGTAAAAAGATATATCGAAGCCATTGGCCGTCGCAAGACTTCTACTGCGCGTGTTCGCCTAACTCCTGCAAGTAAAAACACTTTTTTGGTTAATGACAAAGACGGTCATGACTATTTTCCGACAGCTGAACTCAAACACGTTATGCACGGCGCATTTGAAGGTATAAAAAGTGAAGAACACTATGAAGTCTCCGTTCACGTAAAAGGCGGCGGTATCCACTCACAGGCCGAAGCAGTCCGTCATGGTATTTCCCGCGCTCTTGTTGAAATTGATGCTGAACTCCGTGGTGAACTCAAAAAGCTCGGATTTCTCAAACGTGATCCTCGTGCCAAGGAGCGTCGTAAGTTCGGTCTCAAAAAGGCCCGCAAAGCTCCGCAGTGGTCAAAGCGCTAAATATATACAGATCCCCGAAAGGGGATTTTGTTTGTATAAAATGTACCAACTTAAAAATATATAAATGGGGGATAAAAAACTCACGCTCTGCGTGAGTTTTGATGTTTAAACCAATGTCTTAGCTGGTTCAATACGCCTGGATGATTTTTTTGTAGGTCTGCGGTGAACTGGTAGTAAAAACACTTGCCGGGCATCATCCTGAAAAATAGAAACTAGTTCCGTAAGAAGTTCTCTAACGTTAGTCAGTGTCCTGCCGATCTCTTTAATGCATTTTCGAATGATTCTGTTGCGTAGAGCTTCATTCTTTAGAGCAGCTACCTTTTTGTATAAATCATTAAAAAAAATAAAAACTGCCTCTTCCGGGCAAAGTTCTAACCTCCTTTTACCCACACTATCCTTATTAGAATGCAGATAACATGTGGCACAATTAAATTTTTGGATTAGAGTAAGCCCTTTGTTTTTGGCAGCAAGTTCAATAAATGCTAAGCGAAGGCTGTCTCGCATTTTTCCTACCTCATGCAGGAAGCAACTAATGTTTGCCTTGTACATTTCAAGCTGTTTGACTAAGTGGCCGTGTACCATTTCCTGGAGGCACATATTATCAAATAAATATTCCCGCGTTAGGACGGGGAAGTATTTTTCAATAACCTCAAAAATTTTTTGACTGGTCGAAGCTGTGTCGTCTTCGTGGTTCTCTGGTTGTTTCATTGGTTTGTGGTTTTCTGTTGTGAAGGTTCGTTATCTCTATATTCATCGTACCAGTATCTATTCTTAAGTGGCAACTTGATACCTGTGGAAAGCTGTTGTATAAAATTTAATATAAAAAACAGAAAGCCCCTCGTATAGAAGGGCTCTGGCGGCAATTACCGCGCATGTTTTTGGCTTTAGTGCCTAAATAAGATAAACAAATAATCTAAGTCGGAGGATCTTTGGGCATCTTTCTTTGGTTTTCGGTGTGTACTCTGCAGCGGTAAACTTACCGCTGTATATCTATAGTTTCTTACTTATATAATAGCAAATATAAATGATTTTGTCAAGTCCTTTGACAATATCTATTCCAAATAGCTAAAAAACCCTTATTTTGCTTGCCAAATACAACTATAGCGATATACTTTCCATATGCCCACAAGCTATTATGTGACCATTGGCCTCGAAGTCCATTCCGAGCTCAAAACTACAACCAAAATGTTTTGCCGTTGTAAAAACGATCCGAATGAGGACCGTCCGAACGTTAATATTTGTCCTGTTTGCATGGCTCATCCGGGTGCTTTGCCTGTGGCAAATAAAGAAGCAGTCAAACAAGTTATTCGAGTTGGTCTGGCAGTTGACGGAACAATCGCTGACTTTACTGAATTTGATCGTAAGAATTATTTTTATCCGGATATTCCAAAAGGCTATCAGATTTCACAATATAAGTATCCGATTGTCTCTGGCGGAAAGCTGGCTGATTTTGCCTTGACTCGTATTCATTTGGAAGAGGATACTGGAAATTCTAAACACGAAAGTGGTGATGCGTCGGCAGGTAAATTAGGATACTCGCTGGTAGATTTTAATCGTGCTGGCGTACCACTAATGGAACTTGTTACCGAGCCGCATACATTCGCGGCTACAGATGACAAGAACGCTGCAGATATTGCGGCTATGGCCGCAGCCAAATTTGCCCGTGAATACCAGCTTTTACTGCAATATGTCGGTGCCTCTGAAGCTAATATGGAAAAAGGTGAAATGCGAGTAGAAGCTAATATTTCAGTAACAGACAATGCTTTGGCGCTACAGGGAGATATGAATGCATTTGGTACAAAAGTTGAAGTCAAAAACCTCAATTCTGTTCGAAGCGCCGAGCGAGCTATCAAATATGAAGTAGCGCGAATGATTGAATTAATTGAAAAAGGTGAGGGAAGCAAAATTACACAGGAAACCAGGGGGTGGGATGAAGCCAAGCAATCGACTTTTTCGCAGCGAAGTAAAGAAGAAGCCCAGGATTATCGATATTTCCCTGATCCGGATCTGCCGAAGATGAAGTTACATTCAATTTTCGATTTAGAATTGCTTAAGAAAGAATTACCTGAATTACCCGGAGCAAAGCGCCTTCGCTATAAAACAGGTTTCAGTATTAAAGACGAAGATATTGAAAGTTACATTAATGACCACGACCTCGGTATTTGGTTCGAGGCGATAAATGCCATACTCATTTCTCCTGAAAAAATTAAAGTAGCCTCAAATTACATTACTTCTGATTTTCTGGGTATGAGAAAAAATAAGCCGGCGGTAAAAATACCGAGCGCTACCCATTTTGCTGAACTTATCAATATGGTGGTTGAAGGCAAAATTTCTTCCCGTGCTGCAAAGGATATTCTGGCCAAACTTGCCGCCGAAGACGTAACCGAAACCCGTTCTCCTATGGAGATTGCCGAAGCAGAAGGCCTGCTTCAGAAAAGTGATGAAAGTGCACTCCGAGCTATCGCTGAAAAAATTATTGCTGATAATCCAAAGATTGTTGAAACATACAAAGGCGGCAAAGAAAATGCCCTCATGTCGCTCGTTGGTATCATCATGAAAGAAACAAAAGGCTCCGCTAACCCACAGATTGTGCAAAAAATCTTGAAAGAGCTCCTATAATATCTGTTATAATACAAAGCATGATTATTAAACCATCTGCTGACAAAGTCAGAGTAGCGATCAATGGCTTTGGTCGCATTGGACGGGCCTTTTTAAAACTAGCCTGGGAACGTTCAGAAATTGAAGTCGTAGCTGTTAATGACCTCGGTTCAATTGACAGTTTGTCGTACTTGCTCAAATACGACACCGTTTATAAAAAATGGAATCACAATGTTTCTACGAATAAAACCAGTCTCATTATTGATGGCAAAGAAGTGCTCTACCTGTCAGAAAGAGATGGTACAAAATTACCGTGGAAACAACTCAATATTGATGTTGTCGTTGAATCAACCGGACTATTCACTTCCTATGTTGGCTCACAATTCCACCTCGATGCCGGTGCTAAACATGTCGTTATTTCTGCCCCTGCAAAAGATGGTGAAGGTATTCAGCAAACACCGACAATTCTTCTTGGTGTCAACGAACAACGTTTCGGTGAATGGCCAATTACATCTAATGCCTCATGTACCACAAATGCCGCTAGTCCGCTGATTGCAATTATGCATGAAGCGATTGGTATCGAAAAAGCAATTTTAAACACTGTTCATGGCTATACTGCCTCACAGTCACTGGTCGATGGTCCGTCGAAGAAAGATCTGCGTGAAGGACGTGCAGCAGCTCAGAACATCGTACCGAGCTCGACAGGAGCTGCTATTGCCGTGACCAAAGCTTTCCCGGCACTTGAAGGACTGTTCGATGGTATTTCTATTCGTGTTCCAGTTCCTGCTGGTTCAATTGTTGATGTGACATTTATTGCCAAAAGACAAACATCAGCTGAAGAAATTAATGAACTTTTGAAAAAGGCAGCTATGGAAGAACGCTGGGCAAAAGTTTTTGCTGTAACTGATGAACCGCTTGTTTCAAGCGATATTTTGGGTTCGGCATATGCTTCAATTGCCGATCTGGCCATGACTCGCGTTGTCGGCGGAAATCTGGTAAAAGTAATGGCATGGTACGATAACGAGATGGGGTATACGCATACCCTTGTCGAACATGTTATCAAGGCAGCGGCTACTATTAAGCAATAATAATTGGTCCAAAATTACTTACTAATATAGAAAATTATATGGGAATTGAACAAATGAGACAGCAGACAGATGCCGAAAAGCAATTTGAACAAGAAATTCTAAATGACAAATTAGATAAAATTCAGCAGGCCGGCATGGTGCAATTGAAACCATTAAAAGAAGAAATTGAGAAAGAGCAAGATTTTGCCCGCAAAGGTCTCCTCATTGAGCGTTACAATCATTTAGCAAAACAAATGGGCATTGATGATACCATCAGTATTGATGAGCACATTAGCATGGCTGCTTAGTAGTAATTCACTTGTATCCTATGAAAATTTACATTGCCTCGGACCATGCTGGATTTGAGCTCAAAGCCATACTTATAAAAGATCTTGAAGACAGTGGCTATGAAGTCACTGATTTTGGGCCTTATGAATTTAATGCAGAAGATGATTATCCGGATTTTGTAATTAAAGTTGCTGAAGCAGTGGCGGGTGATTCATCAGCAAAAGGTTTTGTCATTGGTGGTTCAGGCCAAGGCGAAGCTATGGCAGTTAATAGAATGAAAGGTGTCCGGGCTGCTGTATTCTACGGTCCGGTACCACCAAAGCAGGCTGTCGACATTGACGGGGAATTAAGTTCAGATCCTTACTCTGTTGTACGAATGCCACGACTTCATAATAATGCTAATGTGCTCTCAGTCGGAGCGCGCTTCGTAACAAATGAAGAAGCAAAGACAGCAGCCAAAGTTTTTTTGGAAACAATATTTCTCGACGGTGAAAGACACTTACGAAGATTAGCAAAATTTTAGATACATTTTTTAAATTATTCATTTTTAATTAATTTTTTCTTCATCCTATTATGATTGAAATTATTCCCGCAATTCTTCCTGAAAGTGTCGCCGATATCCGCAATCAGGTAGCGGCTGTTTTGGGTAAAGTCAAAATTGTTCAATTAGATATGGTGGATGGTATTTTTGCACCTTCACAAACCTGGCCATACAATGGTGAGGACACTATGTTTCTGGAAGCACTGGAGGAAGAAAAAGAAGGCATGCCATATTGGGAGGAGATGAACTACGAGCTTGATCTCATGGTCAAAAATGCGCACGATCACCTTGATTATTTTTATAAATTTGCGCCATCACGTTTAGTGCTTCACGCCGAAGCTGAAGGCGATGAAGAAGAATTTGCTAATTTTATAGAAGCCATTGATCCGTATATCCGTGACACGACTGAAATAGGGGTGGCCTTTAATGTTGATTCAAATATTGATGCCTACCGCCATATCATAAAAGAAGTTGATTTTGTTCAATGCATGGGGATAGCTGAAATTGGGAAACAGGGACAGGATTTTGACGAAAAGGTTTACGCCCAAATTCTCAAAATTGCCCAGGAATTTCCTGGTCTGCCTATCGCTGTAGACGGCGGTGTCCGTCTTGATAATGCTGCCAAACTCATTGAGGCCGGCGCAACTCGTCTTATTGTCGGTTCGGCACTGTGGAAAAGTCATAGTCCGCTCGAAACCCTGAAAGAATTCAAAGAAATTGCCCATCAAGCTGAAACAGAAGCAAAATAGCTTAGTAAAACCATTTTAAAATATAGTTTATTTTTCGCTCCCCATTGTCGCAGCGGAATTTTTTAATTGTAATGCGAAAAAATTTTGCAAAACAATAACGGTTGATATAATGAGAGTCATGGCAAAGCAGCGAAAGCTAAAAGAATACACAATGAATGATCTAACTGAAGTTATTTTAGCTAATTCTGAGCAACTAATTACCCAAGAGAAACGCAATGCTGAAAGATTTGATACTCTAGATAAAAAACTCGATAAGAAAATTAGTGATCTAAGTAAGAAAGTAGAGGTCAAAATAGACAATCTGACGATACACATGAAAAATGGTTTTGCTGCCCTGGATAATAAAATTGATTATGTGGCTGAGGATTTAGGGAATAAGATAGAAAACTTGAATCAAAGATTTGATTATCTAGCTCATAATAAAGCAAACAAGGATGACCTCCACAAACTGGTTGAGCGTGTGGATGCAATTGAATCTCTGGTTGTTGCTGGTAAAAAACATAAATAAATGTATATACACAGCAAGCATTTTTTCTTTTAGCATCGTTCTAGTACAATAGAATCAATGAATGAACATCAGCTTGCGATGGAAGCAAATTCTATTCGCGAATCGATAATTGAAATGTTGCTTGCTGCTGGCAGCGGCCATACAGCCGGCCCACTCGGTATGGCTGATATTTTTACGGCCCTCTATATTGGCGGTTTACTCAAACATAATCCTCAAGTTCCGGAATGGCCTGAGCGTGATAGGCTCATTCTCTCAAACGGACATATTTGCCCAGTCTATTATGCAACTCTGGCTCATGCGGGCTATTTCCCGAAGTCAGAGCTTCTAACTTTGCGTAAATTCGGCTCACGACTACAAGGCCATCCTCATCGTGAATATTTAGATATTTTAGAAACAAGCTCCGGTCCTCTCGGTTCGGGTCTTTCTCAAGCTGCAGGAATGGCCAAGGCAATTTTGATGGATAAAGGAGAAAATGCCGATCAGTATGTTTTTTGCCTCATGTCTGACGGTGAACTAGAAGAGGGTAACAGCTGGGAAGGCATGATGTTTGCGGGAAAAAATAAATTGCGCAATCTCATTGCCATAGTGGATAGAAATAATATTCAAATTGACGGTAATACCGAAGATATTATGCCGCTAGAGCCGCTTGCCGACAAATGGAAAGCTTTCAACTGGCATGTTGAAGAGATAAACGGCCATGATTTTGGCGAAATTTCCGGCGCTGTAGCCAGGGCAAAAACTATTTATGAAAAACCGACTGTCATTATTGCTCATACAATTCCAGGCAAAGGAGTGAAGGAATTTGAGCGTGACTACCATTGGCACGGCAAACCGCCAAATGCAGAGGAAGCGAAAATGGCGCTGAACGAACTAAGAACACTGGGCGGAAGAATTAAGAGTGAGCATCACTAATGAAATTGTGATTAAGAAATGTTAAACAAAGACCAAAAATTAAATCAAAAACTTTTTAACGACGATGTCGAGCAAATTCCTATTCGCAAAGGCTTTGGCGAAGGGTTAGTTGCCGCTGGTGAAGCCGATACACAAGTTGTAGCACTTTGCGCTGATCTTACTGAAAGTACGCAAATGCTGGCATTTAAAGAAAAATTTCCGGAGCGATATGTAGAGATTGGTGTGGCAGAGCAAAATCTTGTTACCGTCGCCAGTGGTATGGCGGCAATGGGTAAAATTCCTTTTGTCTCTAGTTACGCCATGTTTTCTCCAGGCAGAAATTGGGAACAAATACGAACAACTATTGCATACAACAATCGTGGCGTCATCATTGTCGGTAGTCATGCCGGTATTTCTGTCGGACCAGACGGTGGAACTCACCAGGCAGTTGAAGATATGGCAATTATGCGCGTTATGCCGAATATGATGGTTATTTCGCCATGTGATTCAGTTGAAGCCA
>JAYSVN010000039.1:0-12500 GCA_043718505.1 Minisyncoccota bacterium | reverse complement strand
GGTTGTGTTTCAGCTGGATTTTTTCTCGAAGCACTTACACTGGCACAGATCAATGCAAACTATCTAGGGTGCAGTAATCAAGCTCCGGCACTTAACATAACTCTCGCAACACAAAAAGTTGATGACGGGTCCGTCGATATCCTCTACACAGCCCGAGATGCGGACAACGATTTTGTTTCAATCCCTGTTTATGAGTATTCCACCACCGGTGCGTTTGCTGGCGAACAAAACATGATGACAGCGGTGACTCTGGACCAGGGCCATGATGGCACAAACGGACTTGTTGCCAGAGATTCCGGCACTGGACATGCCTTTGTCTGGAATGCGAAAGCTGATCTGCCGAATTATGCCGGTAATATTTATGTACGGCTTCGAGCAAATGACGGACTTATAACTGGTCCGGCAGAGACATTTTATCCAGTTCGGATTGATACCAAAGCACCGGTCATATCTTCTTTTACGGGAACTCAAATGAATGACAGTGGTACAGCAACACTTTCATACACGCTCAGCGATACAAATTCTCCTGTTGCGGTAGCTCTCGCTCTGTCATCCGATAATGGACTGACATGGGCAGTACCGAGAGCATCCGCAAGCGGTGCAATTGGAGATGTTACTACCGGTACGCGCACTATTCTCTGGAACGCCGACGCGGACTTCCCTAATTTTGAGGGAACAATAACCGCACGCATTACCACTACTGATACTTACGGCAATGAGAGCGTCACAACAACTGATTTTGCCGTAGACACAAGAGCTCCAATCGGGCTTTCGGCGCTCCGAGGAGTTGAATCAAACACGAATCAAATTTTGTGGCACTGGTCGCCGTCTGATGACAGCAACTTTGACCGCTATATCATTACCTATGGCACGGATAGCCAAAGTGTTGCGAGCGGATCACTAGATAATCCTGCTAACGTACGTCTTTGGGGACCGTCGAGAGACAACGATCTTCTTATCGCTGGTACGGATCGCACCGTTATCACAGGACTTACTGCCGACACTCTTTACTATGCAAAAATTACCACATATGACGATTACGCTCATGAACAAACGTCTGTCGTAGCATCGTTTAGAACACAGGCCCAATCTGTAGTGAATGGAAATGTAGAAATTACCCCGGATTCGCCGGATTCATCACAAACAGGCTCTTCTGATGAAATTTCCGGAGGTATTAGTGTAGGAGATATTCTGCCAAACAACAGTATACTTCCTCCGAGCGCGCCTTCCGGAGGATTCAGAATTGTCATTAATGAAGCTACGAGCGAGACGGACAATAGGAACGTGACACTTGCGCTCACCGGAGGAGAAGACGCCGCGCTCATGCTCATTTCAAACGAGAGCGACATGAGCGGCGCGAGCCTGCAAGAATACGCACCCAGCACTGTGTGGAATGTGTGCGAAGGTCTTCTCGTTTGCGAGAGCGGAACGTACAGAGTGTATGCCAAATTTTACACGAGCTTCGGCGTAGGAGGCACTATTGTTTCTGATTTGATCGTCTTGAGTATGCCGGTATCGGTAACTCCTAATGAAAATTCAGGAAGTGTGATTGAGACGCCACAAGTGGAAGTAGGTTCCGGCGGCGCTATCAATGTTTCGGTTGGCGGAGGTTCTTCCTCAGGTGGTGGAAACGGACCTATTATTTCCCTAACAACCAATGAGAACAGAGGTGGAAACGGAAATTCCGGCACAAATAATATTAATAATCAACAATCAAGTGGAAACGGTTTATCAAGCTCCTTTATCTCGACCACCGATTCAGTTTTACAAAATACCCCCGAGCTAAAGAGCATCGCCGAGAGCCGAGAATCCGGAGTGCTTGCAAAACCTGAGGTCTCTCTCGTTGAGAAATCACTCACGGGACAAACAATCAATTTCACTGGCACGGGTATTCCAAAAGCTAAAGTCGTTCTCTTTATTCATTCTGATCAAGTTGTTGTATACACTACGGACGCCGATGAGACAGGGCGATGGAGCTTTAGCCATGATCAGAGTAATTTGGAACTAGCCCCAGGCGAACATACTGTCTTTGCGGTTACTTATGATCCTGGAAGTAAGGTCAAGTCAAAGCCGTCGGTTGTGAGCACGTTCTATGTCAAGAAAAGTCCGGCGGCTGCTATTCTTACTTATACTAACCTTCCGACGACACTGCTTACACTCTTGGTTTTATTGTTCGGAACTTTCTATATCTATTCTCGACGAAAAGAACATGTTCTCAATAATCCTGTAGAAAAAGATGAAAAAAGAATTAAAAAATAAATTCACTTCAATACATCTGCGATACTGGCTTCTCGTCGCGAGTGTTGTCTTTTTTATTGGAACAGGTGTTACTATTTTTGTCGCACGACAGACCGAAATGCGTGAGCGAAAACGGCTTTTGACCCGTGCCGAGACTATAGCAGCTGGAATCCATGGTGAATCCCTGTCATCTCTTTCGGGCACACTCTCCGATCTTTATATGCCGGCCTATCAAGACCTGAAGGCACAGATGATACAGGTAAGAGTGGTTAATCCAGATACTCATTTTATTTATCTCATGGGCTTTCGGGACGATAGACTTTTCTTTTACGCAGATTCTGAATCTGCTGAATCGGAAGATATCTCACTTCCAGGAGATTTTTATGATGATGCGAGCGAATTCAAGTTACAAAACGCCTATACCGGCATTGCTTTTGTCGAAGGTCCGTATACAGATGAATGGGGTACATGGATATCCGGTTATGCTCCAGTTGTTGATCACGACACAAATATGCTTGTGGCTGTGGCGGGAATTGATATTAGCGCCCAAGCTCTAAAGTGGAATATTTTGTATGCCGCATCGCTTCCTCTATCAGTGACCGTACTTATTTTATTTATTCTTTTCCTTTTTTACCGATCACGAAAGCATCAAGTGGCATTTATGCAGGAACTTGAAAATGGTGAAGAGAGACTGCGAACACTCTATGAGATAACGACACATAAAGGAGAAAACCTGGCTGATCAGTTTCGTGCCGCGCTTGCGATCGGATCAAAGACGCTCAGCACCAAAATTGCGGTATTGAGCCACATAGAAAAGGGCAAATTTACCGTGGAATATTGTGTTGTGCCGGACGGCGGACTAAAAGAAGGAGACGTATTCAACCTTGAAGAAACGTATTGCGACATAACCGTCAAAAAAGATGACGTGTTTTCCATAAATGAAATGAAAACCGATGAACACAAAGCACATGCGTGTTATAAAAAATTCGTGTTGGAGGCATACATAGGAGTGCCGGTCAAAGTATTTGGAGAGCTCCACGGAACACTGGCGTTTATGGCTCCAGATCCGCATCATCCCGATTTTACCGACAGTGATCGTGATTTTGTAAGACTCATGGGTAAATGGATGAGCACAAGTTTGGAGCGTGAGCAGATTGAGAAAATGAAATCAGAATTTGTTTCAGTTGCATCTCATCAATTGCGTACTCCGCTCACTGGTATCAAATGGTTTGCCGAGCTCATGCTTCGAGGTAAAGCAGGGGCGGTCTCTCCGGAGCAAAAAGATTTTCTGGATCAAATACACAGCAGTAATGAACGCATGATCAAGCTTGTCGAAGAATTGCTCAATGTTTCTCGAATTGAAACAGGCACAAAGTTTGAGATCAAGAAAAAACCGACGAATGTCGTTGAAATAATCGATTCGCTCACCTCTGATCTTGTTGGACTATCTCATGCTCATGAAGTAACTTTGGAGAAATCCGCGGACTTCCCGACAAAATATGAATTACCACTCGATGCCGATAAAATCCGCCAAGTCTTTGCTAACCTTCTTTCGAATGCTGTTAAGTATTCCAAGAAGGGCGGCAAAGTAATGATTGATTTTAAAGACATATCGACGGAAAGAAAAGTACTCATTACCATAAAAGATACCGGGCTCGGCATACCGGCCAAACAGCAATCCCGAATGTTCGAGAAGTTTTTTCGCGCCGACAATGTGCAGACTGCTGAAACGGAAGGTACGGGGCTTGGTCTCTATATTGCAAAGGCTATCATAGAGGGTCATGGTGGCAAGATATGGTTTGAGTCAGAGGAAAATGCTGGCACGACGTTCTTTCTTGAATTACCAACAAACAGCGCTACTGTGGCAAAATAGCTTGCTCAATATGTGTAATATATACGCTACTATTATTCCTTTTTCTTCAAACCCCTAAAGGCCAGCGCTAAAGCCGGCAAATAGTGCAGACTTTCACTTTCAGTCATTTCAGGCACTTCGCTCACAAATGTAATATCTTTAAACGGCTCCGGTGTTCTCATTTCAATATTAAGCGCAGTTTCGAGGTAATTTTCTATACCCGGAATACTGGCGCCGTACCCAGCCAAGGTCACCTGCCCGACTTTACATTCTTTTTCCTTGCGACAATCAACATGCCAGTAGAGAAACATTTTTTCGGCGGCTTCGGTAATTTTGTGTAATTCTCCGCGTAGCGCCTCTCCAATACCATTTTTTTGAGTCATGGAGATACCTTCGAAAAAGAGTGCTTCAGAAGCAGTATTGTGTTTAATCATAAAATGCTCAGCAATTTTGAGTGACCAAAGGTCAGTGCCTGTTGCCACAATTTCTTCAATTACAAGCGAGCCTTTCGAGAGAATAGCAATGGACGTTTCGCGGGCTTTAATTGAAATGATAATGCTGGCCACTTCATTTTTATTAACTAGTTCAGCAACCACTTCAGTCGTGAGGCCGACATATTCGAGCTTGAAACCAGTTTTCTTGGCCAAGGCCTTCATTTGATTAATCGGATCCTGCGGCAGCATCGTCACAGCTACTTTCGTATTGTTTTTTTCCTTATATAAAATTTCAGTCTGGAGAACAAAATCGTGTCTGTCGCCAAGAGCCTTTTTCACTTCCCTTTCAACCATGTGGTCGAGGAGAAAAGGGTCACTTTCCGGCAAGGTCATTTCAAAAAAAGTAGCTGTACCGTCGGGAATGGCAATATGAAGAGACTTGGTTTTTGATCGATGGCGAAGGGCGGTAAAAATACGCTCAAGTTCAAGGGCATGCTTTTCTTTGTCAGCACTAAATGTTTCAAGCGGCACATCACCAAAACGGGTAATTGAAATACCGTGAGGTGTTGCCATTACCTCAGCATATGAAATGAGGTGGTCATCAAGCGAAACACCAAGCGATGAACGCTTACCTGTTGCCGGTAGATGAATGTTATTTGATAATTTTTTCATATTTTTTTAGAAATTTTTTAAGGTACAAGTCGTGGAGAATTTTTCTAGGTAATTGATGTGCCTGGCATTACCTTCTTACCGGGCTCAAGTGTCGTGAAATTTTCCGGATCACTCGTAACATATAAAATCATACCATTTGACTCTATGCCGCGAATTGCACGCGGGGCAAGGTTAGTAATGACCGGCACCTGTTTACCTACTAAAACTGAAATATCAGGAAAATATTGTCGGACGCCAGAGAGAATAGTTCGGGGATTTGCTTCACCAAGATCAACTTTATACATAACCAACTTATCAGCATCAGGTACGGCAACAGCCTCCAAAATAGTGCCTATTTTGATTTCCAGCTTTTTAACATCATCAATGCTGATTTTGGGATCTTCCTTAATCTTGAGATCTTCTATACTATTTTCTTCGTTTACGGGTTCTTCGGTCATTTGTTCTTCAATTGTATGGTATCTAAGTGACGCTGTAAAATGATAGCCGCAGCTTCCGCATCTACATTCCCATTATTTTCAGCACTTTTACCAGTGGTTTTCTTGCCTTCGCGATGAGGATTGGCCACTGGCTTATTTCTCTGCCTTTCATTTTTAACAGTATGGCGCGCCTCACTTGAAGAGAAAAACTCTTTAACAAAGTGAACAGGCAGACCAAATTGCATACCGATATAGGCAGTGAAATCGTTTATTTCTTCTTGAACTTTATTTGATTGCCCCTTCAGGTCGACAGACTTACCGAGAACAATTTCCTTAATTCCCTCTTTTACTATAAGGCTTTCGATAGCCTTATCCTTGCCTTCAGTTGGAATAATAGAATGCGGAAAGGCTATTTTGCCGTTTTCATCAGAGACCGCCAAGCCGATTTTCTTTGTGCCATAGTCTATACCGAGGTATTTCATGGCATTAGTATAGCCTATCCACAACCCTGTTGTCTCAAAGGCTATTGTGCGTTATTATTGAGCAATGGATGTATTGATGAATTTGAAGGACACACAGAGTACAGCAATTTTCATTGCGCTCGTCCTTTGGAGCGTTTTCTGGAAAGGTCTCGCTCTTTGGCACGCAAGTCGCAGAAATGATAGGGCCTGGTTTGTTATTATTCTTGTCGTTTCAACACTTGGTATTATTGAAATTATCTACCTTTTCTTCGTCATCAAGCTAAAACTAAAAAATCTCTTCCGCAATGAAAAAGTGACGCCTGAACATCACCATCACGCTCATCATGAACATACGCATCACGGGCATGATCATTCTCATAAAGAATAGTTGGACTAAAAACTGAATAATGAAGACTTGAGAAAATACTTAAAATGAAGTAGTCTAGTTGTTGTCAGGGAGGCGTGGCGGAGTTGGTCTATCGCACTCGTCTTGAAAACGAGAGTTCCGCAAGGGACCGTGAGTTCGAATCTCACCGCCTCCGCATTGAAAAAAAGTATAGGATGACTCAGGTAATTATAATTGCAAAAATTTTACCCTCATGTACAATAATTCTCGGTAAGGGTTGGGATCGGAAACAGCTCCGTGCGGAGCTGTTTTCTTTTGTATTATTTAATATTTTCTTTATCTCTTCTTGATCGTGGCTTCATTTCACTTTTCTACAATAAGGACGATGCGGAAAGGTAGCCCGTATCGTTGGCGTGCTAGCGGTCTAGGTCCCAACCCTTACCAGCTTGGGATAGCGGGTTCGACTCCCGTCACGTCAACAATTAGACTATTCCTCGTAAACGTTTATTTCTTGATTGATGGTAAACGTCGGAGTACTCAACTTTGCCTGCAAAAAATTAGACATAGACAGGTGTCTCATTTTGGTTTTAGGAATAGCGACTCACTTGCCTCAATAGCACACTCTCAAAAATGCTATAATACCCTTACAAGACTTGAACTTATGGGTACTTAACTCCAGCAGTCCGCAGATTGAAAATACCCATTACATAGTGGGTATTTTCTTTATGCTATTTTTATTTTTTCTTCATATGCGATTAGTAAGATTAATTGATGCAAAAGAAAATTCTAAGCAGTACGACCTTACCGATTGAGATTATCAGAGATAAAATCTACATTATTCGAGGCAAAAAAGTCATGATTGACAGGGATTTGGCAATGTTATATGGAGTAGCAACTAAACGACTTAATGAATCTGTTAAAAGAAATGCAAAAAGATTTCCTGAAGATTTTATGTTTCAACTAAATAAGGACGAGACACGGTCTTTTTCAAGGTCGCAATTTGCGACCTTGAAAAAAGGTAGTGGGAGTAATCAAAAATATCTACCACTAGCATTTACCGAGCAAGGCATTGCTATGCTTTCCAGTGTTCTTAATAGTGATAAGGCCATACAAGTTAACATTCAAATAATTAGAATATTCACTAAGTTGCGCGAAATGATTGAAGTACACAAAGAACTGAGGGAAAAGGTAGAAGAAATGGAAAAGAACAATGAAACTAATTTCAGAGAGATATTCAGGGTGATTAGACTACTCATTACTGAAGAAGAAAAACCAAAAAGAAAAATTGGATTTGATACAGAACTAAAATCGCATAAGAAATAGTGAGGGCCTATTATTCTATAAATCGGCTGCCACGAAACGAGCCTTTTGGAATATCCTGCTGTATTGGCGGCACGGCTGGTACTTCAGCCTGAGGTGCTTCAGGAGGTTTTTGCGGCACAATTGGCTGCTGCTGCGGCATAGTAAATTGCGGCGCTGGTTCCTGTGGAACTTGTATATGCGGTACCTCTGTATGCGGCATTTCGTGTGGTATTTCAATATGTGGCACTTCAACATGCTGCGTCATAACAGGCTGCGCTGCTCTCTCACGTATACGCTGAACGATATCGCTATGTGCTAACTCTTGTCGAATTTCATGCGGCTCTTCTTGCTGCTCCTGTTGTTCTTCTTGCCGCTCCTCAAGAAGCTCCTCCGCTTTCTCCTCCCGAATTTCTTCCTCAAGCTCTTTTAGTTCTTCTAGTTTCTCTTCCCTCTTGATGCGGCGGAAAACATTTCTGGTATGACGTAAGATGTGGTGACCAAAGAGATAATGGAAAAGCAGGAAGAGAATAAACAAACCTAAGCCACCTAACAAAATCGCAATCTTATTATCGGTCAAAAATTTCCAGACAAGTTTTGGCACGGCAATATCTGCAAAGCCCTCGCGAACATTTCCGGCATGGTCAAAGGCGCGAATTATAACTCGGGCGTCTTTTATTGTTTGCGAAGGCAACTGGTATGGGCTTTCAGTTTCAATAAAGACCGGCGAACTTGTTTCGGCTTGAACTTTATCGATTACACCAATTTCATAGCGATCAATACCTGAAAGTCCGTCTGTTGTAAAAAAGGAAACAAGTGAGCGCGGTGAATCACTCGACGTCACATAGCCAACTGTAGGTGAAAATTCTGCCGGCGGCGTCGTATCGATGCGAAGCAAAAAGTGATTTGTCGTACTCCAGCCGCCGGCTTTAAAAGCTTTTATATGGAAGTACCACAAACCATCTTTCATTTTCTCAAATGATTTTGAGGCTGTAAGTCCCATCTGTGTATTGTCCGGTACAGTATTTGGATTGGTATCAAGAACATAGCTAAAAGCAGTCACACCCGGATCAATATCCCAAGCCACAGTCGGTGAATTATTGTTATACCAGCGATCCTGAAAGGGATGTGTATCAGAAAAAACGTGAACACCTTCCGGCGGCTTCGGCACAATTTCATATACTCCTCTACTTGAATCAAGTATGGTCGCAGAACCAAGACCATCATTTAAGAGAACACTTGAATCACTTTTTATATTAACTTCCGCTCGTCCTGTAGCTTTGGCTTGAAAAGTCACCGTTACAACAAGGCCGGAATTGGTCGTAATCCCGCCAGGAATTGTACCGACAATAGTAACGGTGCCTTTGACGTTATCGTACGATGGCGGCTGAACCCAGAGTCCGATAATAGACTTCCCTCCCGAAGGACTGACAATGCTTAGTTTTTTGGCATCGAAACCGATAGTGAGCGCAATAGCGTTGATACTATGGCCTTTGGTATTGATGTATATAGGTACTTCAAACGTTGAACCTTCAGTAAAAATACCTGACTTAGGTGTAACTGATATTTCAGAATGAGCGACAAGGTCTGAAGCTTTTATATTACCGCTCTGAGCTTGCGCAATGCGGGTATTCTCAAATAATGCATCCCCCGTAAAAACATTACTCAAAAAAACCCCGCATACTGATGCGCAAAAGTAAAAGAGTATGGCGAATGTGGGCAAGAACTTTTTCATTTTAAAAATATCTCTATAAAATCTTTCTCAATTTCAAATTTTTCCGCGTAAAATCTCTATTTAAAACTTCTCTGATGTTCCTTTTCGGTTTCCAAAACAATGCGCTTCTCTTCAGCGGTCAGTTTCTTGTGCTGCTTGAGCTTCTTGATAATCTTCATGCGCTCAACAATATCCATATTCAAAAACCTAAAGAGCTGATTTCTGACTTTCTGCTCTTCGAGTGTTTCGTTATCAATTGAAATACGCAATTCGTAGTACTTATGCCAGATGTAAGCGATAAGAAGAATAAGAAGCAGAATCAGGAACATGACAAAGAGCGGTGAAAAATGGAATGGCTCATCAAATGTCACGGGCACAACAGGAACCACTGTCGGTGTTTCAGTAATAACAGGCGGCGCCACTACTTCAGGCACCGGAGTTGGTATTACAACCGGCTCTGGTTTTGGAGTCGGGGTTGGAGTGGGTTTTGGCGTAGGTTCTGGTGTCGGTTCAGGCTTTGGTTTGGTTGCTTCAAGAGTGAAGTTTGCACCGCTTGAACCGGTAAAAATTTCTGTGCCGCTACCGTCGTTAGCCAAAACAGAACCGCGAGAAATTGAAAGTGGCACACTGCCGGTACCTTTTGCTCTGAAATTGATAGTAATAACTTTTCCGCGATTGCCTACGTACCCCGGATTGAGAATGACGCCTTCAAAAGTAACGGTGCCGCTTGAATTTGAAAATGTTGGTTCCTGCGCCCAGAGAGACGTAATTGAGCCGCTTTTTGAAAGTGAGGTTACGGTTAATGAATCTTTCGGAAATGAAACAGTTCCCGACATGGCATTCATTGACTGGTCTGTGCTTGAGACATAAACAACAACAGAAAAACTATCACCCGACGTATATGTACCGGATGCGGGTGAAAAATAGAGTGTCGCGGCGTGAGCAAAAGTTGGCAGAAGGCTGAAAAGAGCGACGAGTAAAAATACTTTAACGGTGCGTACCATGATATTTACGTCTGGTCTTTTTGCCTACGAAAAATCGGTATGCCAAAAAGCCGACGAACAGTACCAGTATACTAAAGAATATGACAGTTTTATACCCAATATGCGCTGCTGCCACGCTTTCTGTACGAATATTGCCGCTTCTATCTATAGCTCGAACCTTGATTTTAGAGGTCAATGACTGATTTTTGAGAATATACGGACTTTCTGCGGCTGTGAACTTGTGCCAAAAGCCTTCCTTTACTTCATAGTGATCGATGCCCGATTGTTTGTCGTCTGTGACAAAAGCCAGAAAGTACTGGTCGTCGAAGAGACTTGGATCGTGAGTAACTTTTGGAGTAAAAGATTCAGGAGGAATGATGTCTTCAGGCGGTGTAAAATTTGGGGTAGTAACTTCCTGAGTAATTGTAAAATTAAGCGGAGCTTTGGTAATTGAGGCACTTGTTCCCTCTCCGTCATTTAAAAGGATTGATTCATTGCTGGCGCTAACTTTGATAGTGCCGGCCTTTTGCGCAGTAAAAATAATTGAAAATAGATAGCCCTGATCACCGGTATAGCCGCCCGGAACGATGCCGGAAAAAGTAATTGCGCCTGTTGCTGCGTCCGCAGCAATTTTCGGTTTTTCAATCCACATATTAATAATAGAATTACCATCACGAATGTCAGACACAGTAAGCATGTCTTTTGGAAAAGTAATAGTGCTTGAGACTGCATTTACCGACTCTTTTGCAGTCTGCAGAAAAACGCCGACTTCAAATGTTTGGCCGACGCCGACTTCTTTTTCATGCGTACCAAAGAAAATTTCAGCGGCATTTGCGTGCAGTGAAAAATTCATACTGAACAGCAAAGAAAAAAAGACAATAAAAATTGTTTGCTTAAGAAATTTATTTTTATTTGATGAAAATTTCATAATTTTTTTATCCATTTAAAACCTCAGCCCGCTGGTTCCTATCCTGTCCAATAGTAAGCAATAATTGAGAAGTCGACGAGGCTGATTTTACCGTCACCGCTGAGTTTACCTTTTTCAATTTCATTAAATGTTGCCGAAAGTGGACGATTATACCAATAGGCTGCAATTGAAAAGTCTAAAATATCAACTTTACGGTCACAGTTGAGGTCAGCTTTTGTACAGGCACCGGCTATTTTCTCTATATTTTGATTACCAACCGTAAAGCCGGCACTGGCACCGTAATTACTGACCATTTGCGTCGAGAGCGAGGCTTTGGATTTTGTATTGTGAGAACCATATTCAAGTTTTGATGTATCAAAGCGGTGTAAATAAATACCGTTGATATCTGCATTGGCCTGGGCGAACTGCGGCTCACCGGAATTAACCTGAATAGTTATTGTCGCCGATGAGGCAGCTTGTCCGAAAATGGTAATGTCATCACCTTTTTTAACCTGACTTTTATCAACTGAAATGGACGGCGCGATAAATATGCCGGTCACATTTGCTGTCGCTCCTTGAGTAATGGTAATCGGTAATGAAATCGGCAACGAGCGTACTCCCTGACTATCTGTTCCGTACACAGAAAAAATATAACTAGCAGCATTTAGGTTAGCCAGACTAATTTGGAAACTAGCATCGGAGCCGGCAATTGTTGTAGCAATAATCTGCGCATCTTTGAGCAAGGTAACTGAGCTTTGCGGATAGGCTTTACCGGAAAAAGTTACAGTTGCCCCGCCAGTGCCAGTCGTCGGTGGAGGTGTAACACCCCCGCCACCGCCTCCGCCGCCCCCACCTCCTCCACCACCACCGCTTGGTGCGGCAGGAGTCGTAGCTGCACTTGATTGCGCCGAGCTAATCATATAGAGCGAACCAGCGTAAGCTTTGACTACAAAATAGTATGTTGTACCGGCGGCAAGTCCGGTTTTGGTATAGGAAGTGACATTACCCACTGATTGAAAGTTATATGGCCCGCCCGAGACAGTTGATATGCCAAGTTCATAGTTAGTAATATTGGCTAGTGTACCTACTGAAGCCGTCCAGCTTAAACCAACCTGCAAAGCTCCTCCAGTTGCTGTCAGAACCGGTGTTGTCGCCACCGGAAAATAGAGGAAGCCTGC
>JAYSVN010000038.1:0-13824 GCA_043718505.1 Minisyncoccota bacterium | reverse complement strand
AAATTGAGAAGAAACTTGAAGAGCTCGCAGTAACAGAGTAAACTACTTGTACCGCCTTGGCAGGCAGCGACATTACTAGTTTATTACGCAATAAAAAGCGAAAGAATATATGTATCTCAACAAAGTTCAAATTATCGGCAACCTTACTCGCGATCCCGAGCTTAAGTCGCTTCCGTCGGGTGTCAAAGTTATGTCAGCTTCACTTGCCACTAATCGCGTCTGGAAAGACAAAGATGGTGCCAAGAAAGAATCGACCGAATATCACAACATTGTGGCTTTCGCCCGTCCTGCTGAACTCATTGCTCAATACATGAAAAAAGGCGGCTCACTCTATGTCGAAGGCCGACTACAAACTCGCAGTTGGGATGACAAAGAAGGCAAGAAGAATTACCGCACTGAAATCGTTATTGAAAATTTCCAATTTGGTCCAAGCGGCACCGGTCGTCCGGGCGGCAATGGTTCATATCAGAAATCTGAAAATGACGGGGGAGACACGGGTGCAAAATCTGCAGCACCGGCCGAAAAAGAAGATGGCGGATTTGATACTATCGAATATCCGGCTGATGACAACAATCTCGAAGATATACCCTTTTAATTATAGCAATTACAGAAATCAAAATTAATTAATCAAGAATAAAATTACATGTCATTTATGAAACACGATTATTTTTCAGCTAACAATATCAAGCATGTCGACTACAAAGACATCGATATTTTGAAGAAGTTCCTCGGTCCAAGCGGCAAAATTACGTCGCGCAAGCGTTCGGGTCTTTCTTCAAAGAATCAGCGCAAGCTTTCCCTCGCGGTTAAGCGTGCACGATTTATGGGACTTATTCCATTTATCATAAAGTAGCCGACTTGAAGGAACATTGAAGCAAAAATAGTAAAGAATATAAAAGAAAGAGCGCACATCACTGTAATTTGCAGAATGTGCGTTTTTTCTATTATGTGGTATAATGTTGAAAACGTTAAAAAATGAATATAGCAATAAATCCAAATGACCTTCTGTGGTATCTCACTACGCACGATGACGATGTTGAACAAGCAGTGAGAACGACCTTAAGCAATAGTGATCCTGGTTCAGGTATGGATGGTCCCGGGCCTACTCAAGTTTCGCTCGATACATGTACCGGCAGGAAACAATACCTTTATACGCCTCCCGAACATATGATTAAGATTATGTTAGCGAATAAAAAATATGACGGTAAGTTCCGGGTATATATTAAGGAAAAAGTTATCAGCATAGGATGTCCGATAGATGCAGAGAGTGCTAAAATGATTCTTGGTATGACACGCTTTGATATGGCGTCGGTTACATACAAAGATCTGACCAAAGCCATGCTTGATGCCAAGATTGAAGATCATTCTGAAAAAATTGTGTTCGCTGCACAGGATATTAATCAGGAAGAAGTCAAAAAAGAACTGGAGATCAGAAAAGGGAATAAGGACATACAAGTCTATCGAACCCGTAAATTACGTGCACTTAAAGAAAAGTACGAAACAAAAAGGCTCGAGCCAAAAAATCTCATTGGTTATGATCTGGCTGCCTATCGCGCACTTCGCACAAATGAATTCATGGTTCTGGTCAGAAAAATCCGCGGCAAGTATTATTTTATTATCGAATTTTGGATGAAGTTCAAATCATTGAAACAAAAAACAGTTACCAAGCTCTCGGCCTAAACCGAGAGTTTTTATTTTGTATTAATTTGCCCAACATTGACTTTTATAAAAAAAATGTTAATATAATAAAAAACGAAAAACACTTAAAAAATGAATAAAAGAAGAATCACCAATGAAAAGGCCCTGTTTGCAGGAATGTGCCTCGAAATGGGCATACCCTTCGTCATAATCGCAAAGATATTTGACGTGAATCAAAATACGCTCCGTAAATATACTAAAGCTGCTAAAGAAGCGCTTGCTGGCGCAGGACCCAAGACTACTCGCAGCGAGCTCAAACTCCAACTCTTTAAGCTCTATGGCTGGAGTGTCGTTGAACCGATTGAAATGTCTATGTCGCTGGGAGTACAAGAAGCAGATATTCGAAAAATGCAAAAAGCGATGTCTGATTATCTTAAGATCGAGCGATGCATTGCCTATTGCCACGGTGTCATTACAGAAGTTCTGGATTTCTGTGAAAAAACCTATGATGAAAAAGTTAAACTGCATGAACGAAGGCTTGTTGATGAAGTCTTTGGTACGAATTGGGATTACACTCATCCGTACCATGACGACCTTAGGCTTGATCGTTATCCTTACCACAGGTCTTCGTCGCCTGGCAAAATATTATTTTCGGATTGCCTGAAGCTGATTCATAAGTATCCGGAAAAATTCATGCCTACAGCAGAAGAAATTTCAAGACCTTCAACTACCCTCAAAAAAGCAATCGACACGATCTTGATGAAAAAAAGAGAATGGATCGGTATGCCTGTAACGGAAAAATTAGCCGAAAGAATAATGAAAGAATTTTCGGGCCTACCAGATTATCAGAGATCCGCAATTCAGAGTAAACTTGATTTTCCGGAACAGCTTGTGTTGCCACAGTTAGCTGAAAGAACAAACGCATACAAACAGACGCTGTATAACCGAGGTATTCGTCGTATACGTGATAAATTCTATTTTTCTTATGGAGACAAAGAAAAGATCCGTACCTACGATTTCACATACTGGAATCTTACAAGCGACACGCTTTTGGAGCTGCATGAAGCATATGCAATCTTGCGTGAGGAGAATGCAAATTTGGTATCGAAAGCCGAAAACGGACAGCGGGCAGCAATGCAATTAGCTGCAGTCGTTGCAGGGCTTTATTACAATAAAGAGATACCCGATGACTTGGTTGTTGCTCTCTTAAATGTAAATCCAGATTTACAGGATCAGTTTAAACTCTCAAAGGAAAAGATGGCTGAGATTGAAATGAGGCAAAAAGCCGGAGACAAACTCATAACATTTCTCTTAAAGCCGATTGTTGACTTTGACCTTTCTGTACGTGCACTGAATTGTCTAAGATGTGGAGTAGATATTGAGTATGGTTGGCAAATGCTCGGATTCTCAGTACAGGAATATATGAAATTCAGGAACTTTGGAAAAAAATCTGTAAACGAGATCCGAGAACTCATGAGGCAACATGGAGCCTCCCTGGAAATGGAGATTTTGCCGGAAATTCTTTTTTATGTAGCTGAAAAAACAATTGGCCTAGAAGTAGCAAGAGAACAAGGATGGATTAAATAAAATAAAAGACCCGCATACACGGGTCTTTTTTCTTTTTAAAAATGTTTCTCTTCACTAAGCTCTTTCCGCGTATTCTCCCGTTTCTGTATTGACGATAATTTTGTCACCGACAGAAATGAAAAGGGGAGTATTGATCGTGGCCCCGTTATCGAGTGTAACAACTTTATTGCCGCCGGTGCGGGTATCGCCTTTGATAGCGGGCGGGGCGTCTTTAACTTCAAATGTCATTTTGACCGGTAGTTTGACACTAATGATTTGTTCTTCGTCATCATTGTCCCACACAAGGGCAGTGACGATTTCATTTGGCTTAAAAAAACGCACACTGTCGCCGAGTAATTTTTCTTCGATCTTGAATCGGTTGGCAGGATTGTCGATATCACAAAACCAAAACTCACCGCGATTGTGGTAGAGGAATTTAACTTCGCGCTTCAAAATGTCAGCTTCAGGGGCTTGGTCAGAGACATGGTAAGTAGCAGCAAATGTTTTACCCGACAAAAGACTGCGAAGTTTGACCTGATTTTGCGGCTTGCGCTGCTGAGTACGAGCGACGTGACTTTCAACGACTTCACAAGGTTCATCATTGTGCAGAATGATCTTTTTTTCTTTTATTTCATTGTAGGCGAGTAGTGCCATGGAAGTGAGTATAGCCAAGGAGACTAAAAAAGGCAAATTGCATGGGCATAAAAAAACACCCCGATACTTTGGGGTGCTGTGTTCCTCAGTTTAGTTGAGAGAATTTTATTTCATTACGTAATTCTATTTCAAGAATGGCTCTTGCGAGCTCTGTCACTCTTGCGGCAATTTCAAGCTTTACCTTTGGCTTGGCATGTTCGTAATCATACCAACTGTCCGGATCGAGGTGATCATACAATTCCTTAACTCGTGCTACCAAATTTTTAGTAACAAAGACATCATTCATGAAATGCGTCACATAGTTGAGTACAGCATTAATCCGGTCTTTGTAGAGCCTATTAAATGAGAATCGTACAACCGCTTCCGGATATAATTTACCTTGCGCGATCCAGAATTCACGACGTTCAGTATATGTTTTGAAGTGATCGGTGAAGGTATCACATCCCAGGTAAGCCAGGGGACCGAATTCGAACATCGATCTCTGGGGAGGTGACCATGCCAGGTGAGATTTCAAAACATCATACCTGGCAGCGTAAGCAAGTGCATCAATGCAGCTATCGAGCTCCATCGGCAATCTTTGGGCAATAATCGAATGGACTGCTTCTTCCAAACGACTGTCGGCGGGAATACGTTGTCTAAAGAGCATATATTTCTTATTTGGGTTCAACTAATATTAACATACTCCGCCAATAATGTCAAAAAAGCCCCAAATAGGGGACTTTCGTGGATGTTTAAAGGCAAATTAGTTTATTTACGGTTTATTTTACGCCTATTCTGCGCTACTTTCAGAAACCACTTCTTTCATGCGTTTTCTGATTACTTTCAAAATTTGGTCGCGAAGTTTGGTATTTTCGCGCAAAGCCTGACGTGTTGCGTCATAGCCGCGGGCCAGAGGAATTTTGTCGGCTTCTTTGACGGCCTTGTCTCCTTTCTCACCTTTTTCTGCTTCCGGCGGAATGTACGTATATGAAGCTCCGGATTTTTCGATAACACCAAGTTTTTCACCAAGAGCCATAATTTCACCTTCGAGAGAAATTCCTTCACCATAGATAATATCGAATTCAGTTTGTTTAAATGGTGCCGCGACTTTATTTTTGACAACTTTGACACGTGTACGTGAGCCGACAACTTCTTCACCTTTTTTAATTTGGGCAATGCGACGAATGTCGAGACGAACTGATGTATAAAATTTGAGAGCCTTACCACCTGGTGTAGTTTCGGGATTACCGAACATAATACCGATTTGCATACGGATTTGGTTGATGAATATAACTACTGTATTTGATTTGGCGACCAGGGCAGTGAGTTTACGAAGTGCCTGCGACATGAGACGAGCTTGCTTACCCATATGTTGCTGACCCATATCCCCTTCAATTTCATCTTTTGGAGTAAGAGCAGCTACTGAGTCAACAACAATGACATCAATCTTGCCGGTCCGCACGAGTGATTCTACAATTTCAAGCCCTTGTTCACCCGTATCTGGTTGAGAAATGAGAAGTTCGGCTGTTTTGACACCAAGATTGCCTGCATACTCAGGATCCATGGCATGTTCAGCGTCGATGTAAGCACAAATACCGCCGAGTTTCTGAGCTTCAGCAACAACATGCAGAGCAAGAGTTGTCTTACCGGAAGATTCCGGTCCGAAAATTTCAATAATACGGCCGCGCGGTAAACCGCCGACGCCAAGCGCGATATCAAGACCAATCGAACCTGTCGGAATAGCATTAACATTAACCTTCGGTGCATCACCGAGCTTCATGATTGAACCTTCACCGAATTTTGTCTGTATGGATTTAATTGCATCATCAATCGCTCCACCGCTTGCTTTTGCTTCTTTTTGTTTTTTTGCCATATAAATTAATGTATTAGCTGCTAAAAATTACTCTGTATAATCACAAATAACGCTGTCAGTATTCTACACCGCGGACATAAAATTATTTTTAAGAAATAATAAAGAAAAAACTACAACACACAGTAAACTAAAGTACTTCCGGGCTCGGCGTTACGACAGTACTATTTGGTCGTGTGTACAAATGAAGCGTTTTAGTTTTTGTTCTGCCAAATCTATCACTCGCTTCCAGCTCAAGTATAGTATAGCCATCTTGGAGGAGCAATGTATCTGTATAATTACCATTTTTATCCAAAAGAAGTTCACGATCGTTGATTGTAAATTTGGAAGCATGGATAGCATTGCCTGTGATCGTAAGGAGTTTATTTTCGAGTGTTGCACCGTCAGCGACCGAGGACGTAATTGTAATACCAAAAATAGCATCCTTACTTCTATAGTAGGCATAAGCAAAAATGCCTAAAAAAAGGACGGCAATAAGCGATATTCGGATGAATTTCTTTGGATCAATCATATATTAGATTTTTTATCCGCCAAATTCCTTATTTTCTTCAGCAATACCTTTTTCCATAACTTCACGAGGTTTAGCGCCATCAGCCGGACCAACAACGCCGCGCTCTTCCAAAATATCCATAAGTCTTGCTGCACGGGCGTAGCCAAGTTTTAATTTGCGTTGAAGGTACGAAGTTGAGGCCTTGCCAGCTTCTATGACAGCCTGTCTGGCTGCTTCATACATTTCATCATCGTCTTCGTTGCTATCAGAGTCAAGTGTAGCTTCAAAAATAGATTTATCGACGCTCGGTGTTCCTGTGAGTGCGATATCACCAATAACTTCATTCTCATATGTTTTTCCAAGCCAGGCAGCCACACGCTTCACTTCTTCTTCAGTAATAAAGGCAGACTGAATACGTTCCGGCTGAGATGATTCACCTGAAATAAATAACATATCACCGGCACCGAGCAATTTTTCGGCGCCACCGGTATCAAGAATGGTTCGTGAATCAATTTGCGAAGAAACTTTGAGCGCAACTCGGGCCGGAACGTTAGCTTTAATGAGACCAGTGATGACGTTTACTTCCGGACGCTGGGTTGAAAGAATAAGGTGAATACCAACAGCACGTGACATTTGAGCCAGACGAACGATAGCAGCTTCAAGTTCGCGCGGAAATGATGACATAATATCCGCTAACTCATCCAAAATAATGACGATGAATGGCATGCGATCAATGTCCTCACCCTCTTTTGCTTTTCTGTTGGCAATAAGTTTATGGTACGAATCAATGTCGCGAACGGCTTCTGTTTCCAAAATATTGTAACGTCGCTCCATTTCTTTGGCTGCCCATTTGAGCGATAAAATAGCTTTCTTAGCATCCGTAATAACAGGTGTGAGCAAGTGCGGAATTTTATTATATAAAGTAAGCTCGACGCGTTTCGGATCAATCATAATGAAGCGCAAATCTTCCGGGCCAAGGCGGTACAAAAGCGATGTAATTAGTGTATGAATCGTCACTGATTTTCCGGCACCAGTTGTTCCGGCAATAAGCATGTGCGGCATTTTAGCCAAGTTAATAAATTTGGCCCGCCCGGAAAGTCCGCGACCAACACCCATAAAAAGCGGCTTGTCGGAATTTTTGTATTCACTATCCGCAAGAAGCGATGCCAAGCCGACAGTTGATTTGGTTTTGTTCGGAATTTCAACACCGACAAGTGACTTCCCTGGAATCGGAGCTTCAATACGAATTGGATGCGCTGCGAGCGCCAGTGCCAAATCATTTTGCAAACCAACAATACGTGCAAGCTTCACGCCTTCGGCTGGTTTGAGCGCATAACGAGTAACAGACGGACCAACCGTAATTTCATCCATTTCAACCTGAATACCAAAGTTAGCGAGCGTACGTTTGATGATGTTGGCATTACCTTTAATGTCACCAACATTAGCTTTACCGCGATCGCCTTCAAGTAATGAAAGTGGTGGCGGAGTATATGCACTTGCACGGCGGATACTGGCAATTTGAAAGCCGGACATTTCATCTTCTTTCTTTTTCTTCGGCTCATCTTTTTCTCCGGGCCGCGACTCCTCTACTCGGGCAGTTTCTTTGGCCGCGATGGCGTCTATCTTACTTTCTTCGGCGGCGGTAATCACAGGACTAACAACTGCTTCTTTCTTACCAAAGATCGATTGCCAAATCTGCCTGAAAAAAGGCATGAGCGCCGGCCTGGTATCAAACATCATAATAAGTGAAATAATAACCAGCGCGCCAAAAAGCAAAATAGAAAGGTTGGCGTCAAAGAGATGCAAAAAAGGATATGCTACTGCTCTACCCACTTGCCCGGCCGCATGGGCGACGGACGCGATATCTATTATAGAAAGTGCTGAGAGTAAAAAAAGTAACGAAGCAATAAGATGTTGTACTGAAACTTTCGGACGATATTCACCAACGAGTGATATACCAAGCAAAATAGAAACAATAGGCAGAAAAATGTAACCAACACCGAATAATTTAAAAAGTGCGCCGTAGACGCCATTGCCGGCAATACCCCCTCCCCCGAAGGCCGCAATAATAAAAAAAGCGGCAAAGAAAAATGCCACGATGGCATAAATAGTTTGTTTAGTCTCATGTTTAAAACCGTTTTCAGAAACGTCATTACTTTTCTTTTTTGAATTTTGATGCTTCTCTTTTTCCTTGGGTTTTTTTGCCATAACGTAAGTAATATTGTAACACAATGTTGCCGGTAACTTCCTTCGGGTCGGGGTTTTTGGTTGCTACGAAAACCCCGACCTCTCGCGCCTGATCGCTTCGATCAAGCGTGCGAGAGACCCTCAGGAAGTTATCAGCAACATTGATTAAAAAATGTCCTATAGTTATAATAAAGGACATAAGAGACATTCTCACAATTATATGGACCCCCAAAAGGACAATTCTATAAAAGCCATCAGTCATTCTCAAGGACATGTCAAAAACTCCCTTGAAACTATGGATAAATCCCTTGCTCAGTCAGCTAAACGGGCAGGTAATATTGTTGCGGCACTCTACATAGTGTCCAATATACTGCCATCTGAAGAGCCACTACAAAAGGAAATAAGGAAAGCTGGCTTGATGCTTTTGTCCGTTACAAACGATATTGCGGGACAGAGGGGCGATAGTTATGATCGTCGAACAAACGAAGTTATGACGCTCATCAAGAAGATCATTTCTTATCTGGAAGTCGGCGTTACCCTCTTTCTTGTCTCGGAGATGAACTTCAGGATACTTCGGCTTGAGCTCATGGCTCTCGGTGGTAGTTATGAGTCACGCCGAGGCGGACTTGTTGATATCGAAAGTATTCTAAAAGACCAATCGGAAGAAAAACCTCTAAAGACAACAGAAAACTATAAAGGACATATAAAGGACATTCTTGATAAAGGACATGGGCCATTAGCAATAAATGTCCTTAATAAAACCCTTTCTCCCTCTTTTGGTCAGCATATTAATCTAAAGGACAAATCCACAGTTACTAATGACCGTAAAATAAAGATCATTAAAGCTTTAAAAAATAAGCGATCTCTAAATATTACTGAAATTAAAACCGAGTTTCCTGATGTGTCCTTTAAGACTATACAGCGAGATTTGCAGACGCTCATAGATGAAGGCACAATCGAACGAATTGGTGAAAGACGATGGAGCATGTATCGCCTCAAAGACATCAGCAATTAATTATAATAGGCATTTATAATAAGCTGGGTTTGACAAATCCGTGTTGTGTTTTTTATTGATTTTTGTGTCACTCTCTTTATATATCTACCGTCATCATTAGTGCACGTCATGCGTCTCATTCCGTTCGCGGAATGCATGGCTGGAGAAAACGCTGATTTTTAAAGCTTAATCCACAGGTTATCGTTTGGTAACTAATGAATTAGGCCATATAATTGGCGAAGCATATTACTGGCGGCAAAAGCTGTCTCGTGCTAATATGCCTGTTAACGTAAAGGCGCAATCGGGAGATAGGACCCCGGTATTATTGTGTTCTGTACGTTACAAAAACGGTTCGATCATTGACAAATCTATAGGTTGACGAAACTTGATACCGAAGAGTAGTCAATCTTTTTGTTTTGTATTTTGGTCGGCCTTTATCGGCCCTGTCGACAAGGCAGATATCAGTTACATGTTCTATATATCTTTATAGATAGCGTAATTGGTTTCGAGTTTTGAATTGTTCTCAATAAAAATAATTCAACAAAACTGAGTTCAATTTAGGGATTAAAAAATTCTTAAATTAATTCTTTACATGCATACTGTGAATCTTGCTCAATAACTTAAATGCTATGAGCACGTCGAAATTCATATAACGTGCATCAATATTATAAATATTATGTCTAAATTTCTTAAATCTAATTCCGCGAAAGTGGTTTTGGGTTTGGTAGCATTCGCTTTCGCCTTCGCTGGCGTACGCTCTGCAAATGCATACACGTTCACTGCTCCAACTCTGAAAATGGGTTCACGTGGTGTTCAGGTTATGGAGCTCCAAAAGGCTCTTAACTTGTGTGCTGATACTAGGGTCCACACTGTCGGTGCAGGTTCTCCAGGTATGGAAACCTCAACATTCGCAGGTAAGACTCGTGCAGCAGTCAAAGTATGGCAGGCTAAGATGTCTCTCACAGCAGATGGCGTCTTTGGTCCACGCAGTCGCGATAAGATGAATACTAATGGTTGCGGAACTACTAACACTGGTAGTCTCCCACCTGGCTGTACATCAACTGCAGGCTTTAGCCCAATCACGGGTCAGGCTTGTAACGGAGGTACAACTCAAAACCCAACAGGTCCAGTAGGAGTAATGCTCGCTACTGACAATCCTGCAGCAAATACTATCGTTACAGGTTCATCAGCTGATATGGCTCACTTTACCTTCACAGGTAATGGTACAGTCACAAGCGTGACCCTTCAGCGCACTGGTGTTTCTGCAAACGCAGCTCTTCAGAGTGTATACCTCTACCAGGGTGCAACTCGCGTAGGCGAAGCAGCTTCTGTTAACTCAAACGGCGTTATTACCTTCAACGGTCTTAGCATCGCTGTTAACGGTTCAGCTACAATCGCAGTTCGCGCAGACATCCCATCAGGTGCTACATACTCAGGTCAGGCTGTTGGCGTAACTCTTACAGGTTACACAGTTAACGGTACGGCTATGACTGCAAGCCTCGCTGGTAATATCATGTCTATCACTGATGGTACTGGTATTCTCGCAGGTGTTATCGTTGCTCAAAGCCTCTCTGCTAATCCTGACTCAGGTTCTGCTTCATACAACAATGTTATCGGCGCTCCAACAATTAATGCTGGAACAACTGGTTACACTGTATGGTCAGTTCCAGTTCAGATTTCAACACGATCTGTCTGGCTTAAGGGCTTGACTCTTCGTTACATCGGCTCTGCCGCAACAGGCTCTCTCACAAATGTGAAGCTCTATGTTGATGGTATTCAGGCTGGTACAGCAACAGGAGTTAGTGCAAATGGCTATGTCACTTTTGACATGACAAGTGCACCAATGGCTCTTTCTACCGGTTCTCACACTGTTGAAGTCCGCGCAGATGTTTCAGGCGGCTCAGCTCGTACTTTCTACCTTTCACTCCAAAACGCTTCTGACTTGATGACAACAGATAGTCAGCTCGGTGTGAATCCGATTGTTACAGTTGGTGGAAGCTCAACCTTCTCAATCAGTGAGGGTGCAACAATCAGCGTAAATGCTGGTTCTGCTACTTTCGCTGTTGATCCAACTTTCCAGACAGTAACTAACGTTACTGGCGGTGCATCAAACGTAGTTATCGGTAAATTCAAAATCCGTGGTTACGGTGAAGATGTTAAAGTTATGAACATTTCAGTTACTCCTGCTATCACTAGTGGTATAACTGCATCTGGTTCAACAACAAACTTCAACAACTTGACTTTGTACTACAACGGAGCTCAGGTTGGTTCAAGCACTAACTACACTTCAGGTGCAGTAGTCTTCCAGCTCGGATCTTCTATGATTATCCCAGCAGGTTCTGACACTACTTTTGAAGTTCGCGGTGACCTTCAGAACAGTACAAACCAGAATTACACTGGTGGTACTATCGCTGTCACGGTTAACGCAGGTTCTTCAAATGCTCAAGGTATGACCTCACTTCAGTCAGTTAGTCTTCCAGCTGTTGCCGTTACTGGTAATAGTTTGACTATCCAGACTGGTCAATTGGTTGTTGCTAAGAACGGTTCTTACACTAACCAGACAATGAGTCCAAACACAGCAAATGTTAAGATCGGTTCATTCACACTTCAAAATCAGAGTTCATCTGAAGGTGTTCGTGTGACTAGCCTCGCTCTTGGCATGACAACAGACGGTACAACCGTTCTTACGTCAAGCACTACTCCAGCTCTTACGAACTTCTCCAACCTTCGCACAAGCGAAACATCTGGATCAGGTTCTACACCGCAGGGCAGTGTAACTGCAGCTAATACCTTTAATGTTGACTTCACAATCGCAGCAGGTTCTTCAAAGACTATTGATATCTTTGCTGACCTCGGCGCAACAGCTTCAGGTACAGTTGTAACAACCTTGCTTCCATCAGCTCTTGGTGCAACCTCAAATGTGACGGTTACTCCAAGTTCAGCTACAACCGGACAGCAAATTACTCTTGGTGCAGGCTCAGTCTCAGCTCCAACATTCGTAGCTTCGTCTTCAACTGCAGCGCAGTTCGTAGCGACAGCTTTGAGTGCAGCTGACGCTTCAAAGGCTTCATACCGCTTCACAGCAACAAATGGCTCAGGAACAATTTCTGAACTCAAGTTCGCAGTTATCGGTAGTGCATCAGGAACAGTTTCAAGCATCAAAGTTGGTTCACAGTCTGCTTCAGTCGTTACTCCATCAACCACTACTCTTAGTGCTCAGATGGTAACTGCTGCAACAACTGCAACTGTTGCTTCAACAACAAACATTCCAGTTGGTTCACTCCTTAAGATCAACAGTGAATACGTGCTCGTAACAGCAGTACCGTCATCAACGACACTTACTGTTACTCGTGCGATTTCAGGTTCTGCTGCAACACATGCAAGCAGTGACACTGTTACTCCACAGGGTCTTGCATACCTCACTGGTCTTAGTATCAGCGTACCAAACGGTACAGGTGGTGTTCAGGCAGATGCTTACATGACTTACAGCCCAGCTAACGGTGTTACAGGTGCTCTCGCTTCAGGTTCAACATCAACGGTATACCTTACCTATGTTAAATCTGTGATTGGCACAACCACTTCAGCAGCTGCAGTAACTCCAGCAGCAGCGAACCAGATGACACTCGTCGGTTCAAAGCCTACAGTTACAATAACGGGTGCTGGTACAACGTCAGCAAACGGCGGCCTTACTCTTTCTGCTAACAATAAGATCGGTGAAGTCACCGTTGCTGCAGATGCAGCCGGAAGTATTAAGGTTAACGACATTGTTCTTACAGCAGGTTCATCAAGTATCACTACAGCAGCCTTTACAGCAATCTACATTGCTGATGGCTCTACAGCGATCACGACATCTGACTGTGGAATCTCTGGCGCTACGATCACTTGTGAATTCGCTGATAGTCTCACTAACAACAGTGGTAGTGACTCTGTCCCAGCTGAATCAAACACAGACAGTGACGGTTACTTGATTGCAGGCGGTACATCAAAGACATTTAGCATCTACGCTACAGTCGGTGGTACAGCAGCAGCAAGTGGTACTCCAACAGTTTCAACGACAGCTACAGCCTCTGGCTTTAACTGGGACGATGTTGCTGGTAACGGTACTAACGCTACTGGCTCAAGTATCTATAACTTCCCAGCTAATAGTTACTCGATTCACTCATAATTAGAGAGTCCAACTAATTCGTCTCTCGAAACGTAAATTCGAAGCAAAAAACCACCCGAAAGGGTGGTTTTTTGTATTCGTTTTGCTATAGTACTTGAGATGAAAAACGCCCTGAAATGGATTCTCCTCCTTGTTGCTCTCACGCCGATTGTCATCAGCAGCAACGTGCTCTTCCCATACGTGACTACCAAGACTCTGTATCTACGAGCTTTGTTTTTTGTTTTGTCAGCCGGCTTTACATATCTCCTCATAGATAGTAAAAATTTTCGAGAGGAGATAAG